>DASSJI010000260.1:0-3862 GCA_035691285.1 Vicinamibacteria bacterium | reverse complement strand
CGGCGGCGCGCCAGCTCGAGTACCGTGGGCGCGATCGAGACGATCAGCGGCCCGATCAGGAGGCCCTTCACCCCGAAGACGGCCGCGCCGCCGAGGATCCCGAACAGCAGGGGCAGGAGGCTCACGCGGATCCGATGCCCGACCAGCCAGGGCGCCGCGAAACTGTCGATGATCAGTACCATCGCGGTTCCCCAGGCGAGGACGAGCAGGCCCGCTATCGCGTGGCCGGAGAGGGCCGTCACCAGGCCGACCGGCACCCAGACGCTGCTCGTGCCGACGACGGGTACGACGCTGGCAAGACCTGTCAGCACCCCGAGCAGGACGGCAGCGGGAATTCCCATCAGGGCGTAGCCCAGCGTCGCGATGGCGGCCTCGAGCAGCCCGGTCAGGAGGAGGCCGCGTACGACCGCGACCGTGGCGTCGTGCGTCCGCTCGAAGAGGCGCTGCTTGTCCTCGTCGTGAAGCGGAAGGAAGCGGCTGAGCTCCTCAAGATACGCCGGCCCGTCGCGCAGCAGGAAAAACGTGATCAGCGGGCAGAGCACGAGGCTCAAGGCGGCGGCCTGCAGAACCTGGGCGGCGCCCAGCACCGCCCAGTCGGCGAGCTGGTCGAGACCGCGCGCCGCGCGGTCCGCCAGCCAGGCTGGCTGCGCGGAGCCGAGCCCGCTCCCGCGGGCTTTGTGGACCGCCTGGCTGGCCTCGATCCAACGCGACAGCACCGGGCGGAAGGTGTCCGCCTGGGAGGCCGCCGTCCCGATCACGAGGACAACGGGCACGAGCACCAGCAGCAGGATGGCGAGGTCGGTCATCAGGGCGCGCAGGGTCGGCGACAGTCGGGGCCAGCGCTCGCCAAGCCACCGGTAGACCGGGTAGGTGGCGATCGAGAGTGCGCCGGCCAGGACGATGGGGCCGACGAACGGAAGCAGGATCGCCAGCAGGCCGGCCAGTGCCAGGCCCGCGAGCAGCGCCAGGAAGGTCGCCTTCGGGTGTAGAGGCGCGCCAGCCTCGGCGTGAGCGACTCCGCGCCCGGTCATCTCAGCGCACCAGGTACAAGACGAAGAGCTGTGCGGCGAGGACGCGCAGGATCATCGTGGCCGGGTAGACCGTGGCGTAGGCCGTGGAAGGACCCTCGCTGCCCGCCACCGTGTTCGCGAACGCGAGGGCCGGCGGGTCGGTCATGCTTCCGGCCAGGAGCCCCGAGAGGGTCAGGAAGTTGAGGCCGAGCACCACCCGGCCGACGACTCCCACGACCGCCAGCGGGACCACGGTGACCAGGGCTCCCCCCGCCATCCAGTAGAGCCCGGGGCCGTGCAGGAGTGTGTCTACGAAGACGTCTCCCGCGTGCAGCCCGACCGCGCAGAGGAAGAGCACGATGCCCACCTCGCGCAGCATGTAGTTGGCGGAGAGGGGCATGTACCAGACGAGCCGCCCGATCCGTCCGATCCGGCTCAGCAGGATCGCTACGAGGAGCGGGCCCCCGGCGAGTCCCAGGCGCACCGGCGCGGGAACACCCGGCAGCGAGAAAGCCCATCTACCGAGCAGGATGCCGAGGGCGATGCCCACGAACATCGGCACGAGGTGCGGGTAGTTCAGGCTCTTCGGGGAGTCGCCGAGCTCGGGCGCCGCGCCGGCGATGTCAGCCGCCTCCCCCACGACGAGGACGCTGTCTCCGTATTGGAGCTCGAAACCGGGGCTCGCCGGCAGCTCGACCTCGGCCCGGCTCACCCGCGTGATCTGGACGCCGAAGCGGCGCACGAAGTCGAGCTCCGCGATCGTCTTGCCGCTGGCGGCGGCGCGGGTGACGATCAGACGGCGTGTCGTGAGCGCGCTCGGCAGCGAGCGCAGGTCGAGGTCGCTCTCCTTCCCCACGACGACCCGCAGCGCGTCGAGCTCCTCGCGGGTTCCGATGGCGAGAAGCACATCCCCGAGAGCCAGCTTCGTGTCCGGCCGCGGCACCTGCAGCGTTCCTTCGTGGAGGATCCGGGAGACCACGATCCCGGACTGGGCGAGCGGCACGCGCTCGAGGGACATGCCGGCGAGGTTCGGGTTCGCCACCTCGAGGTTGGCGCGGGCGGGGCGGCGGACCTCCGCCTCGAGACTGCGCTCGAGCTCCTCCCTCTCTCGCGCGAGGCTGATCCGGAACGCGGCCCGGATCCCGACCATCACCACGATGATGCCGAAGACGCCGAACGGGTAGGCCACCGCGTAGCCGACGCCGGGCAGGCGGGCGAGCGTCTCGCGCGCCGCGGGATCGGTCGCGACCTGCTCGAGCGCCTGCTGAGCGGCGGCGAGCGAGGGCGTGTTCGTCGTGGCGCCGCTCAGGATGCCCGCGACCGCCGCCGCGTCGATCCCGCCGACGAGGTGCAGGCTCACTGCGGTCAAAACCCCGAGCAACACGACGGCGGCGGCGAGCAGGTTCAGCGGCAGCCCGTTGCGCCGCAGCGAGGCGACGAAGCCGGGACCCACCTGGAGGCCGATCGAGTACACGAACAGGATCAGCCCGAACTCGCGGGCGAACTCCAGGATGCGCTC
This sequence comes from Vicinamibacteria bacterium, assembly GCA_035691285.1. GTDB lineage: Bacteria > Acidobacteriota > Vicinamibacteria > Fen-336 > Fen-336 > DATFEN01. Next base: position 1,333 of record DASSJI010000260.1, on the reverse strand, counting down.
GTCCACGCGCACGCCGAAGTGGCCGAAGGCGAGGCCGGCGAACAAGACGCCGGCGATCCCGAGGCCGAGCCCTCGAACGCGGAGCTGGCCCAGCGCGAGGCCGGTCCCGGCAACCAGGGCCAGGATCAGAATGGCGCCGGCGGCGGTCGATCCGTCGAGTAGCGTCTGCGTAGCGCGTCTCCCGTCGTGTCTCCTCGCGCGGCGAAAGCGCCGCCTTTACCGCCGCGCGATCGCGGGCTCCGAGACCGCCGGGCGGGGGCCGGCTGCCACCAGCTCGGGCGACGCGTCGGGGGCGATGGCCGCGAAGTTCTTCCTGAACATGCCGGCCAGCTTCTGCGCCTGCGCGTCGTAGGCGGCCGGGTCGCTCCACGTGGACTTCGGGTCGAGCACCTGCTGCGGGACGTCGGGGCACGTGGTCGGAACGGCCAGCCCGAAGATCGGGTCGATGCGCATCGGGACCCCCGCCAGGCGGCCGCCGAGCGCGCCGTTCACCATCGCGCGCGTGTGAGCGATCTTCATGCGCTGGCCGATGCCGTACGGACCGCCGCTCCAGCCGGTGTTGACGAGCCACACCGCGACGTCGTGGCGGGCGATCCGCTCGCCGAGCAGCTTGGCGTACACGGTGGGCGAAAGCGCCATGAAGGGCGCCCCGAAGCAGGCGCTGAATGTGGCCTGGGGCTCCGTCACCCCCTTCTCGGTGCCCGCGACCTTGGCCGTGTAGCCCGACAGGAAGTGGTACATGGCCTGGTCGGGAGTGAGCTTCGCGACCGGCGGCAGCACACCGAAGGCGTCGGCCGTCAGCATGATGATGTTCCGCGGGTGGCCCGCCACGCCGTCGCGCCTCGCGTTGGAGATGTGGCTGATCGGGTAGGCCGCTCGGGTGTTCTCCGTCAGCGACTCGTCGTCGAGGTCGAGGATTCCCGTCTCGGAATCGAAGCCGACGTTCTCGAGGATGGTGCCGAAGCGCCGGGTCGTCTCGTGGATCTCGGGCTCGGCGGTGGCCGACAGCCGGATCACCTTGGCGTAGCAGCCGCCTTCGAAGTTGAAGACGCCCCGATCACTCCAGCCGTGCTCGTCGTCGCCGATCAACTCGCGGGCCGGGTCCGCCGACAGCGTCGTCTTGCCGGTTCCCGACAGCCCGAAGAAGACGGCCGCGTCTCCTGCGGCGCCGACGTTGGCCGAGGCGTGCATGGACAGCACGCCCCGCTGCGGGAGCAGGTAGTTCATGACCGTGAAGATCGCCTTCTTGATCTCGCCCGCGTACTGCGTGCCGCCCACGAGCACGAGCCGCTCCGCGAAGTTCAGCACGACGAAGACCTCGGAGCGCGTGCCG
>DASSJI010000259.1:0-9972 GCA_035691285.1 Vicinamibacteria bacterium | reverse complement strand
AGGTGGCTCCCAGCAGGTTCTGCGCTCGCTCGTCGTTCGGATACGCCGCCACGAGCTTCGTGTAGTAGCCCTTCTGTGCCGGGAAGTCCGCCTTGGCGGCCGCGTCGACGCCCAGGACCATCAGCCGCTCGCCCTCGCTCGCGTTCGAGGAGAGCGCGACCGCGGCCTTCGTCGCCTCGAAGAACTCCTTCGCGGTGCCCGCGCTGTTGGCGAGGCCGAGCTGCGCCAGCGCGAAGCTCGGGTCCTTTGCGGCGGCATCGGCGTAGTATTTCCTCGCGTCGGTCGCGCGCAGTCGCTCGACCAGGTCGCGCCCCTTCAAGTAGAGCTGGCGCGCTTCCTCGGAGCGCGTCGTGATCGGCACCTTGGCCGCGGCGGCCGGCTGCGCCTCGACGGACGCGGCCAGCACACACGCTCCCACCAGCAACGCGCCCGCTCCTGTGCGCGCGCGGAGTTCAAGGATCTGCATCTCTTCCTCCCTGCCCCAGCCCGCCAGCCTACCACCGTGCGAGCGTCGCGCCACGGCGCTGCTCGGACGAGAGCCGATCCCACAGGAGCGCGCGCTGGAGGCGCGCGTCCGCATCCGCGACGCGCGGCGCGTCCTCGCGGCGGAGGAAGAGACGATAGCGGCGGAACGTGCGGGGTGCTTCGAAGATGCCGCTCTCACGGACGAGGCTCTCGAGGGCCGGGTCCTCCATGATGGCCACGAGGTCGGCGCACGCCACGAGCACGGGCAGCGTCGTCGCGGCCTCCTCGGCCGATGGCGGCGCACCGAACGGAAGCCGCGTGTAGTCGATCACCCGCGTATGGCGGCTGAGCCGGGCGGCGAGGGAACCGTGAGCCACGACGGTCGCGTCGGCCGGCAGGCCGTCGATCGCTTCGCCCAGCCGATCGAAGCGACCCAGATCCCGCGGGTAGGCCGAGGCCGCCGCGTGGGCGAAGACGGCGAAGCTCACGAGCGTCGCGCCACAAAGCGCGGCGACGGCCCGCCCGCGCCGCGCGGCGAGCCACGGGCCATCCCAGTGACGCACCAGCGTGACCGCGAAGGCCCAGAACACGGCCGCCAGGGCCGGAGCCAGATGCTGCAGGTGGTGGGGCGGGAACTCCGTGGCGTGGACGCGCTTCGCGAGGGCGGCGAAGGGCAGCGCGAGCGCCCAGGCCTCCGGCGTCAAGAGGCCGACCATCGCTGGCGCCTGCATCAATGCGAAGAGGGCGGGCATGCGCCGCACGAGCTCGGCGCCAACCTCGACGAGAGGCCTTTGTCCCGCATAGCCCAGGACGGGCCACGTCACCCCGTAGAAGTGCTGGTAATACCCGTGGGCGAGGACTCCCCAGCTCGCCGCGAGCGCAGGCGGGAGCCAGACGGGAACACGGGAGGGCGCGGGAACGAGCCGGCGAGCGAGCAGCGGGACGGCCGCAACGAGGAGCGCGTACTCGGAGCGAGCCGAGAGCGCGACGAGCGCCGCCGCCACGAAGGCGGCCGTCCGCCCGGTCGCGTGGAGCCAGAGCGCGATCAGCGCCGGGCCCAGGCCGAGCGCGATCTCCCGGAAGTCGTTGGCCGCGAGGTTGAGGACGGCGGGATGGAGCAGGTAGCTCACGGCGAGCAGGAGGCCGAGGCCCGGGCTGCGCGCCCGCTCGAGCGCGAGGCCGTACAGGCCGAGCGCCCCGATGCCGATCGCGAGCCCCTGGAGCAGCATGAGCGTCTCGATGCGCGGATGCAGGCGATAGATCCAGGGGATGACCAGGGTCCGCAGGGGCGAGAAGTGGCACGACCTGTAGACTGACGGCCCGTCGAAGTCCCCGGGCTTGAACCACGAGGCCATGAACAGATACGAGATGTCGCGCCCCTGGGCCTGGTTGAAGGCCTGGTTGTGGAACGAGCCCAGGTCAGCGGCGAAGGTCGAGCGCAGGGCGGCGTAGCGAGTGAAGTTCTCGGCCGCGCTGGCGACGCCGAAGAGCAGCGCGCCAGCCGCCACCACCACCCAGCCGCGCGTCGCCTTCACGTCCTGGGCTAGTCGAGGTCCGCCAGCCACACGTCGCCTTCGGCGGTGTCGTGGAGGAACGTGATGAAGCGGTTGTCCCGCGTCAGCCTGCAGGACCAGGGGAAGGCTGTGGCCGCCGTGCCGGCTGGCAGCAGCTGCCGAGACCGCACCGAGCGGAGATCGAGCAGCCTGAGCGCGCCGTCGGCCGTGAGATAAAGCAGGCGGTGGCCGTCGTTCAGCCAGACGGCGCCCGACCCCGCCTCCGGCACCCGCCGATAGGCGTTCGTCGGGACGTCGTACACGACCGTGTCCGTGGGGGAGCCGTCGGCCCGCAGGCTCCAGCCGACCAGGCGCAAGCCGTCCGGCGACCACACGCCCCCGAAGAACTCCACGCCTGGCGCAATCGGCCCGAGCGACCGTGTCTCGCGCTCCTTCAAAGGCCGCCTCAGGTCGAACAGGCGGACCGGCGGCCCGTTCGTCACGAGGCCCAGCCCGTCCGGTGTCCAACGAGGCACCGTCAGGCCCACGTCCGGGCCGAGGTCGGTGAGCTGCTCGAGACCGCTGCCATCGGCGCGGATGGCCCACGCCTCGTATCGCCCGCTCCTGTCCGTGTAGAACGCGATGCGCTGGCCGTCGGGGGACCAGTCGGGTCCGCGGTTGCGGAACTCGTCGTCGGTGAGCTGCCGGTAGCCCGTTCCGTCCATGCGGACGACGAACAGGTTCTCCCGCAGGCCGCCGCTCGAGAACGCGATCCACTGGCCGTCGGGCGAGGGGCTGTGGGAGTTGATGGTGCGGGAGCCCTTGAGCACCGTCTCTGGGGCGCCGGCGAGCACGCCCTGGACCGGGTCGAACGCGACGCGCTCGATGCTCGACCGGGGCTCGGCCGTAGCGTAGACCAGGTTGCGGCCGTCGCGGGAGACGCCGAGGCCGCCGCTCCAGAGCGCCGGCACCGTCATCGGCTCGGGCGGGGACAGGACGCGGCCGGTCGTCTCGTCGATCGAGACCCGCCACAGGTTCATCGCGCCGCCGCGGCTGCTCGCGAAGTACAGCCAGCGCCCGTCCGGTGACCAGGCCGGATTCCAGTCGACGGCTCCGTCGCTCGTGACGGCCACGGGCGACGCGCCGGGTTCCACCGCGATCGTCCACAGGTCTCGTTGTCCGCCGCTTCCGCGTCCGCCGCTTCCGCGCAGCCCCCAGTACGCGATTCGCCGCCCGCTCGGGGCCCACGCGGGTTGCATCGCGTCGGTCGAGGCCAACGGCTGCCTGGCGCCGGTGTCCACGTCGACGATCGACACCGTGCTGGGGACCACGTACCTGTTCATCGGGTTCAGGGTCTGCTCGGCCGCCACCGCGAGCTTCTTGCCGTCGGGCGACCAGGCGGGGTCGTGCCCGAAGTCGGTGACCCTCTTGCGCGACTCGCCGGTGGCGCCCACCAGGAAGATCCCTCCGCCATCGCACTGCGAGCGGAAGGCGATGCGCTCGCCGTCGGGAGAGAAGGACGGCGACGAGTCGTCCAGCTCGCAGTCCTTCGTGATGTTGATCGGATTGTGGCCGCCGACGCGCTGCACGTAGATGTCGGCGTTGCCGGAAGCGCGGCTCACGAAGACCAGCGTGCGTCCGTCCGGCGACAGGCGAGGCGACGTCTCGGCGCCCGGCAGGTCGGTGACCTGCCGGAACCTGAGCGGGGCGTGAGACGCCGGCGCCGAGGCGGAGCGACGCCCGGCGACGAACGCGGCGCACGCGACGGCGACCACGGCCCCCGCCAGGAGCAGCCATCTGCGCCGCGCGCCGAGGGCGGGCGGGGGAGCCATCGCCGGGAGTGCGCTCGCGGAGCTGGTGTCCTCGAGATCGAAAGCGATGTCCCGAGCCGCCTGGAAGCGGCCTTCGCGGTCCTTCTCGAGACAGCGACGGACGATGCGCACGATGCCGACCGGGAGGCTCTGCGGAGGCTCCGGAGCCTCGGCACGCAGGATGGCCGCCATCGTCTCGGCTGCCGACGCGCTTTGAAAGGCCCGATGCCCGGTCGCCATCTCGTACAGGACCGCGCCGAACGCGAAGATGTCGGAGCGGTGGTCCACGGGCTGGCCCTTGACCTGCTCCGGAGACATGTACGCTGCGGTTCCCATCACCGTGCCCGGATCGGTGTGCCGCGTGAGCGTCGGGGACTCCATCCCCGACTCGGCCTCGCGAGCCACCGGCGATCGGGCCAGGCCGAAGTCGAGGATCTTGACCTGCCCTTCCCTCGTGATGAAGACGTTGTCGGGCTTCAGGTCGCGGTGGACGACGCCCCGGTCGTGGGCAGCGGCCAGCCCCCGCGCGATCTGCGCCCCGACCTCGGCGACCTTGCGCGGCGGCAGGGGTCCCCCCTCCAGCCGCGAGCGCAGCGTCTCGCCTTCCAGGAGCTCCGTCACCGCGTAGGCCGTGGCGTCGTGTCGGCCGAATTCGTAGATGGCGAGGATGTTCGGGTGGGACAGCGCAGCCACCGCCCGCGCCTCGCGCTCGAAGCGCGCGAGGGCGTCGGCGTCCTCGGAGAGCCGGGCGGGTAGCACCTTGATCGCGACGTCCCGCTGGAGCCTCGGGTCGCGGGCTCGGTAGACCTCCCCCATCCCGCCCGCGCCCAGGGGCGCGACGATCTCGTAGGAGCCGAGCTTCGTTCCTGCTCGGAGAGTCACGTCGCGTGAGACGCGGCAGCCCAGGCCCCACGCCGCTGGTAGATGTAGCCCGCCATGAAGAGATCGAAGGCAGCGCAGAAGAACCCGTAGGCCAGCGGCACAGCCGTGAGCTGACCCGGCTCGAAGGCGGAGATGGCCCCTTGCTGCACGAGCTCGTGCAGCAGGTCCCAGGGTCCATGCAGGAGATAGCCGACGACGAGGGCGACGGGCAGGCGCGCGCCGGCGAGGCCGATGGCGAAGAACGCCACCACCGCGGCGGATTCCAGGCGCCACGCCATCGCGCTCCTGAAGTGCGCCGCGAAGGCCAGATAGAACGCGGCGATCACGACCAGGAATACCGCGTAGAACACCTGCTCTGCCCTGGGGCCGAGGAACCTGCGGCTCACGGTCACGCAGCCCGTGGCCGCCAACAGGCCGATCACCACATAGAGGACGACGATCACCACGAATCCGAGCGTGCTGTATCCAGGGCCCATCTGAACCCCCGCCTTTCCTGCTCGCAGCGATCATACGCTGGCGTGGGCGTGTGCCTCGGCTGCGTCACTCTCCTCGGAAGTTCTTCTCGTGGGCGAGGGCCACCGCCTGGGCCCGGGAGCCCACCCCAAGCTTCTCGTAGATGCGGCTGACGTGGTTGCGCACCGTCTTGTCGCTGATGTAGAGGGCGGCGCCGATCTGACCGTTGTCGCGCCCCTGCATGGCCAGCTTCAAGACCTCGCGCTCGCGCGCGGAGAGAGAAGCGAAGATCGGGTCCTCCGCGACGGCCTCCGGACGGCCGGTGAACTCGAGCAGCTCCTCCCGGAAGCGCGCCCAGGCCGGCTCGTGCTCCAGGAGGATGTGGTTCCTGGACTCGAGCTGCACGAAGCGCGCGCCGGGGATCTCGGCCGCCAGCCGGCGGCCCGAGGCGAGCGGCACCACCTCGTCCTGCCGCGCGTGCAGGACCAGGGTGGGCACGGCGACGCGCGGGAGGAGGTCCACCACGTCCACCTCGGCCCTGGCCTCGAGCAGGCGGGCCGCCATGTCCGGCCGCACCGTCTTGCGGCAGAGCTGGTTGAACCACGCCAATTGCTGCTCGGTCCCCTCCGGGATGAACATCTGCGTGAACACCTGCCGGAAGGCCGGGTTCTCGCTGCCCCAGCCGTAGCGAGCGAGGTCGGTGATGGCCTGGAAGCGAAGGCGACCTGCCTCGTCGCCGCGGTGGCGCCAGCCCTGGGCGTAGCCCCCGTACAGCACGAGGTGGGAGACCCGCTCCGGGTGTCGAACCGCGAAGGCGATGGCCGAGGCCGACCCCTGGGAGATGCCGAGCAGGACGAAGGGCTCCGTGGCGCCCGCCGTCCCGACGACGTCCTCCAGGTCCTCGACCCAGCGGTCCTGGCTCACGTCGGCCACGTCCCAGTCGCTCATGCCGCAGCCCCGCTCGTCGTAGCGGACGAAGCGGAAGTGCGTGGCGAGGAACTCCATCCAGTGGCGCCAGATGGGGCTCTCCCAGTCGTATTCCACGTGGGTCAGCCAGTTGGAGGCCTTGAACAGGGAGCGGCCATGGCCGGCAACCGCCCAGGCGAGGCTGGTGCCGTCGCGCGCCTTCAGGAAGTGGAGCGACTGGCGCACGCGCGGATTCTATCGTTGGCCGGTCGGGACATCCGACCCTATGCCGCCCGCCGATCGGGGGCCTCGGGGCCAGAGAACGGGACGGCCGCCCCATGCGAGCGAGGCGCTGGAGGACGAGATTGGTAGCGTTCCCAAGGAGGGAACAGCAAATGATGACCGAGACCGTTCCCACCTCCACCGAACGTTACGGCCGCTGCGTGGCCGCCTCCCGGCGCGTGCGCTGGGAGATCGATGCCGACGTGATCCGCGGCCGGGCCTTCGACCTCGACTCCGCGTTCCTGCCGGATGGCCTCTCGCTGGTGCACGAGGTCCCGTTCCTGGACAGGGAGGCGCGACGCTTCCTGAGCCAGATCCAGGGGCGCACTTACGCCAACATGTTCGGACTGGTGGAGCGCTTCATCAACGCCAAGGTGCTGGAGCTGAGCCGCGACCATTGGCTGGGCGACCAGGTGGCCCTGGAGGCGCTCGTGCGCTTCAGCGACGAGGAGCTGAAGCACCAGGAGCTGTTCCGCCGGGTGGAGCGCCTCGCGGCCGAGGGCATGCCTGCGGGCTACCGCTTCGACGCGGACCCGGACCAGGTGGCGGCGGCCGTCCTGGCCTCCTCCACCTGGGCGGTGCTGGCCCTCACCCTCCACATCGAGCTGTTCACCCAGGAGCACTACCGCCAGAGCATCGCCCCGCAGGCCGACCTGTCGCCGCTCTTCAAGGACGTCTTCCTCTTCCACTGGAAGGAGGAGTCGCAGCACGCCATCCTCGACGAGCTCGAGCTGCGCCGGGAGGACGCGCGCCTCTCCGCCGCCGAGCGCGACCGCGCCGTCGACGACCTGATCGCCCTGGTGGGCGCGGTGGACGGAATCCTGCAGGCCCAGGCCGGCGCCGACGCCGTCTACTTCGTGGCCGCCTCCGACCGGTCGTTCACCACCGCCCAGGTCGATGCCCTGCACGCCCTGGTCCTCAAGGCCTACCGCTGGCAGTACGTCGTCTCCGGAGTCCAGGGCCGCTTCGTCGCGGTGCTGAAGGAGCTGTTGACCGAGTCGCAGATGGCCCGCATCGTCTCGGCGCTCACACCGCTCATCTCCCAGGCCACGCCCGCCGCCGCCTGACGGCCTGCCTTGCCCTCCGCCGCGGCCGCGCCTGGCCGTGGCGGAGGTCCCGCCTCTCTTTGTCCCCGGGACCGGGCGAGCCAGCATGCTGGCAGGTCGGCGGGCGGCTACAATCCCCGCACTCCCGCATGCGAAGGTTCGAGGCGCTCGTCCTCGCCTGCCTCACCCTGGCGCCGGCCGCCGGCGCGCAGGAATGGCACGAGTTCTATCGGGCGGGCGTGACGGCGCTCGAGCGCGGCGACGCGGTTCGCGCGACCGGAGCCTTCGCGCGCGCGATCGCGCTGCGGCCCGAGCCGGGACGCAATGTGCGCACGTACGGGACGAACGTCGAGCCGCGCTACTTTCCGTACCTGCGCCTCGCCGAGGCGCAATTGGCGCTCGGCGACTGGGACGCGGCGCGCGAGTCGCTCGATCGGTCGGCCCAATGGAACCGCGAACCCGCCGACGAGCGCCAGAGGCTGCGCGCCCGGCTCGAGGCGGCGCTGCCCACGAAGCCGGCGCCGCCGCCCACGACCCTCGCGCCGCCCGTCACCACCGCCGCTTCGCCGCCGGTCACGACGCTCGCAGCCGCGCCGGTCGAGCCGCCGCCGCCCGCGCCCCTCGTCGCTTCGGCGGCGCCGAGTCTTCCGCCGCCTTCGCCGAGCGCGCGTGCTTCCGCGCCCGCCTCCGCGCCACCGCCGGCGACGGCACCCGCGGTGGCGCCGGCGACGGTCGTCGAGCCGATCGGCGTGATCGAGGTGGTCTCACGGCCGGCCGGAGCTTCCGTGTACGTCGACGACGAGCTCGCGGGCTCGACGGACCCGCAATCGGGCCGGCTCGTGCGGTACGGGCTCGCGCCCGGCTCACACCGGATCCGCCTCACGCTCGCAGGACACGCCGATGCAAGCGAGGAGGTCCACGTCGCCGCCGGCGAGCGCGCAGCGGTCGAGATCGCGCTTCGGCGCGCAGGCGCGGGCGGTCTCGGCGGCGCAGGCGGTCTCTTCGCCTTCGCGATCGTCGCCCTGGCCCTGGTCGCGGTGATGGCGTGGAGCTTCCGGCGCGGCGGCGCAACCGAGATCCCGGCCCCGGCGACTCCCGCAGGCCAGCTCAGCCCCGGCGCGACGCGGGACGCCTCGGGCCACGTGTGGTTCGGGGACTACAAGCTCGTCGAGCCGCTCGGACGCGGCGGCATGGCGTCGGTCTTCAAGGCCGAGCGGCGCGGCGAGGTCGTGGCGCTCAAGCGTCCGCTGTCGGGCCTCATGGGCGACCCCGAGTTCCTCGAGCGCTTCCAGCGCGAGGCGGAGATCGGTAGAGCACTCAACCACCCGAACATCGTCCGCATACTCGAGCGCGGCGAGCAGGGCGGCGTTCCCTACTTCACGATGGAGTACGTGGCGGGCGAGACGCTGCGCGAGGTCGTCGCGCGCGGCCCGGCGGACCCGAAGACGGCTGCCACGATCGTCGCGCAGATCGCGGAAGCGCTCGACTTCGCCCACAGCAAAGGCGTCGTGCATCGCGATCTCAAGCCGTCGAACGTGATGCTCTCGCCCGGCGGCGGGGTGCGCGTGATGGATTTCGGCATCTCGCGAGCGCGCCGCTTCCAGGGCATCACCGCGACCGCGGCGTTCCTCGGCACGCCGGACTATCTCGCGCCGGAGATGATCGAAGGCCACGGCAGCGAGCCGCGCAGCGACCTTTACGCGGTGGGCGTGCTGCTCTTCGAGCTCCTCACCGGCCGGCGGCCGTTCGTCGCCGACACGCCGTACGCGGTCCTGCGGAAGCATTGCAGCGAGGCGCCGCCCGATCCCGCGAGCCTCACGCCCGGCGTTGCGCCCGAGCTCGCGACGCTGGCGTTGCGGCTGCTCGAGAAGGATCCCGACGACCGCCCCGCGTCGGCCGAAGAACTGGTGATCGCGCTGCGCGACTTCCTGAACCGCGCGGCCTAGCCGCCGGCGAAGCGCGCCTCGAAGCGCCGCGCCAGATCGCGCGGCAGAACGTTGTCCAGGTATTCGAGGGCCGTGCCGCGCAACGCGGCGTCGGCGCCGCGCAGCGACGCCGCGGCCGTGCGCAGCGCCTCACGCTCGAGCACGAGGGACAGCAGCACGAAGGCGTGGTCCAAGCTCTCGGGCGTCCTTCCGCTGTCGAGCTCGCGACGCACCGCGTCCAGCACCGGCTCCCGCGGCATGCGGAGCGCGGCGTCGGCGGCGGTGAGGGCGGCGAGAGCGCGCGCGGCCTCGGAGCGCAGCCCGAGATCCGGGTCGGCGAGGGCCGCGAAGAGCGCGTCGGCCGCGCGGCGCATCGAGCACGTCTTGAGCACGCGCGGCACACGCCGCCTCACCGCCGGATCCACGCGCGGGTCGAGCATCGCGTCCTGCAGCTGGCCGATGGCCCGCGGCGCGACGAAACGCAGGGCGCGCACGGCGTCGCGCAGCGTCTCGCTCCTCCCGAGAAGCGGCAGCACGTGCGCGACGAGGGCCGGGTCGGGCGACGCGGCGCGCAGCGCGCGTTTCTGGCGCTCGGGATCGCCGGAACGCAGGTCGGCGATGCGCCGAAGGACGTCGTCGCCCTGGACCTGCCCGGGCCGCGTGCGCGTCGCGTCGTCGGGGACGGGCGCGAGTCCCGCCATCGTCAGGA
>DASSJI010000258.1:0-9890 GCA_035691285.1 Vicinamibacteria bacterium | reverse complement strand
TTCTGCACGGACTCGAGCGCGCGGGCGGAGGACGGCGTCTACTCGAAGGAGAAGTCGCACCCGCGGGCCTGGGGCTCGGCGGCGCGCATCCTCGGCCACTACGTGCGCGACGAGAAGCTGCTGACCCTCGAGGAGGCCGTGCGCAAGATGACCTCGCTGCCGGCCGCGCGCATGCGGCTCCACGACCGAGGCGTGCTGCGTCCGGGGATGGCTGCCGACCTCGTGGCCTTCGACCCCGAGACGGTGCGCTCCCGCTCGACCTACGCCGACCCCCTGCACTACAGCGAGGGCATCCCCTACGTCGCGGTGAACGGCCAGCTCGTGGTGGACGGCGGAACCATCACCGCGGCCCGCCCCGGCCGCGTCCTGCGCGGGCCCGGCTACCGGCCCAGCCGCTAGACGGCGGCGTCCTCGAGGGCGTCGCGATAGACGTCGTCGACGGCCAGCCGCATCGCGAGGCTTCTGAGCTCGAGCGTCTCGCCACGGGACGCACGAACCTCGGTCCAGCCCTGCTCCTCACGCCTCCACAAGCTGAGCAGCGGCTCGCGGTGGGAGGCAATCAGGACCTCCCGCAGGGTGGGCAGGCTCTTGTAGTGCTGCAGCTTCTCGCCGCGGTCGTAGTCCTCGGTCGAGTTGCTGGTGATCTCGGCGATGAGGACCGGATTCACGACAGCGTGGGGATCGTTGGCGGCGCGCTGGGTCCTCCCGCAGACGACGCTCACATCCGGGTACGTCGACAGCCCCGAGACCGTCTGCACACGCAGGTCGGACGTGAACACTCGGCAACCGGTTGGAGGCTGCCTGCCGAGGAGCGCGATGACCATTGCCGCCAGCGCCGCGTGATCAGGAGACCCTCCCGCCATCGCATAGATCTCGCCGGCGAGGTACTCGTGGCGCACCGAGCTCTCCTCTTCGAGAGCGAGGTACTCAGCGTGCGTATAGTGGAGGCCTCGCGCGGTGGACACCGAGCCGATGATAGCAAACCGGTATGCAGCAGGGGTGTCAACCGGCTTGGTGCGGGCCAGCGTCCCATGCCGGGATCCGCCGGCGCGTCCCTGAGGACGCAGTGCTTCGGATCGTTACCAGTGCAGCTCGACCACGTCGCGGTCCCGCACCGGATGCTCGGGGCTCACCTGCTGGCCGGCGAACTCGGCGCTGCCCCAGAGCCGCGCGTGCTTCAACGCGCTGGCCATTCCGCGGTGCACGAGGAAGGCGACGTCGCGCACGGTCGCGCCCCGGCGCAGCGTGAAGGGGTGGGCGTGGTCGACGGCGTGGCCCGGCACGCGCGTGTAGACGCGCACCACGCCGAGCATCTCGAACAGTCGGCGCCCGACGGCTTCGAGGCCGGCGCCTTTCTCGGCCGATACCGCCAGGGCCGGGAAGCCCACGCCCTCGAGCTCCATGAAGGCCTCGAGCTCGCTTTCCGGATCGGCGAGCCGATCGCTCTTGTTTGCGACGAGGAGCGTGGGAAGCCGTGTCCGGAACGCTTCGTCCAAAGCATCCGCGGCCGCCGGTGGCGGCCCGGCTTCCAGCAGCGTGACCCGCTTCTCCTCCAGCCGATGCCGGATCGTGTCGACCTGCTCGATGCAGTCGGGCTCGCTGAGGTCCACGACCAGCAGGGCGGCGTCGGCCTGCTCCAGGGCCCCGGGCATCCACGCCTCCATGGACTCTGCGGAGATCGGCGGCAGGTCGACGAGCTGGATCTGCACGTCCTCCCAGGGCAGCATCCCCGGGAGCGGGACCCGCGTGGTGAAGGGGTACGTCCCCACCACGGCGTGCGAGCCTGTCAGGCGCGCGTGGAGCAGCGACTTCCCCACGTTCGGCGGACCCAGCAGGGGCACCTGCGCCGCCCCTTCCGGGTGGACGACGAGGGCCGGCCCAGTGCGCGCGCCGGCCTTCCTGGGTGCAGCGACCTCCTCGGTCAGCTCCTTGATCCGTGACTTGATCTCGGCCTGGAGGTGCTCCGTCCCCTTGTGCTTGGGGATGGAGCTGAGCATCTCGCGCAGGCGCTCGAGGCGCTCCCTGGGATCGCGGGCCCGCCGGTACGCGGCCTCCGCGCTCTTGTACTCGGGGGAGAGGTTCGCCGGCATCGACCCCGACTCCCGATCGTGGATCCGCGGCGCGAGCGCGTCAAGGCGCCGAACCCGGCGGCCCCCTCAGGAAGGAACGGCGGCGGCCTGCGGCGTCAGCCTTCCCTCGAGGTAGCCGCGGGCGATCCGGGTCACGAAGTGATGGACGGCGTCCTCGCGGGGCGTCAGCGTGCCGGGGATGTAGCCGCGCGACTCGATGCCGCGCTGAACGCTCTCCACGGCGCGCCAGTCCTGCCAGTTGGTCTCGTCCCAGAACTCCTCGGCGAACTTCGGGCTGAAGCCGGGCTTCTCGAGCGCCTCCGGCGCGAACAGCCACTCGCACTCGACCCTGGTGCGGTTGGTCGAGATCGGCTCCATGCGGTGCGTCATCACGTAGTCCGGATGCAGGGAGATCAGGACGTTGGAGAACAGGTGGTAGTAGTGCACCACCCGCAGGCCCTCGGCCGACAGCCCGCGCAGGGGCACGCCGTCGCTGTGTCCGTCGAAGGACATCGTCACCGCGTGCGGCACGAGGTCCATCAACCCGCCCACGAAGGCGCCCTGGCGGTCGTAGTTGTCTCCGCTGTCGGGCGGGCTGACGCGACACAGCTGCGGGTGGATGTTGGGGCAGTGGTAGCACTCGTGGTAGTTCTCGCAGATCAGCTTCCAGTTCGCGGCGATCTCGTACTCGTGCCGGGCCCCCCGCCTCAGCCGCTCGGGCTCGTAAGGAGCCACGATCGGCTCCAGCTCGCCGACCCACTCGGAGAAGGGCGGCGCGTCGCCCGAGGCGTTGACGAAGATCCAGCCGTGCCACACCTCGACACGCGCCGGCACGAGGCCCTCGGCGGCAGGATCGAACCCGGGCACGTGGTGGCCCTTCACCTCGGCCCGCAAGCTGCCGTCCAGCTTGTACGTCCAGCCGTGGTACGGACAGCGCAGCGCCCTGCCGTTGCGGCACTCGCCGGCCTGGAGCAGCTCGTGGGCGCGGTGCCGGCAGACGTTGAAGAATCCGCGGATGCGCTCGTCCTCGCCGCGGACCAGCAGGATCGTGTCGCGGCCCACGCGGGTGGCCGTCTGGTCGCCCGGCCTGGCCAGGTTCGCGGCCGTGCCCGCGCACACCCACGAGCCCTCGAAGACGTGCAGCCTCTCCCACTCGAGGACCTCCTGCGACGTGTAGGCCTCCTGCGGGAGCAGTCGGCCGCCCTGACTCGCCGGCAGGAATACCCTCTCGAGGGCGGCCCTGGGGATAGGAGCGGGTGTCGTCAGGTCCTTGCGCATGGCTCAGCCTCCGGATGCGGCTCGGATCGCGTCCTCGAGAATGTCCAGGCCCTGATCGAGGAGCGCCTCCGGGATGTTCACGGGGGGCTGGATCCGCACGAACCACGAGATGCTGTCGTGGACCAGGTAGAGGCCGTTCTCGAGGCAATGCCGGTTGACCTCGGCCGCGAACGCGTGGTCCTTCTCCCTGGTGGTCCGGTCCTTCACGAACTCGACCGCGAGCCACAGCCCCTTGCCCCTGACATCGCCGATGGCCGGGTACTTCGCCTGCATGGCGCGCAGCCGGGAAAGCGCCCGCCCGCCGAGCGCCGTGGCGTGCTCGAAGAGCCGGTCGCGCTGCAGGATCTCGAGGGTCTTGAGGCCCGCCATGCAGGCGGCCGGGTGCCCCGAGTAGGTGCTCGCGACGTAGGCGTCGGCCCGCTCGGTGATGTCGGCGCGGGCGGCCACGGCCGCGATCGGCATCGAGCCGCCCGAGATGCCCTTGCCGATCACGATGATGTCCGGCTCGACGGGCCAGTGCTCGTACGCCCACATCTTCCCGCAGCGGCCGAAGCCCGACAGCACCTCGTCGATGCAGAGGTACCAGCCGTGCCGGTCGCACAGCTCGCGAAGACCCGGCAGGAAGTCATCGGGCGGCACCAGGATCCCGCCCTCGCCGATCACCGGCTCGACGATCACGCCCGCGACGCGGTTCGCGGGAACCTCGTGGGCGAGGAGCACGTCCTCGATGTACTCGATGGTGGCTCGGCCGACGCCGCCGCCCGTCCGCGAGACGAGCGGCGAGCGGTACGGGTTGGGGTAGGGCGCGTAGACGTAGCCGCTCACGAAGGGGATCACGTCGCTGCGCATCTCGGAGTCCAGGCTCCCGACCGCCTGGCCGGAGTACGAGAGGCCGAAGTACTGGCCGTAGAAGGTCAGGACGATCGGCCGCCCGGACGCGCGGCGCATGATGCGGAGCGCGGCCTCGTCGGCCTCGGTGCCCGTGGTGAGGAAGACGACGCGATCGATGCGCTTCGGGCAGACCTCGAGGAGCTTCTCGGCCAGCTCGATGCGCTGCCAGGAGTTCGCCGCGCTCGTCCAGCAGGCGACACCCTGCTCGCGGAGGGCAGCCTCCACCGCCGCGACGACCTCGGGGTGGCAGTTGCCGACGTTGTTCGTGCCCCAGCCCGCGCCGAAGTCGATGTAGCGGTTGCCGTCGACGTCCTCGATGAGCGACCCCTGGGCGCGGGCGGCGATGAAGTAGCGCTTGTCCCAGTCGCCGTAGGCGCCGTGGGCCAGGACGCGCCGCTCCCGCTCCATGAGCCTGCGGCTCTCGGGGCCCGGCGGCTTGACGCGGACGAGCGGCACGCGCTCCGTCGAGGTCATGGAGGCGATTCTAGACGCCGCGGGCCTGACTCCAGGTCAGGCACCGGGCCGAGGAGTTGAAGGCCCGCGCGCCAGCAGGACGATTCGCGGCGGCGGCCAGTCGCGAATAACATATCGGCCACCCCTTACCCGCGGAGGTGGCCCACGGACCCCGGTGCGCTGCAGATCTTCGACGACAGCCTGCGCCGGTGCACTGCGGATTCCCGCTTCTTCGACCGCTTCTACGAGCGGTTCCTGTCGTCTTCGCCCAAGGTCAGGGAGAAGTTCGCCGGGACCGACTTCGTACGGCAGAAGCGGGCGCTCAGCGCCTCCCTGCATCTCATCCTGCTCGTGGCCGACGACCCGGCCAAGGCCCCCGACCGCTACCTCGCCGAGGTCGCCGAGCGTCACAGCTCGAGGCAGCTCGGCATCGGCGCGGAGCTCTACGACCTGTGGCTCGACAGCCTGCTGGCCACCGTGCGCGAGTTCGACGCGGAGTTCTCGCCGGCGGTGGAACAGGCGTGGGAAGACGTGATGGCGATCGGCATCCGCTTCCTCTGCTCCCGCTACTAGCCAATGCCGCTCGAGGCCGGACGCCGTCTGGGCGCGTACGAGATCGTGGCGCCCCTCGGCGCCGGCGGAATGGGGGAGGTCTACCGGGCCCGTGACACGCGCCTCGACCGCGTCGTCGCCGTGAAGGTGCTGCCCGAGCAGCTCGCGACCAACCCGGAGCTGCGCCAGCGCCTCGAGCGCGAGGCGCGGACGATCTCGGGCGTTTCGCATCCGCACATCTGCGCCCTCTACGACGTTGGCCACGAGGACGGCGTGGACTTCCTGGTCATGGAGTATCTCGAGGGCGATACGCTGTCCGATCGGCTCGCGAAGGGCGCGCTGCCCACGTCGCAGGTGCTTCGCTACGGCGTCGAGATCGCCGACGCGCTGGCCGCCGCTCATCGCCACGGCGTCGTCCATCGCGACCTCAAGCCGGGGAACGTCGTCGTGACCAAGGCCGGCGCGAAGCTGCTGGACTTCGGCCTGGCCAAGCTCAAGCGCGACGCCGTGGAGGAGGGGAGCGCGCTCTCGGCGCTGGCGACCGCCGACGAGCCGCTGACCGGCGAGGGACGCGTCGTAGGCACCGTCCAATACATGGCTCCTGAGCAGATCGAGGGCAAGGAGGCCGATCCGCGCACCGACGTGTTCGCCCTTGGCGCCGTGCTCTACGAGATGGCGACCGGGAAGCGCCCGTTCCAGGCCAAGAGCCGCGCCGGCCTGATCGCGGCGATCCTCGAGCACGAGCCGGCGCCGATCTCGACGGTCCAGCCGATGCTGCCGGCGGCCCTCGACCGCGTCGTCCGGACCTGCCTCGCCAAGGAACCGGACGAGCGCTGGCAGAGCGCCCACGACGTGGCCGCCGAGCTGAAGTGGATCGGCGAGAGCCTGTCGCAGCCGGCCGTCATGGGGTCGCGGGCCGCGCGGCTGTCAAGGCGGAGCGTGGCGTGGGCGCTCGGGGGTGCCCTCGTCGGCGCGCTCGCGACCGCCGTCGTCCTGCGACAGACACGGCCGGCGCAGGCCGCTCCGCGCTTCCCGACCCGCGCCGTGATCGCCCTTCCGGACGGCGTCGTGATGCCGGACATCCCGTCGGCCATCACGTCGTTCGCACTGTCTCCGGATGGCAGAACGTTCGCCTTCGCCGCCTATGCGAGCGCGTTCGAGAACCGGCGCATCTACGTGCGGGCGACCGGGGACGTGGCGGCCAGGGAGCTCCCGGGCACGGACGGCGCGTTCAACCCGTTCTTCTCCCCAGACGGCCGCTGGATCGGCTTCGCCTCGAAACGCAAGCTCATGAAGCTGTCGCTCGCCGGCGGCGAGCCGCTCGTCGTCTGCGACGCCCCGGCCCTGCGCGGCGCGAGCTGGGGGCCCGACGGCACCATCCTGTTCACCCCGGACATCCACAGCGGCCTGTTCCGCGTTTCGGCCGATGGAGGGGAACCCCAAGAGGTCACGACCCTCGACGCCGCCAAGGGCGAGACGAGCCATCGCTGGCCCTTCTATCTGGCGGGAGCGCGCGCCGTCCTCTTCACGGTGATCGGCGCGCGATCGCGGGAGGAGGACCGAGCCATCGCGCTGGTCTCGCTCGAAACGGGGAACGTCAAGCGCCTCGCGGTCGGCGGAACCTATCCCCGCTTCCTCGAGGCGCCGAGCACGCTCCTCTTCGCTCGCACCGGATCCCTGATGGCGGCCCCCTTCGACTTGGAACGCCTCGAGCCCCTGGCAGCCCCGACGCCCGTGCTCGAGGACCTGCGGATGGACGTCCGCGACAACGGGCGGGCCGAGTTCGACGTGTCCTCCAACGGGTCGCTCGTCTACGTCCCGGGGTTTCCGCGGCCGCCCGAGCGGACGCTCGTGTGGGTCGACCGGCGAGGACGCGCTACGCCCGTCACGGAGACCCGCCGCGCCTACGTGGCTCCCAGCATCTCCCCGGACGGCAGGCGCGTCGCCGCACAGATCGAGGGCACGACCGACGACATCTGGATCGGCGACCTGGAGCGCGACACCTGGACCCGCCTCACCGACGAGGGCACGAACCACGATCCCTCATGGTCCGCCGATGGAAGGCGCGTGGCCTTCTCCTCGGACCGCGAAGGTCGCACGAATCCATTCTGGATCCCGTCGGACGGGAGCGGTGCGGCCGAGCGCCTCGCGCGCATCGACGGATCGGTGTACCCGAGCGCGTTCTCGCCCGACGGCTCGGTCTATGCCTGCGCGGCGCAGATGGAGAAGACGGGACACGACGTGGTCATCGTCGCGCTGAAGGGAGAGCGGACAGCACGCTCCTTCCTCGCGACGACGAGCTTCGAGAACTTCCCCACCTTCTCCCCCGACGCCCGCTTCATCGCGTATTCCTCCCTGGAGTCGGGACGGCCGGAGGTCTACGTGCGGCCGTTCCCCGGGGGCGGCCAGAAATGGCTGATCTCAAGGGACGGTGGCGACGAGCCCACCTGGAGTCGGACCGGGAACGAGATCTTCTACCGTTGGGCGAACAAGGTGATGGCCGTGCCGGTCCGCACCCGGCCGGATTTCGCGGCCGCAGCGCCCCAGGTCCTGTTCGAGGGCGTCTTCGCGATGCCCGGGGACGGCCGCACCTACGACGCCGCCCCCGACGGCCAGCGCTTCATGATGATCAAGGATCCGGACCGGCAGGCCGCGCCGCCCCTCGTGGCCGTACCGTACTTCCTCGAGGAGATGCAGGAGCGCCTGGGCCGGCGCTGAGATGACCCGCCCACCGGTCGAAGAGTCCTGCTACTGGCTGGCCGCTCACAGGGTCGAACCCGGGCCGCCGCTCGAGGGCCGGGCCGACTGCGACGTCGCGATCGTCGGGGCCGGGTTCACCGGGCTCTGGACCGCGTCGTTCCTCAAGGAGCTGGATCCGAGCCTCGACGTCCGCGTCCTCGAGCAGCGGATCGCGGCGTACGGCGCGAGCGGACGCAACGCCGGCATCCTCGGCGACACCATCGACCACACCCACGAGCTCGCCATCGCCCACTTCGGCCGTGAGGAGGCCGCGCGCCTCGCGGTCCTGGGCCGCGAGAACGTCGAGGCGCTGCGCGCGGACCTGGAGCAGCGGGGCATCGACTGCGACCTCGAGGCGACCGGACAGCTCCATGTCGCGCTGTCGCTGGCCCAGGCCGACGAGCTGGGCGAGGCGCGCGAGGCCGCGCGCGCGCTGGGCGTGGCCGACTTGCGGCTCCTGTCCCGCGACGAGGTCCGGTCCGAGATCCACTCGCCGCTCTACGAAGGCGCGCTCTTCAACCCGATCGGGGGCGTGCTGGACCCCGTCAAGCTGGTCCTGGGCCTGGTGCGCCATGCCCGGCAGAGCGGCGTGGCCGTTCACGAGGGCACGAGGGTGCTGGGCTTCGAGCCGCGCGGTGCGGGCGTCGCCATCCGCGCCGAGAATGGCGAGGTCGTCGCCCGCAAGGCGATCCTCGGCACGAACGCATGGAGCCACGACCTGTTGCCGCGCCTGCGCTTCCGGTTCCTGCCCCTCTACGACTACGTCATCGTCAGCGAGCCGCTGACGGCGGCGCAGCTCGCGTCCGTCGGCTGGCGCAGGCGCCAGGGCGTGGCCGACGCGCGCAGCTTCTTCAACTACTACCGGCTCACGCGGGACGATCGCATCCTCTGGGGAACGAGCGAGGCCAAGTACTACGGCGGCAACCGGGTCGAGCCCGGCAATGACCACTCCGAGGTTCACTACGCCGAGCTGCGTCGATCCTTCGTACGCCACTTCCCCTTCCTCGAGTCCCTCGAGTTCCCCTTCGCCTGGGGCGGGCCGATCTGCGCGACCACGCGCTTCACGCCGTTCTTCGGGTCGAGCCTCGGCGGCCGCGTCCACTACGGCCTGGGCTACACCGGGCACGGCATCGGCACCACCCACCTGGCCGGCCGCATCCTCGCCCACATGGCACTCGACAGGCCGACCGAGCTGTTGGACCTGAAGCTGGTGCGCGAAGCGCCGTTCCCGTTTCCTCCCGAGCCTCTCCGAAGCTGGTCGGTCGAAGCGGTGACGCGGGCGCTCCGGCGCGTGGACGCGGGCGGCCGCCCCAATCTCCTGCTGCGCCTTCTCGACCGGCTGGGGATCGGCCTGTCCAGCTAGGGCAGCTTCCCGGAGACGACGCGCCCCTCCATCAAGACGGCGATGGGCGTCACACGGTGGATGTCGTGCGCACCGACATCGAACAGGTCCCTGTCGAGCACGACCAGGTCGGCGAGCTTGCCGGCCTCGACGGAGCCGAGGTCCCGCTCCCACCCGAGTTGCCGTGCGCCGTTGAGAGTGTAGCCGCGCACGAGGTCCTCGAGGGAAAGCCGTTCGCCCTCGGGCGGGCGCACAGGCGCCGCGGCCCCCCCCTCGACCTCCTGGCGGGTGTGGCCGACCTGCATCCCGAAGAAGGGACTGCCCCGATCCGTCTTCCACTCGATGTGATCGGTGATGTCGCTCGAGTACGTGACGATCGCGCCGGCCGCGAGCAGCGGCCGCACGCTGTACATGCGGTCGTAGCACGAGCGCCCCAGCCAGCGGTCGGCGCCCTCGAAGTACCCGCCGTTCCAGTGGGGCGTGACGTTCGCCACGACGCCGAGCGCCTTGAAGCGGGGGGCATCCGTGTCGCTCACCAGCTCCAGATGGCACAGCGTCACTCGCGT
>DASSJI010000257.1:0-14517 GCA_035691285.1 Vicinamibacteria bacterium | reverse complement strand
GCTCTGCTCAACGCACGGAACGTCGCGGGTCCCCTCGCGCCGATGGCGAAGCCCGTGGAGCCCGACTGGGAGCCGCGCTTCGGACGCGCCCGCACGGGCCGGGGAAACGCCCGGGCCGGAGGCGACTCACGGCGCACGCTGATGCTCGGCGTCGCCGCGGTCCTGGTCCTGCTCGGAGCCGCGCTCACGGCCTTCGTGCTCTATTCCAGGCCCGCGGCGGGCCCCAAGGTCGCCGGCGCCACGACCGCCACGACGTTCGCGACGGCGGGCCCGACCACCCTGGCGCCCGTCGGGACCGTGGCCACGCAGCCGAGCGAGCCGCCGCCCACGACGGCTCCGATCACGAGCCTGGCGGCGAGCGCGACGCCTCTGGCCACTCCCCCGCCGCCGCCCGCCAGCCCTTCACCGGCGCCCGTGCCGGCCGGCGTCGGCGACGCCCGCGAGGCTTTCCGGCGCGGGGACTACGCGGGCGCGGCGCGCGGGTTCGAGGCCAACTTGAGAGCGGCCGGGCGCGGCGCCCACACCGTGCAGATCCTGGTCGCCTGCTCGGACGAGACGCTGCACAAGGCGCAGCAGAACGCGCCGAACCCCGAGCTGTTCATCGTGCCGGTCGCCTACCAGGGGCGCAGCTGCTACCGCCTGTGCTGGGGGGTCTTCGACAGCGAGGCGCGCGCGCGCGCGGCGGCAGAGCAGGTGCCCGCCTACTTCCGCGCGAACGGCGCCAAGCCCAAGCCGGTGACCTCGGTCTCGATCCTGCCCTAGATCCCATGCGCCGCGCCGCGCCGGCCGCCCTCCTCGTGTCCCTGCTCGGGGGAACGAGCTCGGCGGACACCATCACGCTGACCAACGGCCGCGTCATCGAGGCCGACCGCGCCTGGTACCAGGGTGCGCAGCTCTACTACGAGAAGAACGGCGCGACGTTCGGCCTGCCGAAGAGCCTGGTCCAGAAGCTGGTGCCGACGGCCTCGGCCCAGCCCGCCGCCGACCCGGAGGTGGAGAAGGCGCGCCAGCGCCTGGCCGCGGGCGACCCGGTGGGGGCGACGCGCCTGCTTCGCGCCGGCGTCGCCCGCGACCCGCGATCCCTATCCGCCTGGCAAGCCCTCGCCGAGGCGTCCCTCGCGCTGGGCGACGCCCGGGCGGCGCGCGAGGCCGCGCTCCAGGCGGTCCGTCTCGATCCGAGGAACGCCCGCTCCCAGTCGCTCCTCGGCGACGCGTCAACGGCCATGGGCGACCGGCCCGGCGCGGAGGCGGCGTACAGGAAGAGCCTGGAGCTCACGCCGGACGCCGACGTCCGGCGCAAGCTCGGGGACGTGGCGCCCGCTCCGGCGCAGCCGTCGCGCGGCGTGCAGTTCCGCCTCCAGTACGACGGCGGCGTGAACCAGCCGCTGGGCTCGGCGGTGATCAAGGCTCTCTCTGAGGCGCACGCCGAGTTCGCGCGCCGCCTGGGCTCGAGCCCGCCCGACCCGATCACCGTCGTCCTCGAGACCGGGACGCGACTCTCGGAGGCCGGAGTGCCCGAGTGGGCCGACGGCGTCAACGACGGCGAGATCCGAGTGCCGGTACAGGGCCTCGACGCGCTCACCCCGCGCCTCGTCCGCGTCTTGCGCCACGAGCTCGCCCACTCCTTCATCGCGGCGCGCACGGGAGGCAACTGCCCGACGTGGCTCCAGGAGGGCGTCTCCCAGTGGCTCGAGGGCGCCGACCCCGCGCGCGAGGACGCGCGCCTGGCGGAGGCGGCCCGCGAGGGCCGCCTCCTGCCGCTGGTGACGCTCGAGGGGCCCTTCGACTCCCTGAGCGAGCCGGACGCGGAGCTCGCGTACGCGCAGAGCCTCTCGGCCGTGGGCTTCATCCTCGGGCGCAGCCGCGAGACGGGCCTCGTGCGCCTGCTGTCCGCCCTCGGCGACCGGCTGCCGTCGGAGGAGGCCCTGCCGGTGGCGCTGGCGCTGAGCTACCCCGAGCTCCAGAAAGCCTGGGCCGACAGCCTCAGCGCGAGGTCCGGGCGCTAGCCTCGCGGTACCACGCCACGGTCCACCCGAGCCCGGTCTCGAAGTCGACCCTGGGCCGGTAGCCGAGGAGCGTCCGCGCTCGGCGAATCTCCGCGAGGCTGTGGCGGATGTCGCCGGGGCGCGCGGGCGCGAAGCGCGGCCGCGGACGCTGCCCCGTGGCCCGGCCGAGCGCCGCGAGGAGCTGCCGCAGGCTGACGCTGCGGCCCGTCGCAAGATTCACGACCTGCCCCCGCAAGCCCGCGGCCCGCAGCGCCCGGAGGTTTCCGTCCACGACGTTGGCGACGTAGGTGAAGTCCCGGGTCTGGCGACCATCGCCGTAGACGACCGGCGAGCGCCCGCGGAGGAGCGCGGTGATGAACAGGCTGATGACGCCGCTGTACGGCGAGCCCGGATCCTGGCGCGGGCCGAACACGTTGAAGTAGCGGAGGGTCAGGGCCTCGAGCCCGTAGAGCTCGGCGAAGATGCGAAGGTAGTGCTCGCCCATGAGCTTTCCCGCCGCGTAGGGCGAGAGCGGGCGCGGCTCCAGGTCCTCGCGCTTGGGCGAGACCCTCGCGTCGCCGTACACCGACGAGGAGCCCGCGTACAGGAAGCGGCGCACGCCCGCGCGGCGCGCGGCGTCCAGCATCACGAGCGTGGCGGTGGCGTTCGAGCGATGCGACAGCTCGGGGTCCTCCACCGAGCGCGCGACGCTCGGCACCGCGGCCTGGTGGTAGACGACCTCCACGCCACGGACCGCGCGTCGCGCCGCGGCCGGGTCGGCGCAGTCCCCCCGCAGGACGTCCACGTCCTTCCGCACGGCCGCGAGGTTCTCCCGCCTGCCCGCGAAGAAGTTGTCGAGCACCCGCACGTCGTGCCCCTCGCGGACGAGCGCCTCGACGAGGTGGCTGCCGATGAAGCCCGCGCCGCCGGTCACGAGGATCTTCAATTGAGCTCCCTTCCCCTGTCCCCTCCCCTCTCAGGGAGGGGGAGTGGTTCTGGAATACGTCAGCGTTCGCGGAGCGGATCTGTAAGCCGGATTCTGTCCCGGGACCTCGCGGCCCCGGCGGCGACCATTCCTCTAGCCCTGCGGTTGCCCGCAGGGTCCAGCAACCTACCCGGGAGCTTCGGCCGGGCCGGCCTCAGACGCCCCCCTATTCGGTCTTGCTCCGTGCGGGGTTTGCCCTGCCCGCCGTGTCACCACGGCGGCGGTGCGCTCTTACCGCACCATTTCACCCTTGCCACACCCGCTCGCGCGGGAGTTCGGCGGTGTCTTTTCTGTGGCACTTTCCCTGGGGTCACCCCCGCTGGCCGTTAGCCAGCGCACTGCCCTTCGGAGTCCGGACTTTCCTCCCCGGCCCCGACGTCGGACCGCGGCGATCGCCCGACCCGCTCCGCGAACGTCCGATTATATCGCGTCGGAGCTCAGCATCCGGGCGCCGGCCGCCTTCATCTCCGCGAGCGCGCGACCCCCGTCGCCGGACCGCACTTCGACTGCGCGCACCGCGTCCTCGAGCACCACGGTCGCGAAGCCCTCCGCGCAGGCGTCGAGCACGGTCGCCTTGACGCAGTAGTCGGTGGCCAGGCCGCCGACGAAGAGGCGCGTGATTCCACGATCGCGCAAGGCAAGAGCGAACGATCGGCCGGAATCGGTCCGAGCCTGGAAGCAGGAGTACGCGTCCTCGGCGGGATCCATGCCCTTCGAGACCACCAAGGCGCCCGCGGGCAGAGCGAGGTCGGGGTGGAACGCGGCGCCGCGGGTGCCCTGAACGCAGTGGGGCGGCCACACGCCGCCGAACTCCTTGAAGTGCGAGGTGCGCTCAGGGTGCCAGTCCCGCGAGGCGAACACGGCCGCGCCCGCCGACGCGAAGCGGGCCGCGCAGCGGTTGAGCGCCGGCACCACCGCGTCGCCGGCCGGCACGGCGAGCGAGCCGCCCGGACAGAAGTCGTTCTGGACGTCCACGATCACGAGGGCGTCCCGGACCGGATCGATCGTCATCTCCCCCGCTCCTCGCTATCGGAGGCCCTCGGCCAGGTAAAGGTCGTCGAGCAGGCGCCGATACGAATAGGCGTACGCGGAGCCGTCGGCGGTCAACAGGATGGGTCCGATCGCGTGCACGCCGGTCGGGTCCGGTGGCCTGAGCTCCTTCCAGAGGCGGCGCGCGCCCGTCGCAACGTCCACGACGTCGACGCGAGCCGGCATGGCGGAGCCGCGCTGAAGGTAGAGCGATCGGCCGTCTCCGGTCCAGCGAATCGGCAGATCCTCGGGCGTGCAGCCAGGAACGGCCCTCGCCTCGCCGCCGTCGATCGGGTAGAGCCACGGCGTGCCATCGGGACCCGATCCGACGGCCTGCCGGCCGTCCGGGGCGATCCCGCGACCCCAGGCGACTACGCCCTCGGGCGAAACCGCCCGGTGGTTCCCGCCGCCGAGGTCCAGCACGTACAGGCGATTGCCGCGCCCCGGCTCGCTCCCGGTGACGAGAAGGCGCTTGCCGTCCGGGAACCAGTCCGCCCACTGGACGCGGAGGCCTCGGTTGTCGAGCGGGCGTGGCTCGCCCGCGCCCGTTGGCAGGAGCAGGAGGCGGCTCTCGCTGTCGGTCGCGAGCGCCCACCTCCCGTCGGGCGAGAACCCGATCGACGCGCCCTTGCCCAGCCGCACCGGAGGCGAGCCGTCGGTCGCCCGAGTGTAGATGGTGTAGTTCTCGTTCCGATCGACCTGGTTCTGCTCGTCGAACAGCAGCGTCCTGCCATCGCTCGAGAGGTCGTCCGGGTGCGACCAGTCGAGCCAGGACAGGCCACGCTCCGCCTCCTGCCCGGGCCCCAGCCCCACGACCTCCCGTCGCCAGGAGCCGCGGCCCAGCAGTTGGCGCCCGTCCCGGGAGACGTCGTACAGGGAGGTCCCTCCAGGAGCGGAAAGCGCATCGCGCGTCCGGCCCTCGAGATCCACGAAGCGGCCGCCATCCAGCCAGATTCCATCCCCGTTCGGCGCCCACCCGACCTCTCTCGCGAAGCGCGCGAGCACCCGGGGCGGTCCGACTCCGTCGGTTACGGACGCCGCGCCCACGTTGTCTCCCCGGAAGGCGTGATCGATGAACAGCACGCGACGGCCGTCCGGCGCGACGCGGACGTGGCTGATCCATCCCGAGCTCTCGTAGAGCACCTTGCCGATCGGGAACTCCAGCCGGCGGTGCCGCCCCGTGTTGCGCGCCACGGCGAGGGTGTCGTCGGGTGCCCAATCTGCGTCGGCGACGTTCTCGAGGACCTCGCGCGGCGAGCCGCCGCCGAGAGGCACGCGGGCCAGTGTCCCGTAGCCCTCGAAGCCGAGTTGGAGGCGGCGACCCAGGCAAATCGCCAGCTCGCCCGACCGCGAGACCGAGAGCATGTCGGCGGACGGCAGGCCGAGCGAGCGCGACTCGGGTCCGTCGAGGCGGACCGTGAAGATCTCGGGCGGCTGTCCCTCCCAGGACGCGCTGTACACCACCGTCTGCCCGTCCGGCGCGAAGCGCGCCGAGTGGATCGTGCCGCTCCGGAAGGTCAGCCGGCGGAACTCGGCGGCCGCTCCGGGAGGGCTGGCCCGGCTCCAGAGGACTGCCCCCACGCCGAGTCCCGTTGCGAGCCCCAGCGCGGCCCACGCCGCCGGGTGCAGCGCGCGCCGGCGGCGCGGAAGCTCCCCTCGCACGTCTTCGGAGATCGAAGACTCCGAGAGGTGCTGGCGCAGGCTGCCGAGGTCGCGCGCCAGGTCCAGGGTCGACGAGAACCGGTCCTCGGGGTCCTTCTCCAGGCAGCGCTCGATGAGCCAGCGCAGCGGCGCCGGCGACCGCGGATTCAGCTTGGCCGCGTCCTCCGGTTCCTCGCGGATGATCGCGACGAGCGTCTCGGCGTTGGTCTTGCGCACGAACGGGCGGGTGCCCGTGACCATCTCGTAGAGGATCGTGCCGAGCGAAAACTGGTCGGACCGGAAGTCGACCGGCCTGCCGCTCGCCTGCTCCGGGGACATGTATCCCACCGTCCCCATCACGGCGCCGGGCGAGGTGCCCGGCCGCGGCGCGGTCTCCAGCTCCGAGCCGCCTTCGACCGCCGCGCCCTCGAGCTTGGCGAGACCGAAGTCGAGGATCTTGACGAAGCCGTCCTTGGAGACCATCACGTTGTCGGGCTTGAGGTCGCGATGCAGGATCCCCGCGCCGTGGGCCTTGGCCAGCCCGTCCGCGAGCTGCTCGGCGATCTCCAGCACCTTCCGGGACGGCAGCGGTCCGGAGGCGACCAGCTCGCGGAGCGTCTTGCCTTCGACGTACTCCATCGCCATGAAGGCCACGCCGTCCGTGTCGCCGATGTCGAGCAGGGTGATGATGTTGGGATGGTTCAAGGCGGAGGCCGCGCGGGCTTCCTGCTCGAAGCGCGCCCGGCGCTCCGGGTCCGCTGCGAACGACTCGGGCAAGACCTTGACGGCGACGTCGCGGAGCAGGCGCGTGTCCTTGGCGCGGAAGACCTCGCCCATGCCCCCCGCGCCGATGGGCCCGACGATCTGGTAGGGGCCGAGCTTCGCTCCTGGCTCGAGCGTCATATGGAGGGCGGGCAGGATTGTACGCCGGCGGCGAGCGCCTCTTCCGACTCGCACCCGGCAAGCGGTGTCAGGCGCATCTCACGCTTCAGTGGCTCGTTGCGACGGCCCGTTGCACACGAGCACGATCTTGCCGATGACGCCGCCCCTCCCGAGCAGCTCGTGCGCCTGTCTTGCCTCGACAAGAGGGAGTCGGTGCGCGATCAGCGGCTTGATGCGGCGCTGTTGAAGGAGGCCCAGGAGGGCGATCAAGTCCTCTCGAAACCACTCCGGTTTCAGCCGCTTGAGTGTCTGGATGCTGTAGGGAACGACTCGCTTCCGCCCCGGGAGAAGCCAGCCGCCGGCGATGCACAACCCGAAGATGGCGGTCCCACGAAAGCGTTGGCGACGACCGGGACGACTCGAAGTCAGTCCCTCCCCGCGGAGCGACGTCGCCAGGCCGTAGCCCACCACCCGCCCGCCGGGGCGGAGAGCCCTCCGGGAATGCCAGAGGTGAGCGCCACCGATGGGGTCGAAGACGACGTCCACGCCCTCGTCCGTGAGGCGGTGGATCTCCTCCACGAAATCCTGCTGCCGGTAATCGATGGGGATGCCGCCCTGGTCGGACACGGTCGACGCCCCCCGCGATGAGCAGGTACCGTACATCTCCAGCCCGGCGAGGCGCCCAAGCTGCAGGAGGGCCGAGCCGACCCCGCCTGCCGCGCCGTGAATCAGGGCGCGCCGGCCCGGTGGGACCTTGGCGGAGCGATGCAGCATCTGGTAGGCCGTGATGTAGTTCAGCACCAGGCTGACAGCCTCGGCCGCGTCCACTCCGGATGGCACTGGCACCAGCTCGCGTTCCGCCAGGCAGACGAACTCCGCGTACGCGCCGCTGATCGGCATCGCGGCAACGACCTGGCCTGGCTCGATTCCGGAGACACCTTCACCAAGCCGATCGACCACGCCGACCAGGTCCCACCCCGGCGTGTAGGGCACGGGCGGTGTTTCGGGGTGAACGCCCTCGCGCGCCAATATGTCGGGCAGGGCGACGCCTGCGGCCTGCACTCTCACCCGGACTTGACCAGGCTTGGGCTCGGGAGCCTGCTCTTCGACCACCTGAAGCACATCGGGCCCGCCGTAGCGCGTGACGACGATGCGCGTGTGCGTCAAGGGCTCCACCTCGCCGGCATTTCGAAGACCGCCGGCGGCGTGACGCGACGACCGGCCCAGGCAGGTTTCGTTATGTGTCAGTCTATCAGTTGGAGCGAACACGATGGCCAAGAAGGCGTCCCACACGTCGACGACGGTCCCGAGCCGCGGCGGTGCCCGTCGGCTCGCTGCGAGGTCGGCCAGGCCCCGCAAGTCGGCCCCGAAGGCGCCGTCGCGCAAGGTCGGAAGAAGGGCACTCCTGACGGGGGGCAACCCTCAGATCGCGAAGGCCGACGGCGACGCCCCGGTGCAGGCCTACATTGCGGCCATGCCGGGCTGGAAGCGCGACGTCGGGCGCCGCCTCGACGCCCTCATCGTGCGCACCGTCCCCGACGTGCGCAAGGCCGTCAGGTGGAACTCGCCCTTCTATGGCATGAAGGGCCGGGGCTGGTTCCTCGCCATCCATTGCTTCACGAACTACATCAAGGTGGCATTCTTCCGCGGCACGTCACTGCGTCCTCTCCCTCCCGGCGCTTCCAAGCACGAGGAAGTGCGCTACCTCGACATCCACGAGGACGATCCGCTCGACCAGGCGCAGCTCGCCGCTTGGGTGAAGCAAGCCGGCCGGCTGCCCGGCTGGGGCAAGGCCTGAGTTTCGATCCTCCAGAAGGAGGCCCTCATTTCAAGCCCAGCTTCTTCCCGGACGAGAGCCGCTCGATCGATTCGCGAATGCGTCTTGCTCTCGTCTCGGGCCGCTTGGCCGTGTGAATCCACACGACGAAGTCGCGCCGATGCGTGCGGGCGAGCTCCCGAAAGTGAAGCCAGGCTCTGGCACTCCTCCTGAATGCCCTGGCGATGTAGGCCGGCAGCTCCGGGATCGCGGGATGTGCCCGGTAGGTGTTCGCCGTGGGAGCCGCCGCGAGACCGGCAGGCGCGAGCCGGCCAGCGCCTTTGAGTTGCTTCCAGCGTCTCCGGTTGAGGTCCGACCACTTGCTCGCACCCTTGCGCGGCGTGACCTTGATGGCGTAGCGATCCTGGTCCAGGCGTTTGACGAGGCTGTCGATCCACCCGAAGCAGAGCGCTTCACGTACCAGGTCTTCATGGGGCATCGACTCGACGCCGGTGTGCCGCTTGTGGCGGACGAGCCAGATGCCGGGGCTTGACGCGTGGTGCTCCGCGAGCCTATGCCTCCACTCTGAAGGGGTTCGCACGTCGAGCGTGATCAGGTTTCCCGCCACGGTCCAGATACGATTGCTAGGTGGCGTCTGGCTCGGTTGCGTCGGCCTTCAGGAACAGCGACTGGCTGGAGTAGTCGATGACGGCCGCGTGGGCGTCGAACACATCCATCCCAAGGATCACGTCGACCTCGGCGGACCCCTGCGCCCGGAGAGGGGCGTTCACTTGCTCGAAATCTATCCCGACCGGCCCGGCCAGTCGAGGCCTGAGCGAGCCGAGTCGAAAGTCCGCCCCGTAGACCCGGAACTGATCGAGGGGGCCGCCTGCGCCGCCCGCCCCTCGGTCTATCCATTCCGACCGCAGGCCGAGTGCGTCTACAACCGACATCGCGACGACCGTGCACGCGGCCCCTGTGTCCACCAGCACCTCCACCGAGCGGCCGTTCAGTGTGCCAGACGTGTGGAAGTGCCCCACTCCGCTGCGGGTGAGCGGAACCTGCAGATAGCCGCGAGCGGTCAGGAAGCCGGTCAACTCTGTCATCGTCGTGTTGTTCTGCGGCGCCAGCTTACGGCGTCTCTTGAGCTTCGCGGATCCGGTCATAGACGCTGCAACTCCGTGCTTGGCTAGCCAAGAGGTGAGGTCGGACAGGCGGCGCGCACATGACCGCTAGCGCACGAAGTCCCTCACATTTCACGTGGCCTACCACTGCGCCGTTGTGCTTCGACAGTTCCGGGCCGATGAACGTGGAACGTGGAATCATCGAGCCCCACGGCCACTTCAGAAATCCGCAGATCGCCGCGCCGAGCCAGCAGTGGCGGCGAGAAGCGAACGTAGATGTGTGAGCCAGCGAGCACCTTCTCCCACTCCTGACCCAACACCCTTCCCGCGAAGATCCTGGGTTCCGACACAGAGTTGATACCGCAGTCGACGATGAGTGCCTCGACACGACCGGCAAGGTCGCCACGCTCGTTCTCCGAGAGAGGGACCTCGTGACCGCGGACCCTGAGTTTGACGCCGGCCTTCTCTTCGTCCTCGCCGGCCGCTCCCGCCGCCAGGGCGACCAACAAGACCAGGGCAGCCTCCACCATGTCGCTCACGCTCGCCATGCATCATTCACAAGACGTCCGCCCACTCATGGCGGCGCCACTACTGGCGCTCGGCCTTGAACTCGACGATCAGGGAGTGGAGCGGAGTCCGTCCTATGTTCTCGATCTCGTGGGTCCAGGGCCCCGCTTCACCTATCGTGCCCTTGGTCAACACGGGCTCCACGGTGGTGCCGTTGGACTCCCTGATCCGGACCGTAGAACGCCACGAGTCCGCAGGTCCGTCCGGCGGCGCGGCTGGCGCGCCGTCGTCCCGTGAACCGCTCCTCAGCCGTCCTTCTCCTGCGAGATGCCGTACTGCTCGAGCTTCTTGTACAGGTTCGAGCGCGGCGTGCCGATCGACTGGGCGGTCGCCGAGATGTTCCAGCGGTTCTCCCGCAGCTTCCCGACCAGGAAGGCGCGCTCGGCCGACTCCTTGAAGTCCTTGAGTGAGGCCGCCGCGTCGGGGCTGGGAGGCGCCGACGCCTCGCCCGGACGGCGCAGCACGCCCTCGATGTGCTCGGGACGCACCTCGGAGCCGTCGACCATGATCATGAGCCGCTCCACCGTGTTGCGCAGCTCGCGCACGTTGCCCCGCCAGCTGTGGCGCCGGAGGGCCTCGAGCACTCCCGGGGTGAAGACCTTGCCGTGGAAGTTGTTCTCGGCGGCGAACTGCCTGGCGAAGTTCTCGACCAGCGGCTCGACGTCCTCGGGGCGCTCACGGAGCGGCGGTATGCGCACGGGGATCACCGAGAGGCGGAAGAACAGGTCCTCCCGGAAGTCGCCGCGCTCGATCGCCGCCTCGAGGTCGTGGTTGGTGGCGGCGATCACGCGCACGTCCACCTCGATCGTCTTCTGGGAGCCGATCCGCTCGACCTCTCCCTCCTGGAGCACCCGCAGCACCTTCGCCTGGGTCTTGAGGGACATGTCGCCGACCTCGTCGAGGAAGATGGTGCCTTCGTGGGCCAGCTCGAACTTGCCGATCTGCTTCTCGGTGGCCCCGGTGAAGGAGCCCTTCTCGTGGCCGAACAGCTCGCTCTCGATCAGGTCCTCGGGGATGGCCGCGCAATTCACCTGGATGAAGGCTTCGTCCTTGCGCAGGCTGTTCCGATGGATGGCCCGGGCCACCAGCTCCTTGCCCACGCCGCTCTCGCCGGTGATCAGCACCGTGGCGTTCGTCGGCGCCGCGCGGCGCACCGAGTCCCACACCTTCTCGAGGGCCGCGCTCCTTCCGACCATGCGGTGGCGGTCGTCGAAGGACAGCTTGAGCCGCAGGTTCTCCTCGCGCAGCCGCTTCTGGGAGAGCGCGTTCCGCGCCACGAGCAGGATGCGCTCCCGCTCGGGGGGCTTCTCGATGAAGTCGTAGGCGCCCAGCTTCGTCGCCTCGACGGCGGTCTTGACGGTCCCGTGTCCCGACAGGATCACGACCGGCGGGCTCCCCTCGACCTCCTTCAGCGACTTCAGCACCTCCATCCCGTCCATCTGCGGCATCTTGATGTCGAGGAAGATCAGGTCCGGCGCCTCGCTCTTCGCGATCTTCAGGGCCGCCGGGCCGTTCGCCGCCAGGACGCACTCGTAGCCCTCGTACTCGAAGATCATCTTGAGCGTGGAGCGGATGGCGTCCTCGTCGTCCACCACCAGCACCCGAGCGCGGCTCATCTCCCCTCCGCCACCAGCTTCGCCAGGAACGTCGTGCCGCGCCGGTGGACCACGAGGAACGCCGGCTCGCCCGGCTTCAGGGCCGCGACGGCGGCTCGATAGCTCCCGACATCCGGCGTGGCCCTGCGGTTCAGCTCGAGGATCACGTCGCCGTGGGAGAGCGCCTCGAGGCCGGGCTGCGCGCCGAGCACGTCCCGGACGAGGACGCCCGTCCGGCCCAGTGCGCTGATGCGCCGCTTCTGGCGGGCGTTCAGCTCCGCCACGTCGAGCCCCAGCGCGTCGCCGGCGCTCGCCTCGACGCTCGCGTCCTGGGTGCCGGCGCGCTCCCCTCCCTCGTCCGCGCCGCGGTCCAGCAGCTCGGCCCGCAGGCTCAGCTCCCGGCCGTCGCGCACGACGCTCAGGTTCACGACGCTGCCCGGCTGCTTCCCGGCCACCGCCCGCACGAGCTCGTCGCCGTCCTCGATCGGCTGTCCCGAGAGGGCGGTGATGACGTCGTAGCGGCGCAGCCCGGCCCGCTCGCCGGCCCGGCCCGGCACGACGTCGAGGACCATCGCGCCCTTCGGCTCGCGCAGGCCGAGGAGGCGCTGCAGGTCGGGATCCACCTCCTCGAGCTGTACGCCCAGGTAGCCCCGCGCGACTCGGCCGCGGGTCCTGAGCTGCTCCATGACGTCGCGGGCCAGGTCGATCGGCACTGCGAAGCCGATCCCCTGCCCCTCGGTGCTCACGGCGGTGCTGATGCCCACCGCTTCCCCCGCGGCGTTGATGAGGGGGCCGCCCGAGTTGCCCGGGTTGATCGCGGCGTCGGTCTGGATGTACGCGTCGAAGGACGCATCGAAGATCTTTCGGCCCAGCGAGGAGACGACGCCGGCCGTCACCGTGTGGTCGAAGGAATACGGGTTGCCGATCGCGCACACCCAGTCCCCCACGCGCAGGCGGTCGGAGCGGCCGAGGGGCACCGTGGGCAGGCCGGCGCCCTCGATCTTGATGAGGGCGACGTCCGTGGAGGGGTCGCTTCCCACGAGCCGCGCGGGCCGCTCGCTCCGGTCGGCGAAGCGCACGCGGATGCGCTGCGCGCCGCCCACCAGGTGGTGGTTCGTCAGGATGAAGCCCTCCGGGTCCACGAGGAAGCCCGAGCCCTCGCCGCGCCGCGGCACGTCCACGCCCTGTCCCTCGGAGTCTCCCGCGACAGGGTCGAGGCGCGCCTTGTCCACCACCGAGACGTTGACGACGGCCGGGTTGACGCGCTGCACGATGTCCGCGAACGAGGGCGTCGTCAGGGCGGGCGGTGGAGCCGCCGCTGGAGCGGGTCCGCTCACGACGCCGCCGCCCGCGGACAGAAGCCCGACCAGGACGCCCAGGACGGCGACGAGGACGAAGGCGATCCCGGCCGCGGCGCGCGACATGGCTCTTCCGAGTATACCGGCGCGGGCGCAGGGGCGCTTCAGAGCTCGAGCTTCGAGCGCAGCGTCGCTTCGTCCCAGGTCTCGACGCCCAGCTCCTTCGCCTTGTCGAGCTTGGCGCCGGCGTCGGCGCCGAAGACCACGACCGAGGTCTTCCTGGACACCGAGGACGTCACGCGCCCGCCCCGCGCCTCGATCGCCGCCTTGGCCTCGTCGCGTGTCATGCTCTCGAGGCCGCCCGTCAACACGAACTGCATCCCCTGGAACTCCAGCGAGAGCGGGGCCGCCTCGCCTTCCTCCACGCGAACGCCCGCGGCCGCGAGCCGCTCTGCGAGCATCCGGTTCGCGTCCTGGGCGAACCAGTCGCGCACCGAGGCGGCCACCGCAGGCCCGATCTCGTAGATCGCGTCGATCTCCTCGAGGGTGGCCCGCGCGATGGCGTCCAAGGAGCGGAAGTGCCGCGCCAGGAGCTGTGCCGCGCGCTCGCCGACGAACCGGATGCCGAGCCCGAACAGCAGGCGCCGCAGCTCGCGTCCCTTGCTCTTGTCGATCTGGGCTACGAGGTTCTGGGCGGACTTCTCGGCCAT
This sequence comes from Vicinamibacteria bacterium, assembly GCA_035691285.1. Lineage (GTDB taxonomy): Bacteria > Acidobacteriota > Vicinamibacteria > Fen-336 > Fen-336 > DATFEN01. Next base: position 945 of record DASSJI010000257.1, on the reverse strand, counting down.
GCGCTCGAGAGAGGCGAGCTGCGCGACGTCCAGACGGTAGAGGTCCGCGAAGTCCCGGACCATCCTCTTCTCGACGAGCTGCCGCACGAGCACGTCGCCCAGCCCCTCGATGTCCATCGCCTCCCGCCGCGCGTAGTGCTTGAGACGCTCCTCGATCTGGGCCGGGCACGAGGCGTTCGGGCAGCGCCGGTCCACCTCGCCCGCGGGCTTGATCGCAGGGACACCGCACACCGGGCAGGCGCCGGGAGGCACCCAGGGCTGCGTGCCTTCGGGGCGCTTCTCCTCGACGACCTTGACCACCTTCGGGATCACGTCGCCGCCCTTCTGGATCAGCACGGTGTCCCCGACGCGCACGTCCTTGCGCGCGACCTCCTCCTCGTTGTGCAGGGTCGCCCGGGCGACCGTCGAGCCCGCGAGGAACACCGGGTCGAGGCGCGCCACCGGCGTGAGCTTTCCGGTGCGCCCGACCTGCACCTCGATCGCGCGGACGACCGTCGCGGCCTGCCGCGCCGGGTACTTGTACGCGATCGCCCAGCGCGGGAACTTGGCCGTGAAGCCCAGCTCCTGCTGCAGGCCAAGGTCGTCCACCTTGACCACCACACCGTCGATGTCGTACTCGAGGGAGTCGCGCTTCTCGCGCCACTCGTCGCAGTACGCGAGCACCTCGACGAGGCCGCGGCACAGCCGCGACGTCGGGTTGGTCCTGAGCCCATAGCTCCGCAGCCGCTCGAGGGCCTCCCATTGCCCCCGGGGCCCAGGGCCCGTGGCGTGGGCGATCTGGTACAGGTACAGGTCGAGCCCGCGCGCCGCCACGAGCGGCTCTACTACGTCCTCGACCGCCCCGAGATCTCCGACGAGGAGTACGACGGCCTGGAGCGCGAGCTGCGGGAGCTGGAGGCCCGGCACCCGGAGCTGGTCACGCCCGAGAGCCCGACCCAGCGCGTC
>DASSJI010000256.1:0-14515 GCA_035691285.1 Vicinamibacteria bacterium | reverse complement strand
ACAGCTTCTAGTGCGCTCACCGAGAATCCGCAGAACACCCGGATCACCTGCGGCGCCGGTGCCCGCCGAAGGGCGGGCACGCGGCGGCCGCAACGAGCCTGCCAGAGCACCGGCCGCCGCGAGGCGCCGTCAGGTGCATCCGGTTGTTCGACGACGCTCTCCACGGACTCACTTGGCTTCGTGGAGCCTCTCCGCAACGAACTCGGAACGGGCTCGACTGTTGAAGGAGCGCCCAGTACGAGTGCACCAAGCCAGCACTTCCTCAACGTCGAGGAAGACCTTGTGGACATGAACGCCCTGGGACCGCAGGGTGCGGACAGCATTCTCGGCATTGGCGAGCCAGTCCTCGTAGGTATCGTCAAGCTTGTCGCGGTCTGCTGCAATCTCGCGCAGCCGGCGCCACTGCTCTTCCGTGTACCACGCGAAACCCGTGTATGTGACCCCTTGGCGCCGGCCGTGGGCGGCGGTCGTGCGGAAGGCCGTAGGTGACCAACGGACAGGGCTCCTTCTCGCTGGTCTCTTCATGAGGAGCGCGTCACACCACCACTGCGTTCGTCGAACAAGCGATTGTACAGTTCGGGAAAGACCGAACGCTTCAGATCTGCATACGGCGGGGGTAGGCTTGGAAGCATTCGATCGAGGCTCCGAGGCGTCATCAAGTTGGACAGATCGTGGCACCGCGGGGCGTGAGCTTCAAGAGGCGTTACGCGGATCTGCATAACGCGGAGACGGCAGCCAGGCGGGGCGCGGCGTGCTACCGGTGGCCTCGGCGCAAGGCGCTCAGCGCCTGAGCGAAGTCCGGCGGGAGCGGGCTTTCCACGCGCAGCCTTCGTCCCGTCACCGGATGGACGAAGACGAGCAGCGCGGCGTGGAGCAGGATCCGGCGCACCGGCACGGGAGCTTGGCTGCGACCGTAGACAGCGTCGCCCAGGACCGGCAGGCCCACGTGGGCGAGGTGGGCGCGGATTTGGTGCTGGCGTCCCGTCTGCAGCTCGACCTCGAGCAGTACGGCGCTCCGCAGGCGCTCCACGACGCGCCAGCGGGAGAGGGCGGGGCGCGCCGCTTCGCCGGGCCGGGCGACGCCGCGTCGGCCGCTCGTGTAGCGCTCGCGGATCGGCGCATCGATCGTGCCGGCGTCGGCCCCTGGCGCTCCCAGGGCCAGGCACAGGTAGCGCCGCTCGATGCGGTGGTCGCGGAACGCCGCGATCAGGCCGTCGGCCGCCTCACGCGAGAGCGCCAGGGCCAGCGCGCCGGAGGTGTCGCGATCGAGGCGGTGGACCGCCCGCACGAACGCCACTCCGCGGTGGCGGGCGTACTCTCGGACGCGGCCCAGCACCGAGTCCTCGTCGCCCCCGGGCGTGGGAACGGCGAGGAGCCCCGGCGGCTTGTCGACGACCAGGACGTGGTCGTCCTCGTGGAGCCGCGGGAGGCTCAAGCGCGCTCGCGGCAGCGAGGGCCGGTTGGGATCGAAGACGAGCGCCGCGTCGTCGGACACCCTGCGTCCCGGCTCACAAACGACGGCCCCGTCCAGCGTCACGTGCCCCTTCTCGATCGCGGCCCGCGCCTTGCGCCGCGAGAGGCCCGGATGCTTCGCGATCAGGACGACGTCCAGGCGTCGCATCACACTCTCCGGGCGCGCGCGTCCTCCCAGGCCGCCGGATCCTGGGCGAAGTAGTCGCGCAGCGTCTCGTAGAGCTCCGCGTGGCGCCGGCGCATCTCCCGCGGCCGCTCGAAGAACGCCTCGACGGCGACCGGGAAGAACTCGACGGCGTCCTCGCCGCCGTACTCGTCGAGGACCGAGCGGCCCTTCCGCAGCCGCTCCATCTCCGCCTCGACGAGGGCCGGCCACCTGCGCTGCGCCCCGCGGCCGAGGCCCGCCGGCATCCCGTCGAAGCGCGCCTGCTCGACGTCCAGCAGATGCGCGAACTCGTGGAGGCCGACGTGGTAGCCGTCGTCGTCGTAGTCGAAGCTCTCCTCCAGGGTGGGGACCGACAGGATGACCGTGCCCCAGGGGTGGGCCTCCCCCGCGCGGCCCTCCTCGCCGTCGGCCCCGAAGGCGTAGTCGCGGTCGAAGTCGTCGGGGTAGAGGAGCACCTCGGTGAGCCGGTCCCATTCCGCGTCGGGCCAGCCGAGTGTCAGCGTCACGGCCGAGGCCGCGACGAGGACGCGCCGCTCGTCGGTGACCTCGATGCCGACGCCCGTGATGCGCTTCTCCGCGAGGAAGATGCGCAGGTCGTTCTCGAAGCGGACCCGCCAGTCGGGCGGCAGGCGCTCGTAGTGGTCGTAACGCTCGAGCAGGAACGCGCGCCAGGCCTCGGGGAACGGAAGGGCGAGCGTGGCCAGGCGGCGGCGGCTGCGGCGGTCCAGGGCGTGGGCCAGGGCGGCCGCGAAAGCCACGCCTGCCAGCACCCCTGCGCCTGCGCCGGGCAGGCCTGACGCGAGCGCGCCGAGCGTGGCTGCCGCGGCGACGAGCACCGCGCCCGCCGCCTTCGCGAAGCCGCGATCTTGAGGGCGATCGGCCCTCACGCCCGGGAGGACAGGATCCGCGCGAGGACCCGGGCGTCGATGTTCGCGCCGCTGACCACCGCGACGGCCGGGCGAGCCTGCAGAGGCCCGGTGCGCCCCGAGCGGAGAGCGGCGACGACCACGGCGCCCGAGGCCTCGGCGATGACCTGGTCGCGCGCCACGAGGGCCGTGAGCGCTTCCTCGATCTCCGGCTCGCCCACCTCGACGATCTCGTCGATCAGGTCGCGATGGTCGAACGCGATGTCTCCGACCCCGCCGGCGATGCCGTCGGCCAGCGTCGGGCCCGCGGGGTACTCGTGCAGGGCGCGTCCCTGGCGGATCGACTCGCGCAGGGACGGCGACGCCTCGGGCTGCACGGCCACGATCCTCACCTCCGGACGGACCGCCTTGACGGCGACCGCGATGGCCGAGATCAGGCCGCCGCCGCCCACCGGCACCACGATCGCGCCCACGTCGGGAAGCTCCTCGAGGATCTCCAGGCCGATCGTGCCCTGGCCCGAGGCCGTCAGGCGATCTTCGTAGGCGTGAAGGTAGCGCGCGCCGGTCCGCTCGGCGACCAGCAGCGCCTCGGCGTGGGCCTCGTCGTAGGTCGCTCCCTTCTCGATCACCGTGACCGGGAAGCTGCGCAGCTTCTCCACCTTGGCCCGCGGCGCCGATTCCGGCACCACGAGCGTGGCGTGGATGCCGCCGCCCAGGGCCTGGACGGCGAAGGCCACGCCGAGCGCGTGATTCCCGGCCGACGCCGCCACGATGCCCCGAGCCCGAGCCTCCGGGGGGAGCGCCTTCAGGTGGTTGACCGCGCCGCGCACCTTGAAGGATCCGGTCGGCTGCCAGCACTCGAGCTTCAGGTAGGTCGCGGGAGAGGCCACGGCGAAGGAGCGCCGCAGCGGCGTGGGCCGCAGGTAGGGCGCGATACGCTCGCGGGCCCGCGCCACGTCGTCCGGATCGAGTCTCACGCGGGCGGCTACTCCCGCCGCGGCGGACCGCCGGCCACGAGGTCGAGGCGCGGCTCGCCGCAGTGGGCCGCGATCTCCTCCGCGACGCGGTCGCGCAGCGCCACGATCGCCTTCCAGTCGCTGCCCTCGGCGGCGATCGGCGCCCCCACCCAGAGGTGCACGCGGCCCGGCCGCGGCAGCCACGCACCGTCGCGCAGGACGCGCCGCGTACCGGTGAGCGCCAGCGGCACGATGGGCGTTCCCGTCTCGACGGCGGTCTTGAACGCGCCGAGCCGGAACGGCCGCAGCCCCGCCGCTCCCGTGAAGGTGCCCTCGGGGAAGACGAGCACCGAGCAGCCCGCCTCGAGGGCCGTCGCGACGCGGGAGGCATCGGCGACCCCCTGCTGGGCGTCGAAGCGGTCCACGGTGAGGTGGCCTGCGCGCTTGACGAACATGCCGATGAAGGGCCAGCGCAGCACCTCCTTCTTGGCGACGAACAGGAACGGCCGCGGCAGCAGCGCGAGCAGGGCCGGCACGTCCGAATACGAGGCGTGGTTCGAGGCCAGCAGCAGCGGGCCGTTCGCGGGAAGCCGATCGAGGCCGTCGCTCGACAGGCGGCAGCCGACCAGGCGCAGCGCCAGGCCGCACAGGATCCGCTCGAGCAACGTCGCCGCGCGCCGGCCGGGGATCAGGAACGCGACGGGCCAGGCGATCAGCAGGCCGAGGCCGAGGCTCAGCGCGAGCCAGGCCGCGTAGAGGGCGCGGCCCGCGGCACGCAAGGGGCCACGGCCTTCGGCGAGCGCCGCGGACGCGTAGAGCCGGAGCCGGACCCACAGGGACGGGCGTGAGGCGCGTCCGAGCTGTCCCTTCTCGTGGAGCTCCTTCGTCGCCGCCCGGCGGATCTTCCCCGACGACGTCTTGGGCACCGCGCCTGGCGGCACGAGGACGACCTGGTCGGGCGGGACGCCGGTGCCCTCGGCGATCTGCTCGCCGACGGCGGCGACCAGCGCATCGCGGCGGGCCTCGTCGGTGATCCGCGTTTCCGCGACGACGATGAGGCTCTCCGTCGCGGTCGCTTCGTTGAACCGTCCGAACGCGACGACGCAGCCCCTGCGGATCCCCGCAACGCCAGAGGCGAGCTCCTCGATCTCCTGCGGCACCAGGTTGCGGCCGCCCTTGATGATAAGGTCCTTGCGCCGTCCCGTGATGTAGATCTCCCCGTCGGCGGCGTACGCGAGGTCGCCGCTGTCGTAGAAGCCCCCGCTTGCGCTCATCGCCGCCGTCGCCTCGGGCTGGCGGAAGTAGCCCGGCGTCATCGACGGGCCGCGGAAGAGCAGGCGGCCCACGTGGCGCTCGGCGACGTCCGCCCCGGCGTCGTCCACGAGGCGCACGTCGTGCTCGGGCAGCGGGCGGCCCACGGAGACGAAGCGCAGGGGCGACGACTCGTCGTCGGCCGCGGGCAGCGCCTGCGCGAGGTCGGCGAAGGCCCGGCGCGCCACGCGGTCGATGCGCGGGCCGCGGCCCGGCGGAGGGAAGCAGAGCGCCACGCTGTTCTCCGCCAGGCCGTACACGGGCATCATCGCCTCGCGCCGGAAGCCGCAGGGCGCGAAGCGCCTCGCGAAGCGCTCGAGGGTGTCGGGGTTCACCGGCTCGGCGCCGTTCAGGGCGCAGCGCCAGGACGACAGGTCCAGGCCTTCGAGGGCGGAGTCGGGGATGCGGCGCACGCACAGCTCGTAGGCGAAGTTGGGAGCGGCGGAGAGCGTCGCGCGGCGCTCGTGGATGGTCCACAGCCAGCGCTCGGGCCGCGCCAGGAACGCGAGGGGCGAGAGCAGCGCGATGGGCAGCCCGTCCACGAGACAGAAGAGCCACGAGCCGATCAGGCCCATGTCGTGGTAGAGCGGCAGCCAGCTCGCTCCCACGTCCGTCGGCACGGCTTGGAGGCCGGCGCGGATCGCGCGGATGTTCGCCAGCAGGTTGGCGTGGGTCAGGAGCACGCCCTTCGGGTGGCCGGTCGAGCCCGAGGTGTACTGGATGAAGGCCGGATCCTCGGCTCCGCCTTCGGGAGCGGCCCACGGCTCGCCCTGCTGGTCCAGCTCCTCGGCGGTGGCCACGTGGCCGAGCGACGGCACGGAGGGCCGCAGCAGCGCCGCGATGGGCATGGCGCGCCCCACGGTGATCATCAGCTTCACGCCGGCGTCGGCCAGGATCGCCGACTGCCGCCTGGCGTACTCCTCGAGGCGATCGAGGCGCGCCGGCGGGTAGATCGGCACGGGGATCGCGCCGGCGATCAGGATGCCCTGGAACGAGCGCAGGAAGTCGAAGCCCGTGGGCAGCATCAGGGCCACGGTGTCGCCCCGCCGGACGCCGCGCTCGCGGAGGCCGCCGGCCAGCGCCCGCGCCGCTTCCAGCAGCCGGCCGTAGGTGACCGCCTGCTCGCGCCCGTCGTCCTCGCGCACCCAGGCCTGCACTCGCTCGGGCTCCGCGGCGGCGCGGCGCCACAGCGTCTCGTGGAGCGTCGGCGCGGCGGCGACCTGCGCCGCGGCGCCGAGGCGCGCGGCGGCCCGGTCGGCGGGGCCTGCGTCCGCCGCGACGGCTTCCGCGCCGACGGCCGCGGCCAGCTCCGCCGCCGTGTCGTGGCTCAGGAAGCGGTCGCCGAGGCTCCTGCCGAAGGCCGCTTCCAGCCGGCTCAGCAGCTCGACGCGCTCGAGGCTGCCGAGCCCGAGATCCCTTTCGAGCGACGCCTCGGGCGTGACGGCCCTCTCGGCCCTCGCTCCGTGCAGCTCGAAGGCGAGGCCGCGAAGGATCTCCAGGATCCGCGGCAGCGCCTCGGACGCGCCCGTCTCCGTCGGCGCCGGCGCCTGCATCGTGTTCGCCACTCTAACCGTCGGCACCCGAGGGCGCAATAAAATGCCGGGCGTGCTCGAGATGGTGACGCAGCGGGAGATGGAGCGGATCTTCGAGGTGGCCGACCGCCTGGGCATCCACAGGGAGAGCCTGGTCGTTCCCCTCGCGGCGCGCACGCCGGGCCGCGTCCGGCGCCTGCCGTCCGGGAAGATCGAGATCGTGGTGGACTCGGGCGATCCCGAGGCGTTCTTCGCGCGGCTCGAGGCCGAGCTCGGAGAGCTGGGTCGATAGCCTCTAAGCGTGAGGCGCCGACCTGCGGCTCCGAACCGGCGGGAGGGAGGGACTCAAGCGAGCCGCGCTGGCTCGGAAGAGCCAGGCCGGAGACGAGAACGACGGCGCGGAAAGGCCACGTCGGCCCCCCGCGCCCTCAGAACGACCTCGTGCGAAGCGGACTACTTCCCGAGGCAGGCGTCCTTGGCCGCCTTGGCGACCACGAACTTCAGGCGGCGCTTGGCGGGGATCTTGATCGCCTCGCCCGTCTGCGGGTTCCGCCCCATGCGGGCCTTGTAGTTCCGGATCACGAGCTTGCCCAGGCCGGGGATCGTGAAGCCGTTCTTGGCCTCCTTGTACGCGAGGCTGGCCAGGGCCTCGAGATAGGCGGCCGAGGTCTTCTTCGTGACCCCGGTCTTCTCGGCCATAGCGGCCACGATCTTCGACTTGGTCATCGGCTTTGCCATCGAGTCACTCCTCCTCAGTGAGGTTTCCGGGTTGCGGAAGGTGCGGGCTGTGCAAAAGAGCGCGCCATTCTACATGCGACGGCGCGCCCGCTGTCAACAGAATTCCCGCTCTGGTCAAGGGCGGGAGGCGCTTCCGTCCTCTCTCAGGATGAAGACCGTCTCGCCGGGGCGGGCGAGGCCGAGTTCCTCTCGGGCGAGGCGCTCGATCGCGCGGGGGTCCGTTCGGAGCGACGCGATCTCTGCGCCGAGGCGCAGGTTCTCCGCCTTCAGCTCGTCGAGCTCGCCGCGCAGCGCCTCTGCGCGGCGCTGCTGCTCGAACAGGTAGAAGAAGCCGCGATCTCCGATCAGCGCGCCCGTCGCCAGCGCGACGAAGAGGATGAGGCCGGCCACCACCCAGACCTTGCGGCGCGGTCCATCGTCGGCGGTCCTCGATTCGCGCGTTTCCGCGACTTGAGAATTCACTTCAGTAATGACTTATAAGATCCTATCATGACTGAATAATTACGAACTGATCGAGGCGCTGACCCCGAGTCGCTGACCGCCCTGGCGCGACATCGCCGCCTGGTACCGCCTCAAGAGCATCACGATCTCGCCGTTGAGCCTGCGCAGGCGGCGCAGGCCGGACTTGAAGGCGCGATAGCGGTCGACGAGCGCCTTCGCCTCGGCGGCGGCCTCGGCGCTCAGGTACGAAAAGCCTCCCTTCCCGCCGCTGCGCGTCGACAAGACCCAGTACGGCCCGTGCTTCTGGCCCTGGCGGCAGGCGCAGGCCTCCTTGCCGCACTCCCCGTAGCGCGAGAACAAAGAGCCGCCGAGCTGCTCGCGCAGGCGGAGCAGCGCCAGGGTCATGGCGCGCTGCTCCTGGAGCTTCTCCCGGACTCGGCGTCTCAGGACGTCCGCGCTCGTCATTCCTACAGTGTTAGTTAAAAAAAGCACTGCAAGACTACGGGAAGGCTTCCGGACGTGTCAAGGAGAAAGCGCGACGCGTGCTAGGATCGCTGCGGCTTCGGGAGGTGCCGTTCGATGTGGCTGTTGAAGACCGAGCCCTCTGAATACTCCTTCGCGGACCTGGAGCGCGCCGGGCGAACGGTGTGGGACGGGGTCACGAACCCCGTGGCCCTCAGGAACCTGCGCGCGATGCGGAAAGGCGACCGCGCGATCGTGTACCACACGGGCGACGAGAAGAGCGCCGTCGGCGTGGCGGAGGTGACGCGGGAGGCCTACCCCGACCCCAGGGGCAAGAATCCGCGCCTCGTCGTAGTGGACTTGAAGCCCTTGGGGAGCCTCCCCCGCCCCGTCACGCTCCGCGAGATCAAGGCCATGCCGATCTTCGCCCAGAGCCCCCTCGTGCGGCAGGGCCGCCTCTCCGTCGTGCCGCTGACCGCGCCCCAGTGGAAGGCCTTCGGGGGCGACCGGTGAGGCGGCTCGTCGTCCTCTCGACCGCGCCGCGGGCCGAGGACGCGGAGTTCCTCGCCCGGGAGCTCGTCGATCGCCGGCTGGCGGCCTGCGTCAACATCCTGCCGGCGCTGACCTCCATCTACCGGTGGCGCGGCGAGGTAGAGCGCACCGAGGAGGTCCTGATGGTCGTGAAGACGACCGAGGACCGCTTCGAGGCGGTGCGCGAGGCGATCGTGAAGGGCCACCCCTACGACGTGCCCGAGGTGATCGCCGTGGAGGTGACGCTGGGCCACGCTCCGTACCTGGCGTGGCTGGACGAGGGCGTGAGCTAGACGGCCGCCAGCCCGCGCTCCAGGTCCGCGATCAGGTCCTCGGCGTCCTCGCAGCCCACGCTGATCCGCACGAGGCCGTCGCCGATTCCGAGGGCGTCGCGCTCCGCCTGTGTGTAGCCGGCGTGCGTCATCGTCGCGGGGTGCGAGATCAGCGTCTCGATGCCGCCCAGGCTCTCGCCGAGGGAGCACAGCTTGACCGCGCGCAGCAGGCGGTCCGCGGCGGCGCGGTCGCCCAGGTCGAAGCTGATCATGGAGCCGAAGCCGCTGGCCTGGCGCTTGTGGACCTCGTGGCCGGGGTGGTCCTTGAAGCCGGGCCAGAACACGCGCCGGACCCGCCTCTGCTCCCTGAGGAAGAGCGCGACTCTCCGGCCGTTCTCCTCGTGGCGCTGCATGCGCAGCGCGAGGGTCTTCGTGCCGCGCAGCACGAGCCAGGAGTCGAAGGGCGAGAGGATCGCGCCGGCGGCGTTCTGCACGTAGCGGAGCCAGTCGGCGTGGGCGGGATCCTTGACCACCGCGACGCCCCCGACGCTGTCGGAGTGGCCGTTCAGGAACTTCGTGGTGGAGTGGACCACGATGTCCGCGCCCAGCCCCAGGGGGCGCTGGAAGAACGGGCTCATGAAGGTGTTGTCCACCACGAGCAGCGCGCCGCGCCGCTGCGCGACCGCGGCGAGGGCCGCCACGTCGCACACCTTCATCAAGGGGTTGGTCGGCGTCTCGATCCAGAGCATCCGGAACTCGCCGGCGCGCCGGTCCAGGGCCGCGGCGTCGCTGGCCTCGAGGAAGTCGAAGGCGACGCCGTAGTTCGTGAGCACCTTCGTGAACAGCCGCCAGGTGCCGCCGTACACGTTGTCCGAGACCACCACGCGCTGGCCCTGCTTGACGAGGGTCAGGACGGCGTTGGTCGCGGCCATGCCCGAGGCGTAGCAGCAGGCGTCCTCGCCGCCCTCGAGAGCCGCGAGGTTCTTCTCGAGGGCCCGGCGCGTCGGGTTCTGGGTGCGGGCGTACTCGTAGCCCTTGTGACGCCCGATGCCCTCCTGGACGTAGGTCGAGGTCTGGAAGATCGGCGTGATGATCGCGCCGGTCGAGGGGTCCGGCTCCTGGCCGGCGTGGATGCAGTCGGTAGCGAAGCCCATCAGAGGTTCTCGAAGATTCCCTTTCCGAGGTAGCGCTCGAATCCGTCGGGGAAGAGGGTGACGACGACGCGGCCCGGCCCGAGCTCCCGGGCCAGCTCCCGCGAGACGTGGGCGACCGAGCCCGAGGAGCCGCCGACGAGCAGGCCCTCGCTGCGCGCCAGCTCGCGGACGGCGGCGAACGAGCTCTGGTCGTCGATGGTCCTGATCTCGTCCACGAGGTCGCGGTGGAGCGTGCCCGGCCAGAACGAGTTGCCGATGCCCTCGACCTTGTGGGGCCCCGCCGGGCCCCCGCCCCAGACCGAGCCCTGGGGCTCGACCAGCACCGCCCGGACGCTGCCCCGCTCCTTGAAGTAGCGGGCCACGCCGGTGAAGGTCCCTCCCGTTCCGGCGCCGAGAACGACGGCGTCCGGCACGCGGCCGAGCTGCGCGTGGATCTCGGCGGCGGTGGTCGCATAGTGGAACTCGGGGTTGGCCTCGTTCTCGAACTGCTGAGGCACGTAGGCGTCGGGCAGGGTCTTCGCCAGCTCGCGGGCCTTCTCGATCGCGAAGGGCATCCCCTTCTCGGTCGGGGTGAGCACGACCTCGGCGCCCAGCGCGCTCATCACGTGGGTCTTCGGGCCGACGAACTTCTCGGGCACCACCAGCACCACGCGGTAGCCGCGCGAGATGCCGATCAGGGCCAGGCCGATCCCGGTGTTGCCCGCGGTGGGCTCGACGATCGTCGCGCCCGGCGCGAGGCGGCCGCTCCTCTCGGCCGCCAGGATCATGCCGAGGGCGGCCCGGTCCTTGACGCTGCCGCCCGGGTTCAGGAACTCCAGCTTGGCGTGGAGCGAGGCCCCGCCGTCCGGGACGTAACGCCGCAGCCGGAGGAGCGGCGTGGCGCCGACGATGTCCAGGACGCTGTCCGCCACGCGGCCCGCGGACTGGGGCTCGATCACGGGGCTCTCGACCCTCTTCATGCGGACGGCCCAGCCTATCCGCCGCCGGCGCGGGCGGTCAAACGCGCGGGGAGCGCAGCAGGCGCTCGCAATCCTCGGCGGGGAGCGGCGGGCCGAACAGGTAGCCCTGGGCCTGGTCGCAGCCGCGCACGGCCAGGAACTCGCGCTGCTCCTCGGTCTCGACGCCCTCGGCGACGACCTTGAGCTTGAGGCTGCGGGCCAGGGCCAGCACGGCGGCCACGATCGCGGCGTCGTCCGGGTCTCCGGGGATGTCGTGGACGAACGAGCGGTCGATCTTCAGCTTGTCGATGGGGAAGCGCTTCAGGTAGCTCAGGGACGAGTACCCGATCCCGAAGTCGTCGATCGAGAGGGAGACGCCCAGGGACTTGAGCTCGCGCATCGTGAGGATGGCGGCGTCGGCGTTCTGCATGGCCCAGCTCTCCGTGATCTCGAGGTCGAGGCACTCCGCGGGGAACTCCGCGGCGCGCAGGGCGCGCTGCACGAGGCCGGCGACGTCGGGCTGCTGGAACTGGCGGGCCGAGAGGTTCACGGCGAGGCGCAGGTCGGGGCGCAGCGTCTCGTGCCAGCGCCTCACCTGGCTGCACGCGCTGTTCAGGAGCCAGGACCCCACGGGCAGGATCAGCCCCGTGGCTTCGGCCATGGGGATGAAGTCGAGGGGCGAGACGAGGCCGACGTCGGGCCGGTTCCAGCGCAGGAGCGCCTCGACCCCCACCGCCTCGCCGGTCGCGAGGTCGAGGATGGGCTGGTAGTAGAGGACCAGCTCGTCCCGGGTCAGCGCCTTGCGGAAGCTGGTCTCGAGGGCCAGCCGCTCCAGGGCCGTGGCGTTCATGGCCGCGGCGTAGAGCTGGTAGTTGTCCCGGCCCAGCTCCTTGGCGCGGTACATGGCCGTGTCGGCGTTCTTGACCAGCGTGTCGGGGTCGTCGCCGTCGTCGGGGAACAGGCTGATCCCGATGCTCGCCGTGACGAACAGCTCGGAGCCGTCGATCCGCACCGGCCGGCGCACGGAGTCGAGCAGCTTCTCCGCGACCAGGGTGACGTCGTCCACGCGGCCGATGTTGGGCAGGAGCAGCGTGAACTCGTCGCCGCCCAGCCGGGCCACGGTGTCCTCGCTCCTGAGCGTCGACGCGATGCGCCGCGCCAGCGCCTGCAGCAGGCGATCGCCCACGCCGTGGCCGAGGGAGTCGTTGATCACCTTGAAGCGGTCCAGGTCCAGGAACAGCACGCCGAGGCGCCAGGTGCGGCGCTGGGCCTGGAGGATCGCCTGCTCCAGGCGGTCGCTGAAGAGCAGCCGGTTGGGCAGGCCCGTCAGGGTGTCGTGATAGGCCAGGCTCGAGATCTGCTCCTCGGCCCGCTTGCGCTCCGTGATGTCGAACGCGGTCCCCATGACCGCGGGCCGGCCGCCGTACTCGACGGTGGCCGCCGAGTAGTCGAGCCAGCGCTCTTCGCCGTCCTTGCGGACGATGCGCACCTCGTAGCGGATCGGGGCGCCCTCGCCCTCGTGTCCCTCCATGCCCCGCCGCTTGACGTCGTCCTTGTCCTCGGGGTGCACGATCTCCCAGAGGCTCGAGAGCGTCAGGAACTCGTCCCGGGGGTAGCCGGTGATGGCGGAGGTCGCCTCGTTCGCGTAGAGGAAGCGCTGGCCCTGATAAATGAAGATGGCGGCGGGGGCGGTCTCGGCGAGGGTGCGGAACTTCTCCTCGCTCTCCCGCAGGGCGTCCTCGGAGCGGCGGCGGTCGATGACGGCGGCGATGTGGCGGGACACGAAGGTCAGCAGGTCGCGGTCGGCCTCGACGTAGCGCAGGCTCTCGGTGTAGCTCTGCACCACCAGGACGCCGAAGCTGGTCTCTCCGCGCTTCAGGGGGACGCCGAGCCAGTCCACCCCCGGCACGCCGACCGCCTCGACCTCGCCCTCCTCGATGAGGCGCGCGAACACCTCCGGAGAGGCGAGCAGGGATTCGCCGGTGCGGAGCACGTACTCGGTGAGGCCGCGTCCGGGGCGCGCCGGCGGCCCGGCGACGTCCACCTCGTCGACGAAGTACGGGAAGCTCAGGAGGTCGTTGAAGCCGTCGTAGAGGGCGATGTAGAAGTTCCGCGCCCACATCAGCTCGCCCACGATCCCGTGGATCGAGGCGTAGAGCGAGCCCATGTCCTGGACGTTCTCCGCGGCCTCCGCGATGCGATAGAGCGCAGCCTGCACGCGCTCGGCGCGCTTGCTGTCCGTGGTGTCGCGGACGACGCACACGAGGCCGCCGCCCTCCACGGTCGTGAGGGAAAGCTCCTGGGGGAACGAGGTGCCGTCCCTGCGCAGGCCGACCGCCTCGCCGCGCCACCTGCCCTCGCGCCACAACGCCGGCAGGACCTCCACCTCGAAGCGGCGGAGCTGCTCGGGGCTGTACAGGACGCGCCAGCTCTGGCCCAGCAGCGCCTCCGGGGCCTCGTAGCCGTAAAGCCGGGCGTGGGCGTCGTTCAGGAAGACGTACCGCTCGTCGGCGTCGAGGATCGCCATGCCGTCCATCGACGCCCGGAAGGCGTGCGATTGCAGGCGAAGGACGTCCTCGGCCGAGGTCGCGGAGCGGTCGGACATGAAAACCGGCCGCTATGGTAGCAATAAGCCCGGGACCTCACTCGCCGAGCCACGATCCGACCCGGTGACCGCGGCCCCGGCCGGCGCGCCGCGTTCGAGGGCCTTCCACAGCACGACGCCCTGGGCGTGGGCCGGCGGCGAGATGCCGAGGAGGGCCGCGAGCGTCGGCGCGACGTCGATCTGGCGGATCGGGCCCAGGTCGACGCCCTTCGCGACCCCGGGCCCGGCAACCGCGAAGGCGGCGCGCAGCTCGGGCTGCCGGGGATCGAACAGGTGCTCGCCCGAGGGGAGCCGGGCGGCCACCACCTCGCCGCGGAGCGCGGAGGAGCTGTAGTAGCCGGGGGCGAGGTTCACGTAGAGGTCCCCGCCGACGGGCCCGCCGATGGCCGGCTCGTGCCCGTCGTCCCGCGGATCGAGGATCGCGGTGACGACCGGCTGATTCGTCTCCGGGTCGCGGATCACGCGCAGCGTCGCCTTGAGCTCGTCCAGCACGCGAGCTTCGTCCTCCGGACGCACGACGCCCTCCTGGCGCTCCTCGCGGTTCACCAGGAAGTAGCCGGAGTTCCCCGGAAAGTAGACCGCCCGGGTGCGGGTGAGGTCCACGTCGCCCGCGGGCGAGAGCGCGAGAAGACCGGCACGCTGCAGGGCCACGTTGAAGTTCACGGTCCGGTTCGCCGAGCCCGTCCCGTGGTCCGAGGCCACAGCGAGGATCGTGCCGGGCCGCAGGCGCGACATGAGGTGACCGACGTAGGCGTCGGTGAGCGCCAGCCCCTGGTCGACCCAGGGAGCGAGCCTGCGCGCGATCCCGGGGTCGTGCCCGCGCAGCCCCGGGTCCGCGTAGCCGTACCAGAGATGGAGCTGCTCGTCGGGGAAGGGCAGGTAGCTCAACAGCAGGTCCCAGCGCGTCCGGTCGATCCCGAAGTCCGTGAGGCGCCGGAACTGGCGCTCGACCAGCAGCGCCGTCTCCAGGTAGCGGGCCTCGGCCTGACCGCTGCCGCCCTCCCAGAGCGGCGGCCCGAACGCCCCATCCTCATATAATTCGCTCGCCCCGTTGCCGACGAAGCCCCCGG
>DASSJI010000255.1:0-9581 GCA_035691285.1 Vicinamibacteria bacterium | reverse complement strand
CCCAGGGTGCGATGGCCTCGGTGTGGACGTCGCAGCAGCCCGACCGGCACCACAGCGAGGTGTCGTTCGCGGCTCGACTGCCCAGGGACCGGCTGACCCTCGCCGAGGTCCTGAGCGCCCGCGGGATCACGACGGCGGCCTTCGTCGCGAACGCCGTGGCCGGCTCGAGCTTCGGCTTCGACCGCGGCTTCGGCCTGATGCGGGAGATCTACAAGGAGCTGGGCAGCGCCGCGTCGGGCTTCCCGAAGACCGTGCCGCCCTGGATCGAGGCGAACCGCGACCGGCGCTTCTTCCTCTACCTGCACTTCCGCGAGCCGCACTTCCCGTACGACCCGCCGCCGCCCTTCGACACGCGGTTCGGGCCCGAGGGGCCGATCTCGAGGAAGTCGAGGTCCGAGGCGGCGTTCTTCACCGACCTCAACCAGGGCCGCCGCCGGGCCGCGCCCGGCGAGATCGAGCACCTGGTGCGCCTCTACGACGGCAACCTGGCCTATGCGGACCAGCAGCTCGGGCTGTTGCGCCGGTCGCTCGAGGCCGCGGGGGTGTGGGACCGATCGGTCGTGATCGTGTCGGCCGACCATGGCGAGGCGCTCTACGAGCACGGCTGGGTCGGCCACAACGTCCAGCTCTACGAGGAGAGCGTCCGTGTGCCCCTCGTCGTGCGTCTCCCCACGGCCGCCGGGACCGCCGGCCGGCGTGTCGCCGGCCTCGTGGACCTCCTCGACGTGGCGCCGACCGTGGCCGACGTGCTCGGCGCGCTCGGCGAGCGCGGCCCGGCGGAGTCGTTCGAGGGGCGGAGCCTGCTGCCCATGATCGCGGGAGCGCCGGGGAAGCCGGCCCTCCTCTCGCGCACGGTCTGGGACCGGCCGCGCTACGCCCTGCGCGACGAGAGCCACAAGTTCATCTACGACACCAGGACCGGCGCCGAGGAGCTGTTCGACCTGGGCAAGGACCCCGGCGAGCGGTCGAGCCTCGCCGCCAGGGAGCCGGTGCTGGCCGCGTTCTATCGGCAGACCCTGCACCACTGGATCGCGAAGCTCGGACGGGCCGCCGAGAGCGGCGGCGAGGTGGCTCAGCCGACGCGCGCGCAGTGCGAGAACCTCAAGGCGCTCGGCTACCTCGACCCCAAGACGCCCTGCCCGGAGGAGTGACTGTGAGCGAAGCGTTCGCCATGCGCCCCATCGGCCACGTTCGGAGCCCCTTCACGGAGACGCGGCAGATCCCGAAGGGACCCGGCGCCGAGCACGTCGAAGTGGGGACGATCGAGGTGCTCCCGGAGTTCGCCGCGGGCCTGCAGGACATCGAGGGTTTCTCGCACCTCTACGTGCTGTGGGCCTTCCACCGGTCCGAGAGCTACGACCTCGTCGGCACGCCGCCCAGCGACGACCGGCCCCACGGCGTGTTCGCCACGCGCTCGCCGCGGCGGCCGAACGCGATCGGCCTGACCGTCGTGGAGCTGCTCGGCCGCGAGGGAGCGAGGCTCCGGGTCCGCGGCGTTGACATGCTGGACGGCACGCCGGTGCTCGACCTCAAGCCGTACCTGTCCAGCGTGCCTGTGGAGAGAATCCGGCGAGGCTGGCTGGCAGAGGCCGAGGCTCGCCGCGCCGGGCGGAAGGACTGACGGAACGCATGCGGGAACGGACGACCATAGAAGGATCGAGCCACGGAAACGCGGAGACCACGGAGGTCAGGAGAGATCAGCAGAGGGCGCAGCGCGTGCGGAGCCTTTCCCTCCCCCTTGGGGGAGGGAAAGGGAGGGGGGCTTGATTGAAGACGAGAGCTGTCGCCACCACGATCGCGTTGCTTGCCACGGCCACCGCCACCCAAGCCGAGCCGCGCAGGATCCCCTTCTGGCCCGACGCCGTGCCGGCCGCGATCCACGCGGCCGTGGACGGGGGCGCCGCCCTCGAGACCGTGCGGGAGCTGGGCCGCTTCCATCGCGTGCAGGGCTCGGGCGGGTTCGCCGCGGCGGCGGAGCACGTGCGGCGGAAGGCGGCGGCGGCCGGCATGAAGGACGCGAGGGTGGAGCGCTTCCCCGCGGACGGCGAGACCCGCTATGCGCACTTCCGCGGCTACCTGGGCTGGGAGGCGAGCGAGGCGCGGCTGGACGAGGTTTGGCCCCGCGCCAGGACCATCGCGCGCTTCCCCGAGCTGCCCGTCGCGCTGGCCGACTACAGCCAGGACGCGGACGTAGTGACGACGCTCGTGGACGTGGGCGACGGCGCGTCGGCGAGCGACTACGAGGGCCGCGACGTCAAGGGGCGCATCGTGCTGGCGAGCGGCGCGCTCCCGGACGTTCATCGCCTCGCGGTCGAGGAGCGGGGCGCCGTCGGCTTCCTCTCCGACTTCCCCAACCAGACCACCGCCTGGTCGGGCGACGACCGCGATCTCGTGCGCTGGGGCCACCTGTCGCCGTACCAGACGAAGAACACGTTCGCCTTCATGCTGTCGAAGCGGCAGTCCGGGGAGCTGCGAGCGCGGCTCGCCGCCGGGGAGCGCATCGAGCTCCGGGCGCGGGTCGCGGCGCGCATGAAGCCCGCGACCTACGACGTGGTCGCGGCGACCATCCCGGGCCTCGACCCCGCGGCGGGCGAGGTGATCCTCACGGCCCATCTCTGCCATCAGTCCGCAGGCGCGAACGACAACGCCTCGGGAAGCGCCGCGATCCTCGAGGTGGCCCGGGCCCTCCAGGCCGCCGTCCGCGAGGGGGCGCTCCCGCCGCCGCGGCGGACGATCCGCTTCCTGTGGACGCCCGAGATCGCCGGTGCGCAGGCATGGCTCGCGCGCCATCCCGATCTCGCCGGCCGCTTCGTGGCCGGAGTCCACATGGACATGGTCGGCGGCCTGCTGGGCACGACCCGGGGCACCTTCCACCTGTCGCGGACCGCCGCCTCGCTGCCCCACGTGGCCAACGTCGTCGCCAGGGCGTTCTTCGAGGAGGTCGTCGCGGCCTCGGCGCGACACGCGGAGCGAGGCGGAGATCCCCATGCGGGGTTCGTCTGGCCCGGAGGCTCGCGCGAGCCGTTCCTGGGCGACATCCGCGCGGTGGAGATGGGCAGCGACCACGACGTCTACCAGGCGGCCGGCTGGGGGATCCCGATGTTGTACTTCCACGACTGGCCGGACGTCACGATCCACACGAACTAAGGACCAGCCCGAGAACCTCGACGCGACCAAGCTCGGGCGCGTCGCCTACATGGGCGCGGGGATCGCCTACACGCTGGCGGCGCTGCCCGAAGCCGAGGCGCCTCGCCTTCTCGTCCTGGCACAAGGCTCGGCGGAGGAGGCGCTGGCTCGCGCGCGGCTGCGCGCGGCTCTGGCCGACGATCCTCGCGACGGCTCCCTGGCTGTCCGCGAAGCCGCTGCCGACGCGCTCGCGAGCCTGCGCTCGCTCCAGGCCCTCTGGCCGGGGACCTCGGCTGGGGCGCGCCACCTCGAGGCGCGCCTCGCGGGCGAGGCAGCGTCGGTGAAGACCACGGGCGCAGACACGCGCGTCCCGATCCGCAACCCCGAGGTGCGCGGGCCGCTCGAGGTCTACTACTACGACCACGTGGCCGCGTCGCTCGCCGCACGGGGCGCCGCAGCCGAGCCCGCGCCCGACGCGACCTCGCTTTCCGGCGACGCCGAGCTCCTGGCCTACGAGGCCTTGAACCTCGCCGACGGCCGCCGGTCAGTCTCCGAGATCCGCGACATCCTCACGGGCCGCTACGCTCCGGTCCCCGTGGCGTTCCTATCGGCTCGCTTCGACCGGCTCGCGCGGGCCGGCATCGTCTCCTGGAAGTAGCCAGATGCCCTCGGCCACGGCGTGCTCGAGGGCGAGGGTCGTCTCGCCGATCTCGATCACGTAGGCCGGGGCGCGCTGGACAAGGGTGAGCCGCGCCCCCGGCACGAGGCCCTGGGCCGTGAGGCCCGCGAGGAGCGCGCCGTCCCCCGTGAGCTTGTCCACGACCGCCGACTCGCCGGGCGAAAGGCCAGCGAGCGTCGCGGCTGCAGGGGCGCCGCGGCCGAAGAGCCGTCGCACCCAGCGCGCGAGGACGCTCCAGTCCTCGTCCGGCATGGCATGGCCGCAGCGCGGGCAGTGGTGCGTGTGGCAGCCCCCGACCGCCATCGGGCAACCGGAAACGCGGCAGGCCGGCCCGCCGGGAACGAACTCGAAACCGCACATCGGGCAGGTGATCGCCGCCACGGCCTAGCCTCCGATTCCCAGCACGGCCAGGACGAGCCGCGCCGCCATGCCGCCCAGGATCGCGACTGGGAACACGACCGCCGCGATGACGGCAGAGGCGCGGGCGCCGCGCTCCTTGGCGATCACCAGGACGTTCGCGACGCACGGGATGAACAGCGTGATCGTGACCATGGCGACCACCGTCTGGGCGTCGGTCAGGGCTCCGTGCCTGGACATGTCGAACAGGCGCGTGGCGGCGAAGTCGCGGCGCAGGAAGCCGATCAGGAAGGCAGCCGAGGCCTCGGCCGGCAGGCCCAGGGCCGTCACCACGATGGGCTCGCCGAGGCGGATGACGGCGGCCAGCGCGCCGGTGCGATCGAGGACGAACAGGGCGAGCGTTCCCACGAGGAAGAGCGGCAGCGCCTCCTTCAGGTACCACTCGACGCGCGCAGCGGTCTTGGCCAGGACGTTCTCCAGCGACGGCCGGCGCAGGGGCGGCAGCTCGACGAGGAAGGCGCCGCGCTCCCCGGGGAGCACCCGCGCCGCGATCAGCCCGACGACCAGCATGACGGTCGCCACCGCGCCGGCCCAGACGAAGCCGAAGAGCGGCGGCACCGCCGAGAGCATCGCGAGGATCACGCCGAGCTGCGCGGAGCAGGGGATGCCGAGGGCCAGCAGCAGCGTGGCCAGGATGCGCTCCTTGCGGGTCGGAAGGATGCGGGTCGTCAGCGTGGCCATGGTGTCGCAGCCGAGACCGAGCACCATGGGCAGCACGGCCTTGCCGTTCAGGCCGAGCAGGCGGAAGCCGCGGTCGGCCATCACGGCCAGGCGCGGCAGGTAGCCCGAATCCTCGAGCAGGGCGAAGGCCAGGAAGAAGGTCGTGACGATGGGCAGCACGATGGCGAGGCCGTAGGACAGGCCCATCGTGACGAGACCGTAGGGCCCGGCGATCAGATCGCCGAGCAGCCGCCACGGCAGCAGCGAAGCCAGGGAGACGACGAAGGGGGAGACGAGCCCGCCGAACAGGCGCTCCTCGAGCAGGTCGACCAGGACCTGCGCTCCGAGCAGCCCGACGACCAGGAACATCGCTCCGAGCACCGCCGCGAGGATGGGCCAGCCCCAGACCGGGTGCACGGCGATTCGGCCGAGGGTCCGCAGGGCGGGCTGCGTGGGGATCGCCGGAGCGCTCGTGACGCGGCGGGCGATGCGGTCCGCGCAGCCGAGGAGCGCGGCGTGGTAGCGCGCGACGTGCGCCGGATGGACCTCGTGGCCGTCGAGCCAGCGGCCGATGTCGATCGCGGCGTCCGGCGCGATCGGCAGGTGGTTGGCGGGCGGACGGGCGTGGGGAAGCGCGGCCCGCACCTGCTCCACGCCGCGGCGCGTCGTCGCCACCGTGGCGACGACCGGAACGCCCACGCTGTCGGCGAGGGCGGACGCGTCCACGCGGATGCCGCGCTCTTCGGCCTCGTCGGCCATGTTCAGGGCGAGCACGGTCGGGACGCCGAGCTGGCCGAGCTGGAAGGTGATGAGCAGGGCTCGGCGCAGGTTCTTGGCGTCGGCGACCTGGAGGACGACGCCGCCCTTCGTGTCGCGCAGCTCGCGGACGACGGCCGCGGCGACGCGCTCGTCCTCGCTCCCGCCGGCGAGCGAGTTCAGTCCCGGCGAGTCGAGGACCTCGATGCCGCCGGGGAGGGTGCCGCGGCTGACCTCGACCGTCGTGCCGGGGTAGTTCGACACGTTGACGTGGAGCCCGGTGAGGGCGCCGAACAGCGCGCTCTTTCCGACGTTCGGGTTGCCCAGGAGCACGACCCGGCGCAGCTCCACCGCCATGCCGATGCTGGAATCCAATTTCAATGCCGGCGTAGGTCGTCACGTAAGTCGTTGATGGGGCGGGGGACGACGCAGAAACTGCGGCGCCAGCGCCCCTACCCGTAGGATTCGCGCAGGACGCGATCCCTGGGCACGCCGAGCGCGTCCAGGGCACCGAGCACCGCTTCCATGAAGCGGGGCGCCGTCTCGACGCCCTTCTCGCGCGCCGCCTGCCGGTCCCACGGGGAGAGCGCGGGCCCGCACACCAGGACCAGGCACGACGACGGGTCGGGAATCGCTTCGCGCAGGAGCGCCGCATCGACGCGCCCGCGCCTCACGTCCGGACCCGAGGGCGATGGCTCGGTCTCGCGCGTGAGCGCGTGCAGCACGCGAACGCGGTCGGGATGGCGCGCCGCGAGCTCGGCGAGCTCGCGGCGGAAGATCACGTCGCACCAGGTCCGGTTCGAGTCGACGAGGACGTGCTTGAGGCGCGGCCGCTCGGCCAGCGCGTGCTTGAGGATCGAGAAGTTGGGCACGATGCCCGACCCGGCGCACACGTGGACGACCGTCTCGGCTCGCGCCTCGGCGTCCGGCGGCAGCGTGTACGGGCCGGTGAAGCCGGTCACCACCATGCGCGTTCCGCGCGGCGTCCGCTTCACGAGGAGGGGCGAGAGCAGCGGCGGATAGCGGGTCGTGCCCGAGACGTAGCGCTCTTCCTTGACCGTGAAGGCCAGGTAGCGCTCGTGGGGCGCCGACGAGAGGGAGTAGGCGCGGGGCGGCTCGCGGCGGCCCTTCACGTCCTCGAGGTAGGCCGTGAAGCGCTCGAGGGCCTCGAACTGGTGCGGATCCACGGTGAGGAAGTGCCCGGCCTCGTACTCGAGGCGGTCGTTCCCGGTGAAGAGCACGAGCGTCGTCGTGTCCGGCGTCTCGGAGACGACGTCGGCCACCATCACCTCGAGCTGCTTGATCCGGC
This sequence comes from Vicinamibacteria bacterium, assembly GCA_035691285.1. Lineage (GTDB taxonomy): Bacteria > Acidobacteriota > Vicinamibacteria > Fen-336 > Fen-336 > DATFEN01. The sequence goes on along the minus strand of DASSJI010000255.1, from coordinate 2,634 downwards.
GCCGGCGCTCGGGCCGGTCCGAGACGGGAGCCAGATCGTCACGCTTTGCGTCGTCAGCTTCGGAAGGCATGGGCGCTTGATAGACTCGCATGCTAGTGCTGGTCGACTCCCACTGCCACATCGATCTCCCAGAATTCGACGCCGACCGCGAGGCCGTCGTCGAGCGGGCCCGCGAGGCCGGCGTCGAGCGGGCGCTGGTCGTCGGCGAGCTGGACGAGGAGGTCGGGCTCGGCGGGCTCGAGCGCGCCGTGCGCGTGGCCGACGCGCTGGGCTTCCCCTGCTCCGGCGGCATCCACCCGCACCAGGCACGCCTCGCGGACGAACGGGCGTACGACGCGCTTCGAGGTCTCGCGCGGGAGCGCCGCATCGTGGCCGTCGGCGAGATCGGCCTCGACTACCACTACGACCATTCGCCCCGGCCGGCGCAGCTCGAGGTCTTCCGGCGCCAGGTGCGCCTCGCGCGCGAGCTCGGCTTGCCCGTGATCGTCCACACGCGTGAGGCGGACGGCGAGACGGCCGCGCTCCTCGAGGAGGAACGCGCCGGCGAGGTCGGCGGCGTCATCCACTGCTTCACCGGAGGCCACGAGCTGGCCGAGCGGGCGCTGGCCCTCGGCTTCTGCATCTCGTTCTCGGGCATCGTGGCGTTCCCGCGCGCCGAGACGATCCAGGAGGTGGCTCGGAGGCTCCCCGCGGATCGACTGCTCGTCGAGACCGACGCGCCCTTCCTGGCGCCGCCGCCGCACCGCGGGAAGCGCAACGAGCCGGCCTTCGTGACCCTCGTGGCCCGAAAGGTCGCGGAGCTGCGCGGCGAGACGCCCGAGAGCCTGGGAAGGGCCGCCAAGTCCAACTTCGAGCGGCTCTTCCGGGTTTGACAACCTCCGGCGAATCCGTCACCTTAGGGGCCGATCTCGCTCGCGCGGTGCGAGCGCTCCCGTACGCCAAGCCATGGCCGAGAACTCCTTCGACGTCGTGAGCAGTGTGGACCTGCAGGAGGTGAAGAACGCCATCGGGCAGGCCATGAAGGAGATCGTCAACCGCTTCGACCTGAAGGGCTCGAACTCCAACGTCGAGCTGCAAGGGGAGGAGATCCACCTGACGTCGGCGGACGACTTCAAGCTCAAGGCGGTGCGGGACGTGCTCGAGACCCGGCTCGTGAAGCGCGGCGTGCCGCTGAAGGCGCTGACCTACGGCGAGATCGAGAAGGCCCTGGGCGGCACGGCCCGCCAGAAGGCCGCGCTCCAGAAGGGCATACCGTCCGACAAGGCCCGCGAGATCGTGAAGATCGTGAAAGGCACGAAGCGCAAGGTCCAGGCGGCGATCCAGGGCGACCAGGTGCGCATCTCGGGCAAGAACAAGGACGACCTCCAGGCCGTGATCCAGGCATTGCGCGGCAGCGACCTCGGCATCGACATGCAGTTCACCAACTACAGGTAGCCTTGGCCTCCACGAACCCGGTGTCCCGGAAGAGCCTGCTCGACCTGAAGGAGATCGCGTCCCTCGTCGAGGACGATCTCCTGCGCGTCGAGGCGCTGTTCGAGGAGCAGGTCCAGTCGGACGTGGCGCTCGTCGGCGAGATCGGCCGCTACATCCGCGAGGGCGGCGGCAAGCGCGTGCGGCCGGCGCTGCTGCTCCTCGCCGGCCGCACCTGCGGCTACCGGGGCGAGCGCGGGATCCTGCTGGCGTCGGTCGTGGAGTTCATCCACACCGCCACGCTGCTCCACGACGACATCATCGACGAGGCCACCACGCGGCGCGGGCGCCGGAGCGTCAACAGCCGCTGGGGCAACGACGTCACCGTGCTCCTCGGCGACTTCCTCTACACGAAGTCGATGTCCATGGCCCTGAGCCAGGACAACCTGAAGATCCTGCGCCTGCTCTCCGACGTCACGCTGCGCATGATCGAGGGGGAGATCCTCGAGATCGAGCGCGACGCGGACCTGGCCATGAGCGAGTCCGACCACATCGACATCATCAAGCGCAAGACCGCGCACCTGTTCTCGGCCTGCACCCGCATCGGCGCCCTGCTCGGCGAGGTCTCCCCGGAGCGGGAGGAGGCCCTGGCGAGCTACGGGCTCAACCTGGGCATCTGCTTCCAGATGGTCGACGACCTGCTCGACTTCACCGCGGACGAGAAGGTGCTCGGCAAGCCCGTGGCCAACGACCTCCGGGAAGGCAAGCTCACGCTCCCCGCCATCTTCGCGCTGCGCCGCGGGGGAGCGTCCGCGCGCGCCAAGGTCGCCGCCGTTCTCGAGGACCGCGGCTTCGGCCGGGTCAAGCCCGAGGAGATCGCGCGCCTGGCCCGGGAGACCGGAGCCCTCGACGAAGCGCGGGCCCTGGCCGAGCGCTACGCCGAGGCCGCGCGCCGCGAGGTGATGGCGTTCGACCGCTCCCCGTATCGCGAGGCGCTCGAGCTGCTGCCGGACTTCATACTCGCCCGGGACCATTAGGAAGCCATCGCCAGCCGAGCGCGTCGCGTTCCTCCGCGACGAGATCCGCCGCCACGAGCGGCTCTACTACGTCCTCGACCGCCCCGAGATCTCCGACGAGGAGTACGACGGCCTGGAGCGCGAGCTGCGGGAGCTGGAGGCCCGGCACCCGGAGCTGGTCACGCCCGAGAGCCCGACCCAGCGCGTC
>DASSJI010000254.1:0-11070 GCA_035691285.1 Vicinamibacteria bacterium | reverse complement strand
GGAGGAGGCGGTCACCGACGAGGACAGGCAGAGGATTCCGGTCGACTGGTCGCGCGATGGCCGCTTCCTGACGATCTTCGACCGCGAGGGCGGCGGCAACCGCCTGATCCAGCTCTCGACGATCCCGCTGTCGGGCGATCGCAAGCCGTTCGTCGTCGTCCCGACGGTGCCGGGCCTCCTGGGCGGGGGGCGGCTGTCCTCGGACGGGCGCTGGCTGGCCTACGACACCGACGAGTCTGGCCGCCGCGAGGTCTACGTCGTTTCGTTCCCCGACGGGCAGAACCGGGTGCAGATCTCGAACGCCGGTGGCCTGGGCGCGAAATGGTCGAGGAACGGTCGCGAGATCCTGTATGCGGCCTTTGACGGAACGGTGATGGCAGTCGAAGTGGACACGAGCCGCGGCCTGCGTCCGGGCACGCCCAGGCAGCTCTTCCGGCTGCCGGAGGGGACGGGTCTCGCGGAAGCCTGGGACGTGTCGGCCGACGGCGAACGCTTCCTGGTGAACGCTCCCGTCACCAAGAGCTCCGCGGTCCCGCTCTCGGTCGTCTTCAACTGGGCGGCGGGTCTGGGCAGGTAGACCGCCCCTTCCAGACCGTCGCCGAGGCAGCTCCGGCCGGTTGCGCGACGTGCGGGCGCGGCCTATCCTTTCGCGCTGATCGCCGGCCAGACCCCTCGGAAGGAGCGGCTCCCGATGTCCATGTTCAGTCGCAAACCGCTCGACGCCCTCATCGCCGAGGGGGGCGACACCGAACACGGCCTCAAGAAGGCCCTTACGACGGTGGACCTCGTCGCCCTCGGCGTGGGTGCGATCATCGGCGCCGGCATCTTCGCTACCCTCGGGAGCGCGACCTCGGGAGGCACCGGCGCACCGCCGGCCGGGCCGGGCGTCGCCGTCTCGATCATCCTCACGGCGCTCGCCTGCGCCTTCTGCGCCCTCTGCTACGCGGAGTTCGCGAGCCTGGTGCCGGTGGCGGGCTCCGCCTACACGTACAGCTACGCCACGCTCGGCGAGCTCGTCGCCTGGATCATCGGCTGGGACCTGATCCTCGAGTACGCCGTGGGCAACATCGCCGTGGCGATCTCCTGGGCGGCGTACTTCCGCCAGCTCATGCTCGGCCTGGGGCTCGAGATTCCCGCCTGGATGTGCACCGACTACCGCTCCACGCTGCTCGCCGCGAAGGCGGTGGCCGCCGCGGGGGAGGGCTCCCTCGGCCCCGAGATGAGCATCGCCTACCAGGCGCACCTCAACCACCCCGTGGTCGCGGGCATTCCCATCGTCTGCAACCTGCTCGCGGTCTCGATCACCGCCTTCATCACGTGGCTGCTCGTGCGCGGCGTCAAGGAATCGGCGCGGTTCAACAACGTCGTCGTGGTGCTGAAGGTGGCGACGCTGCTCTTCTTCGTCGGCGTGGGCGCCTTCTACGTGAAGCCCGCCAACTGGCAGCCCTTCTTCCCGGGAGGGCTGCACGGCGTCTGGACGGGCGCCTCGCTGATCTTCTTCGCGTACATCGGCTTCGACGCGATCTCCACCGCCGCCGAGGAGTGCGTGGACCCGGGCCGCGACATGCCCCGGGGCATCATCGGCTCGCTGCTGATCTGCACCGTCCTGTACATCGGCGCCGCCCTGGTCCTGACCGGGATGATCCCTTACACGATGCTGGTGGGCGCCGCCGACCCGCTCGCGATGGCGTTCTCGTACGTGAAGCAGGACTGGGCCGCGGGGCTCCTGGCCTTCGGCGCGGTGGTGGCGATGACGGCGGTGCTGCTCGTGTTCCAGCTCGGCCAGCCGCGCATCCTGATGGCGATGGCCCGCGACGGGCTGCTCCCGTCCTGGTTCGCCAAGGTGCATCCGCGCTACCGGACCCCGCACGTCACCACCATCCTGACCGGCGTGTTCGTGGCCTTCTTCTCGGCGATCGCCAACATCGACGAGATCGTGCAGCTCACCAACATCGGCACGCTGTTCGCCTTCGCGCTCGTGTGCATCGGCATCCTGATCCTGCGCAAGCGGGAGCCCGATCGGCCGCGCAAGTTCCGGGTGCCTTTCTCGCCCGTCACGCCGCTGCTGGGCATCGTGATGTGCGTCGTGCTGATGCTCGGGCTGCCGCGGCTGACCTGGATCCGCTTCGGCCTGTGGCTGGCCGCCGGGCTCTTCATCTACTTCGTGTACAGCGCGCGCCGCAGCCGGATCGCCGCCTAGCTTCCGCGCTCCCGGGTTCCGCCCATGCTCGTCGTGATGCGCAAGGACGCGACGCCGGAGGAGATCCAGGGCGTCGTGCGGGCCGTCGAGGCGCGCGGCTACAAGGCGCACCCGATCCCAGGCTCCCAGCGGACCGCCATCGGCGTCACCGGCAACAAGGGCGCGGTCGAGGCCCCGGTCTTCGAGAGCCTGCCCGGCGTGCTCGAGGTGATCCCGGTCACCCACGCCTACAAGCTGGTCTCCCGCGAGGTCAAGCGCGAGGCCACGCAGGTCTCGGTGGGCGGCGTCGTGGTGGGGGGCTCCGCCCTGGTGGTGGCGGCAGGGCCGTGCGCCGTCGAGTCCCTCGAGCAGACCCTCACCGTCGCCCGGGCCGTGAAGCAAGCGGGCGCCCACCTGCTGCGCGGCGGCGCGTTCAAGCCGCGCACGAGCCCGTACTCGTTCCAGGGGCTCGGCGAGGAAGGGCTCCGGATCCTCTCCGCCGCCCGCGAGGAGACCGGCCTGCCGGTGGTGACCGAGGCGGTCGACGTCGAGGGCGTCGACCTCGTGGAGAAGCACGCCGACGCGATCCAGATCGGCGCCCGCAACATGCAGAACTTCTCGCTGCTGAGGCGCGCCGGCAAGGCCCGCAAGCCCGTGCTGCTGAAGCGCGGCATGTCCGCGACCCTCGAGGAGTTCCTGATGTCGGCCGAGTACATCCTGGCCGAGGGCAACTACGAGGTCATCCTGTGCGAGCGCGGGGTGAGGACGTTCTCGGACTTCTCCCGCAACACCCTGGACCTGGCGGTCGTGCCCGCGGTCAAGAAGATCAGCCATCTGCCGATCCTGGTCGACCCCTCCCACGGCACCGGCCGGCGCGAGAAAGTGGCGCCGCTGTCGCGGGCCGCGGCCGCGGTGGGCGCCGACGGGCTCCTGATCGAGGTGCACCACGATCCCGACCGTGCGCTGTCCGACGGCCCGCAGTCGCTCACGCCGGCGATGTTCGGCGAGCTGATGGGCGAGCTGCGCCAGATCGCGCCGGTGATCGGAAGGCGGCTCTAGATGAGAGAGCCCTGAGTTGCCAGCCTACGCGGACCGCTTGACGCCCGACGCGCGGCCGACTACGGTCGTAGGTCACACGCCGAACGAAGTCACACGGGAGGGCCCATGAGGTCGACGCTTCCGCTGTCCTGCGCCGTGCTGCTCGTTGCAGCGATCGGGTGTTCGAGGGAGAAGCCGGCGGCGACGCCGCAGCCTGTCGCGTCCCCTCCGGCCACGGCGGCCCCGTCGCCGGACGCGCGAGCCGCGGTGCCAGCCGGGCCGGCGCCGATCGCCACCGCGGACGGCAAGAGCGCGGGCGTCCGCGTCGAGGTCACGGAGCTCAAGCGCGCCAGCGGTGGGACGGTCAACCTCAAGTTCGCGGTGATCAACGACTCGGACCGCGATCTACAGGTCGCCGACGTCACGGAACTGTTGGACATGAACGCGACCTACGCGGTCGGGGGCGTTCACTTGATCGACCCCGTCGGCAAGAAGAAGTATTTCGTCGCCCGGGACAGCGCGGGCCAGTGCGTCTGCAGTCAGTACGGGGCGGTCGCGAAGGGCCGGCGCGCCAATCACTGGGCGAAGTTCCCTGCGCCACCGGACGACGTGGAAAGGATCTCGGTCGTGATCCCGACCTTCTCGCCGATGGACGACGTGCCTCTGAGCCGTTGACCGGGTCAGGCATGAAGCGGCCAACCCGGAAGGTCACGCCGCCGATGCTCTTCATGCTGGCGGCCGCCGCAGTCGGAGCCCAGGATCAGGACCTTCCCGCCGGCGCGAAGCTGAAGGTCCTGGACATCGTCTTCAAGGTGGAGGACTTCGGCGGCAGGGTTGCCGACCTTAAGGTGAAGGAGAGCGACACCGAAGTGCGCATCGAGCTGGCCGCGGACGTCCTCTTCGACTTCGACAAGGCGACGCTCCTGCCCAAGGCCGAGGACACCCTCGCGAAGGCGGCGGCCTTCATCCGGGAGAGGGCGGCGGGAGCCGTCCGCATCGAAGGTCACACCGACAGCAAGGGAGACGATGCGTACAACCAGGGGTTGTCGGAACGTCGCGCGGAATCGGTGCGCCAGTGGTTCGTCCGCCACGGTCTCGGCGGCGTCGAGTTCGCGGCGAGGGGATTCGGAGAAACGCAGCCTGTGGCACCGAACACGAAGCCGAACGGGGCCGACGATCCCGAGGCCCGGCAAAAGAATCGGCGCGTCGAGATCGTGATTGGCAAGGGCCGTTGAAGACCAGGCCTTCGTGTCGGTTAGACTGTTGCGTTTGGGGGTTCCAGGAGCGGTTCAAGTGTATGAACGTGTGACGCGGCTGTCCCTCGCCGGAGCGCTGGCGCTCTGCGCCGCGGCGGCCACGGCGGGCAACGACGCGGGCAAGTTCGTCTGGACGACGAAGTCGGAGGAGGCCAAGGTTCTCCTGAAGGACGTGCAGTGGCGCGTCGAGAGCTTCCAGTTTGGCGCCGAGACCGTCGAGCTGGCGCGCAAGGTCGTCAAGGCGGATCCGGACTTCGCCCTCGGCCAGTACTACGTGTCCGTGTTCGAGCCGGACCCGAAGGCCGCGAGGGAGGCCGGCGAGAAGGCGGCCGAATTGGCCAAGCAGGCGTCGGAAGGCGAGCGCCGCTTCATCGAGGCGATGGCCATCGCCAACGCGAACGGCGGCGCGAACTTCCGCGACGGGATCCCGCACCTCGAGAAGATCGCTGCCGATTATCCCGACGAGCGCCTGGTCCAGGTCATCCTGGGCCAGCTCTACCAGGCCGACAACCAATGGGAGAAGGCGCGCGCCGCCTTCAAGAGGACCGAGGAGCTGAAGCCGGGCAGCCCGCGGGTCAAGGCCTTCCTCGCGACCGACCTGGTCTTGAAGGGACGCTACACGGAGGCGCGGGAGGCCTACGCGGCCGTGACGAAGGCGCTGCCCGAGGGCGCGGCGCCCGGCGCGATCCGCTACGGCGCGGCCTTCACCTACCTCTACGAGGGCGACCCGGATGCGGCGATCAAGTCCCTCGAAGCCTTCCTCGCCGAGTACCGCCAGAGCGGCGCCGCCCAGGGCTTCCCCGAGGTCTTCATCTGGAACTCGATCGCCCGGATCAACCTCGAGAGCGGCCGGCCCGAGGCCGCCATGGCGGCCTACGAGAAGGGCTACGGGAGCGTGCCGGGCAGCGGCCTTCCCGACGACCAGAAGCAGGTGTGGCTGGGTCGTCTGCGCCACGGCAAGGCGCGCGCCCTCGCCAAGCTCGGCAAGACCGACGAGGCGTGGGCCGAGGCCGAGGCGATCCGCAAGATGATCGAGGTGGGCGGCGACGCCGGCAAGCAGTACTGGCCCGCGTACCACTACCTCGCCGGCTACCTGAAGCTCGAGGCCGGCGACGCGAAGGCCGCCGTCGAGCACCTGAAGCAGGCCGATCCCAAGGACCCGTTCCATCGCCTGCTGCTGGCGCGCGCCTACGAGCGGCTCGGCGAGAAGGAGAGCGCCCGCGGCGCCTACCAGGAGGTGCTGGCCTCCACCACCAACAGCATCGAGCGCGCCCTGGCCTATCCCGAGGCGCGGAAGAAGCTCGGCTCGTAGTCGGCCGCGTCACGGAAGCCCCGGCCGCCGAGGCGGCCGGGGCCGCCCCTACTTCTCCGCGTCGTAGAGCGCGATCACTCCGCGCTCGATGAGGCGCGAGAAGATGAGGATGGCGTCGTCCTCGGGGATGGGGATCAGCTTCAGGATCGACTTCACGTCCCACTGGCCGTTCACGCGGGAGAGGATGAAGCCCTCTTGCGGGTCGAAGTTCTCCTGGGTGAGGGCCTGGAGGCTCTTCTTCAAGGCCGGGACCTTGTCGAGGGCCACCCGCTTGAGGGCGCGCTCTCGGGAGCGCGCCTCGGAGACCGCGAGCAGGCCCTTCTTCGCCTGCTGGTTCAGGCGGTCGAGGGCCAGGACGCTCTCGTAGGCCTTGAGCGCCTCGTCCAGGCGCTTCTCCGCGAGGCGGGCCTCGGCGGCAGCCAGCAGCCCCGCGATCGCGGCCAGCGGGTCGTCGAGGACGACGGACACCGGGACGTCGGCGATCGCGATCAGGTCCCGCGCCCGGAGGTCGAAGAAGTGGGCCGCCGTGTCGAAGTCCGTGCGATGCATCTCGAGCGCGATCTCGGCCATGCTCTTGCCCGCCGCGGCCAGCGCCAACGCCCTCCGGTCCAGGTCGTCGACGTCCGCGCCGCCGTCGCCCTTCACGGCGAACCGCGTCCGCATCGAAGGGAAGACCTTGCGGATGCGGGCCCACTCGTCCACGCGCCGGATGCCCTCGAGGACGACGCCCTGGACCGCGAGGTCCAGGTGGACGTGGATCTGGCCCGGCAGCTCGTCCTCCTTGAACTCGAAGGCGCCCTCGTCCCAGTGGAACAGGTCGTAGATGCTCTCCTCGGCCTTGGCACGCAGGGCCCGGCGCAGGTCGTCCTCCCCGAGCGTCCCCGAGTCGACCAGGATCGAGCCGACGAGCCGTCCCTCCTTCTCCTGGGCGAGCAGCGCACGGAAGAGCTGCTCTTCCGTGATGAAGCGCTCGCTGACCAGGAACTGCCCGAGGGACTCGCGCGGGTCGTTGGACCAGGACGAGAAGATCGCCCCGTCCTTGAACATGAGCTGCTTCCTGACCGCGCGCCGCTCCAGGTGCAGCGTGCCGGTCTTCCGCCCGACGGCGATCCATTGCAGGATGTCTGGAAGCGACATCGTGCGCAGGTTTCCGGCCAGGCTCATGGGAGGACGCGAGAAGATGCGAGGCGACGGGACGACGGGCCGGGGCTAGCTCCCCTGCCAGGACACGTCCCAGTACAGGTAGTCGCGCCAGCTCGCCGGGGCCGTCTTGAGCCCGAGGCTCAGGGTCAGGTGCGGATGCGCCCTGGGCCGCGTGGGCCTGCGCACGAGGTGCATGCCGGCCTGCTCGGGCAGGCGGTCGCCCTTGCGCCGGTTGCAGGGGATGCAGCAGGTCACGATGTTGTCCCAGCCCTTGTGGCCGCCCCGGGCCACGGGGATCACGTGATCGAAGGTGAGCTGCGCGGGCGAGAAGCGCTCTCCACAGTACTGGCACCGGTGTTCGTCCCGGGCGTAGACGTTGGCGCGCGAGAAGGGGACGTCCGCGAAGGCCCGTTTCATACGGACGTGACGGAGCAGGCGCAGCACCGAAGGGAGCTGCACCCGGACCGTGACGCCGCGGATCTCCCGGTCGTGGACCGCCAACACCTCCACCTTCCCCTGGAAGAGCAGGGTGATGGCCTTCTGCCATGGAACGATCCGGAGTGGCTCGAAGGTGGCGTTGAGGACGAGAGTGTGGTCCATGACCTGAGAACGACGGGAAAAATTCTGCGCCCGGGGCCGAGCGGTGTCAAGGCGCGGGCGATCCGTTGACCCCGCTTCGAAGCGGGCCGTACAATCGCCGGAAACCCGCGTGGCCCACGACGTCCTGGCGTTCGGCGAGGCGCTCCTTCGTCTCCAACCCACGGGCGACGAGCGCATCGAGGACGCGGCGCTCTTCCACGCCTACGTGGGCGGCGCCGAGCTCAACACCGCCTGCGCCCTCGCCTCCCTCGGCCTGCGGGCCGCGTGGTTCTCGGTCCTGCCCGAGGGACCCCTGGGACGCCGGGTGCTGCAGAAGCTCCGCGGCGCCGGAGTGGACGTGGCGCTCGTGAAGACCGCCCCCGGCCGCCTCGGCTCGTACTGGTGCGAGTACGGGCAGCCCCCGCGAGCGATCGAGGTGATCTACGACCGGCGCGACTCCAGCGTGTGCAACGTGCGGGCCGAGGACGTACCGGGGGATGCGCTCCGGGCGGCGCGCCTCTTCTACGTGTCGGGCATCACCCCCGCCCTGTCGCCTCGAACCAGGGAGGTGGCCCTGGCGATGGCCGAGAGCGCCCGGGCGGCGGGCGTCACCGTCGCCGCAGACCTGAACTATCGCGCCCGGCTGTGGGCTGCGGCGGAGGCGGCGCCGGTGCTCGAGCGCCTCGCGAAGGCGGCGCACGTCGTGATCGCCACCGAGGAGGACCTCAAGACCTTGTATGGCCTGGGCGGCGCCGGGGAGGACGTGGCGCAGGCAGCCCAGGCGCGCTTCGACGTTCGCACGCTGGTCTTGACGCGAGGCGGCTTGGGCGCGCTCAGCCTCGAGGCCGGCCGCATCCGGAGCGCGCCCGCGTTCCCCGTGAGCCGCGTCGACCGCATCGGAGCCGGCGACGCCTTCACCGCCGGCTTCCTGTGGGCGAGCCTCACCGGCCGCGCGGAGCAGGCCCTCGACTGCGGTCTGGCGCTGGCCGCCCTCAAGCACTCGATCCCGGGCGACGCCCTCGCGACGACGCCGGCCGAGCTGCTGGCGCTCCTCGAGCGCGACACGCGGGAGATCCGGCGCTGATGCCGCGCACCCGCACTTTCGTCTCCTTCGGCGAGAAGCTGGCCCTCGATCTGCTCGTGGCCGAGGACGCGCCTCCGGTGGCCCAGGCGCTCGTCGTGCCGCAGGACGTGAACCTCATCCTCGGCGACGTGGAGCCGGTGCTGGAGGAGACGACTGGCGCCGAGGAAGCCACCGAGTCGGCGGCCAGCTTCCGGCCGCGCCGCCTGGGCTCGGTCGTGGTCCTGAAGCCGCAGGCGAGGAAGCCGCTGCTCCTGCAGGCGATCGTGTACGACTTCGACCGCGTGCCCCCCGCCACCGAGGAGCCGGTCTACGAGGCTCTCGTCACCTGCTTCGAGGAAGCGCGCACCCGGGGCCTCGGCCGGATCGCCCTGCGCCCGCTCGGCACGGCCCACGGCGGGCTTGCGCCGCTCGTCTTCCTGCGGCTCCTGACCCAGTCCTGCTACACGGCCGCGGAGATGGGCACGACGCTGCGCCGCGTGTTCCTGTTGATCCCGTCTCCCGACGAGATGGAGCGCTACCAGTCCCTGCTCAAGACGATCGTCGAGAAGGCGAGCCCCTAGCTGGCCCGGCGGGCGGCCAGGAGCGCCGTGGCGGCACGCGAGGCGTACGACTCCATCAGGCGGTCGTCGGGCGTCTCGTCGTCGGGGTCGAGCAGGACCAGGGTTCCGAGCCGCCCCGACGGATTCGCGACAGGCACCATGTAGAGGTAGCGCGACGGCAGCGGGGCGCCCAGCTGCTCGGCCATCGCGTCGCACTCCTCGCGACGCAGGCGTGAGGTCTCCCGCGGGTTCAGCCCGGGCGGCGCCGGCTGCCCCCGGAGCCCATCGAGCCCTTCGCCGCGGGAGGCGCCGATGCGGGCCGGCCCGTCCCCCTCGAGCACGAGCAGGCCGCCGCGGTAGTTGCCGATCGCAAGCGCGCCGAGGAGGACCGCGTCGGCGGTCTCGAGGGCGCCGGCACCGGCCAGCGCCACTTCGGCTACGCCCGCGACCCGCTCCATAAGCGTGGCGTAACGGCGGAGCTGCTCGAAACGCTGGGCGCGGTGCAGGGCGGAGGCCGTCGAGAAGGCGAGGGCGCGCACCCGGTGGAGCTCCTCCTCGTCGAACGGCTCGATGCGGTCTCGTCCGATCGTGAGCAGGCCCACGGTCTGGCCCTCGTCGAGCAGCGGGAGGCCCGCCCACGACGGCGTCGAAGGGGCGCCGGGGAGGCCTCGCCAGCGCGGGTCGTCGGAGGCGCTCGGGATCGACAGCGAGAACCCGGAGCGGCGCACCTCGTCGAAGAGGTCGACGCGCAGGCGCTGTCCGACCAGGGAGCGATCGGGGTACCCGCGCACGGCGACCACGCGCCACGAGTCGTCGCCATCGAGCAGGGCGAGCAGCGCCGAGTCCACGGTGACGAGGCGCGAGACCTGCTTCAGCACCTCCTCGGCCGTCTCGTCGATGCCGGGATGGCGGTGGATCGCCTCGAGCACCTCGCGCAGCGTCTCGGCCTCGAGGCGGCGCTCGCGCTCGGTCTCGACGGTCGAGCCGGGGTCCACGCGTCGTCTCTCCCGGGCAAAGGCCTCGTGGACCGCGTCCAGCACCTCGCGGCGCAGGGCGGGATCGCGCCCACCGAGCCTCGATTCGACCTCGCGCAGCAGCCGTTCGATGTCCATGCCGACGAATGGCGGAGGGCGAGGGATTCGAACCCCCAGAGGCGCGGACGCCCGGGAGCTTTCAAGGCTCCTGCCTTACCGTTAGGCTAGCCCTCCTCCGCGGGGATTATCCACCCATCCTGATCGATGTGGTACCCTCGACGCTCCTGCCGCCCGCGGAGAGGTGCCGGAGTGGCCGAACGGGCCAGGTTGCTAACCTGTTGTGCGGGGTTAACCTGCACCGGGGGTTCGAATCCCCCCCTCTCCGCCAAGACCGCATGGATATTGAGCAGGACTGGTGTTTGCTGGGCCTTGAAGGGGCCCGAGGGCTGGCCTCTCCGTGACGGGCTTAGATGCGCTGGAGCTCTTCCTGCTTGCTAGCCCAGGATGTGCTCGAGGTTTGTCCGGAGCGAGCGACGTCAAGCGGCTGGAGCTTCCCGAGTTTCTTGAGGACCAGCCGTTTCTCGATCGTGGCGAGCACGGGCTTGACGGCCGATGGCGCTATGAGCCCGGCCTTCCTCCAATCACCGACGAGGAACTCACCGAAGGCCGGGCGGGGACGGATCTGACTGGTGATGGCCATGATGACGAGATCGCGTCGCTGCGCTTGGTGACCGACCGAGCTGACGACGACGGCCGGCCGCTTTTTGCTGCCGCTCTGATCGGTGAAGGGGAAGGGAACGAGGACGACGTCGCCGAAGCTATAACCGGTCGTAGGCGGCATCGGCGGGATTGTCCCAGACCTTGCGGAAGGACGTCTCGGCGAGTCTTGAGGCCGCCTGGGTGAGTTGGCGGTCGTCGCGCTGGGCGAGGAACTCAACGAAGTCCTCGACCTCGGCCACCTTGTCG
>DASSJI010000253.1:0-20878 GCA_035691285.1 Vicinamibacteria bacterium | reverse complement strand
CGTCCCGTCCGGGAGAGTGAAGGTCGAGCGGCGCGCCCACAGGCTCCGGAAGGCGGCCACACCGCGCATCCGGGTCATGACATCGACCCGCATGCCCTCCGCCTCTGGGTGCTCGCAGCGGAAGTGGACGGCGTGACCGCGCCGCAGGTACCTCGCTTCGAAGGGCGGCACGGCGATCACGCGGGCGCACAGGTCGTCGAGGGCGGCACGAAGGCGCGCCAGATTGGCGGGGGAAGCGAGGATCGCGAGATCGGTGTCGCGGCTAAACTCGGCCGCGCCGTACAACACGCAGGCCTGCCCGCCCATGAGCAGGGCGCGCACGTTCCTCTCCCGGATCGAAGAAAGGACTCTGCGTATCGGGTTCCGGATCAAGCGATCCTCCGAGGGCGAGATACGTCCGCCAGAGCTTCTCGCTCTCGCGGAAACGCTCCTCCGGGGTGAGACGATACCACTCCGCCCACTCCGGGCCCGCGACGTCCTCGGCGCTCACCACCTCATCGACATTAGCGCCTGCGCGAGGCACCGGCAACTCGCGCGGCCCGGGGACGGGGCTCTGAAGCGCACCGGCCACCGCGGAACCCCGCTTGCATCTCCATGTGATGTTTGATAATCATTCATATCGTGAGGGATCAACTCATACTGCCGCGCCTGCTCGGGCGGCCGCTGGCGAGGGCGCTGCGCGCATCTCCCGTGGTCGTGCTCGGCGGATCACGACAGACCGGGAAGAGCACGTTGGCCAGGCTGGGTGCGCTCGGCGCGGGTCGGCTCTACCGGTCGCTCGACGACGTCGACGTGCTGGACCGGGCGCAGCGCGCGCCCGAAGCCCTGGTTCGAGACGCGGGGAGCATGACTCTCGACGAGGTGCAACGCGCCCCGGAGCTGCTGTTGGCCGTCAAGCAAGCGGTCGACGAGGACCGTTCGCCTGGACGCTTCCTGCTCACGGGATCCGCCGACCTCCTCTTGATGAGGAGGGTTTCCGAAACGCTGGCGGGTCGCGCCGTCTACTTGACGCTTCGCCCCATGACCCGTCTCGAGCTCCTGGGACGGGGAGCGGCCGGGGCGTGGAGCGAGTTATTCCGGCGGGGCGCCCGCGACTGGCCCGGGCTGCTCCGCGCGCGGAGGGGACCCGCCGCGGACTGGCGCGATGTCGTCCGGCGCGGGGGATACCCGACCCCCGCCCACCACCTGAGGCGGCCGGACGAGCGGGCCCTCTGGCACGCGGGCTACACGCAGACCTACCTCGAGCGCGACCTGCGCGACCTCAGCGCGATCGACTCGTTGCCTGCTTTCCGGCGGCTGATGCGGGCGGCGAGCCTGCGAATCGGCAATCTCGTCAACCAGGCCGAGCTGGGCCGAGACGTGGGAATGCCTCAGCCGACGGTGAGCCGGCACCTGGACCTGCTGGAGGTCTCCTACCTCCTGATTCGGCTGCCGGCGTTCTCCGTCAACCGGACGAGCCGGCTCATCAAGACCCCCAAGCTCTACTGGAACGACACGGCGCTGGCGATGCACCTGGCCGGAGAGGACGAGCCGCGCGGCGCGCATCTCGAAAGCCTCGTGCTCGGCGATCTCCTGGCGTGGGCCGCGTCGCTGACGAACGGGCCCCAGGTGATGTTCTGGCGGACCGCATCGGGACGCGAGGTCGACTTCGTCGTCGAGTGGAAGGGCGACTTGCTCCCGATCGAGGTCAAGGCGACGGCGCGTCCGCGGACAGGCGACGCCGACGGCCTGCGGGCGTTTCGGAAGGAGCACGGAGACCGCTCCCGCGCAGGTCTGCTGCTGCACACGGGCGACAGCGTCTCGTGGCTCGCCGAGGATGTCCTCGCGGCGCCGTGGTGGACGGTCATGTGAGGCGGGCCGCTATCTTGCCGCTACGAGCCGCTCCAGCTCCTCGAACCAGTGGTTCAACGCCTCGTAGCGGTGCTCGAAGAGGAGTCGAGCAGAGGAGACTCGTGGGGGGGGTTCCGGACTCACGTCCACGGCCATGATTTGCCCCTTCGAGCCCTCGATCGTCGCGCCGCCCTCCGTGACCACGATGCGAGCATGGCGGCGAGAGATGGGGGAGTCGATCCACACCACCGCGCCCTCCGTGCGGTCCAGGACGTTGTCGCCCTTGCGCAATGGACCTCGCGCTTGCCCCACTCGAGTCGCGCGCCGAGGCGACCGTGATCCACGAGATGCTCCATAGTCTTGGGCTCGGCGAGAACCCGCCCAGCTCGAATGAGATCACGGAGCGAGTGGCTCAGAGGTGCGGGCCCTGACCACGCGGAACAGGTAGACTCGGCTCCGGATGGACCAGAGCCGCCGCCGCTTTCTGGAGCTCTTCCCGGGAGCTGCGCTCGCGGCGTGGCTCCCGTCCCTCGCCGAAGCCGCATCCGACGTCGGGGCCGCGGTGCCGTTCCTGGGAGAGGGCAGCTTCCCCCTGGAGCGGACGGTGGGCCTTGGGCTGGGGCGCCGCCGGGCTCTCGACCTTTCGACGCTCTCGCGCGGGTCGCTCCTCGTTCCTTCCGACAGGTTCTTCATCCGGACCGCGTCGCCGGATCGGCTCCCGGACGCGGCCTCCTGGAAGGTCCGCGTCGCCGGGCTGGTCGAGGCGCCCCTCGACATTCCGATCGACTCCCTGAGGCGCGAGGCAGAGGATCAGGGCGTCCAGCTCCTCGAGTGCGCGGGCAACTCGCGCGCGGCTCACTTCGGGCTGATGAGCGCCGCCCGCTTCTCGGGCGTCCGGCTGGGGCGTGTGCTCGAGCGTGTGCGCGCTCTTCCGCGAGCCACGCACGTTCTCGTCTCCGGCTTCGACGAGCATGCGACCCTCGATCCCGGATCGGTCTCGGGAGCGAGCTGGATCTTCACGCTCGACCAGATCCGGGAGTCGGGAGCGTTCCTCGCCACCGAGATGAACGGCGCCCCCCTGCGAGCGGACCACGGCTTCCCAGTTCGCCTCGTCGTGCCCGGCTGGTACGCCTGTGCGGCGATCAAGTGGGTGAACGAGATCGTCCTTCTGGCCGACGACGCTCCGGCGACGGATCACATGCGCGAATACGCCGGTCGCACGCACCAGGATCCCGAGGCTCCGCTCGCGCGGGACTTCCAGCCGGCGACGATCGATCCGGCTGCGGTACCCGTTCGGGTCGAGCGAGGCGCGAAAGGCGACGGCCGGGCGGAGTACCGGATCGACGGCGTGCTCTGGGGCGGCACGTCGCGCCCCCGGGCCTTGAGCATCCGGCTGAATCCTGGACAGGCCTTCGTGCCTGTCCAGGAGATCGGAGCGGACGGCCCCGAGCCGTGGACGCTGTGGTCGCACAACGTGCGCTCCCTCGAGCCCGGCCGCTACCGGATCGAGCTGGCGATCCGCGAGGGAAGCGTGCGGACGCGCAGGCTCGACGCGGGGTTCTACGCGCGCGAGATCCAGATCCCCGGCGGCTGAGCCCGCTCAGGCGACGACGACGGGGCAGGTCATGCAGTGCGCGCCGCCCTTGCCCATGAAGAGCTCGTCGGAGGGGAAGGTCAGGAGCTCGAAGCCGTGCCGCGCCATCTCCGCGCCCACGCGGGCCGCTTGGGCGAAGCCCACCGCCCGCCGCGAGCGCTCCGTGACCACCACGTTCAGGTGCCCGCCCTTGCGCTCCTCGTAGGTGATCGGGATGCAGGTGAAGCCGCGCTGCTCCAGGAACTCCGGGAACAACACGTGGCGCGGCTCCGCGCGCCCCGTCTCGTACAACCGGCAGGGGAACAGCGCCAGGGGATCCTCGTGGATCAGGCAGAGCCTCTCGTCCAGGACCATGAAGATGCCGTCGATGTGGACGTGCCCGAAGGGAAGCGGGACCTCGAGGAAGTGCTTCACGTCCCGACCGAGGACCATCTCGCGCAGGGCCCGGGTGCCCTCCTCGTTCGCCCGGTCGCACAGCGACGCGACCGCCGTGTCGTCGCCGATCAGAGTGACGCCGCCTCCCTCGAGGAAGCCCGGCGGCTCGATCGCGCCCAGGATCGGGACGCCGAGGCGCCAGAAGGCGCGGGCCAGCATCTCCTGATCGCCGCGCCGGCCCTTGAGGTGAGGGCTCATGAGCACGGCTCCACGCGAGAACACGGCGGCCAGGTCGCGCGTGTAGGTGATGTTGGGCCGGTGGTCCATGTAGCGCAGCGCGTCGTCGTCACCCCCCAGGACCTCGCGAAGCAACAGCGTCTCGACGCCCTCGGCCCTGAACAGCGCCAGCATGGCGTCGTAGTCGGCGACGAACCTCTCGCGGTTCACCGGCCGGACGAAGTTGAACTCCTTCAGGTTCTCCGGCGTGACCTTGTCCAGCTCCGGGCCGGGCCTGTGCACGATGACCCGCCTCAAGCTCCCGTAGGCGTTGCGGACGTAGGGGCCGCTCACGGCCGGCCCCTGCGGAGCGACAGGTAGACCGGGATCCCGGTGGCCGTCATCGCGACTCCTATCAGGGTGTCGACAGGGTTGTAGAGGATGGCGCTCACCAGGAAGAGTGCGAGCACCAGGATGTAGATCGCGGGCACCCAGGGGTAGCCCGGCGTGAGGTAGGGCGCCTCCGCCGAAGCCGAGCGGCGGCGCAGCCGGAACACGGACGCCACCATCAGGATGTTCACGAAGTGCACGGGCACGACGAAGAAGGTCACGATGCGGCGAAACGTACCGAAGGACAGGAGCGCCGTCACGGCGAGGGCCGCCGAGAAGAGCGCGGAGCCCGCGGGCACGCCCTTCGCGGAGACCCGCGACAGCGCCGAGAAGAAGATGTTCAGCCGGCTTCCGCGCGTCGGCGCGTCGTACTCCGAGGCACCCGCGAAGTACAGCCGGGGCAGGGTCATGACGAGGCCGCCCAGCGCGCCGAGGATGGACACCATGATGAGCGCGTTGAGGATCCGGCCCCCCTCCGGTCCGAACGCAGCGACCGCCGCCGTAGCCGCGACGGTGGCGGGGGCCGCCCGCATGGCCTCGAGGGTCACGACGCGCAGGTACGCGAAGTTGACGAGCAGGTAGAGCAGCGTGATGCCGAGGACGCCCAGCCCCAGGCCGGCCGGCAGGTTCCTGCGCGGCTCCTTGACCTCGCCGGCCACGTGTGTGACGTCCACCCAGCCGTCGTAGGTGAACAGGACCGCGGCCAGGCCGAGGCCCACCACGCGGACGAAGCCGAGCAGGTCCGCGCCGGCCGCCGCGGACGCTTCCCGCTCCGACGGCGCGACGGGAGCCGCGAGCAGGAGGCTTCCGCCGATCAGCGCCAGCGCTCCGAGAAGCTTGACGGCGGTCAACGCGATCTGCGTGCGTCCGCCACAGCGCACGCCCTGAAGGTTGACGGCGGTGAAGGCGAGGATCGCGACGGCGCCCCAGGTCGTGGCCGAGACCGCGGCGCGGCCCTCCAGGAGCCGCACCGCGAACTCGCCGAACGCAATCGCCACGCCCGCCACGGACCCCGGGCCGCTGACCCACATCTCGATCCAGATCTTCAGGAAGGCCCAGAAGGGCCCGAAGCCCTCGCGGATGATGTGGTAGCTCGCGCCGGCGCGGGGCAGGAGGCAGGTCAGCTCGGCCAGCGTCAGCGCACCGCACAGCGTGATGAGCCCCGCGAGGCCCCAGAAGAGGTAGACCTGCCACGGCGCCTGGGCCACCGCCGCCAGCTCACCCGGCGTGAAGAACACCCCCGAGCCCAGCATGTCCCCGACCACGACCGCAGCCACGGCGGTGAGGCCGAGCTGGCGGCGCAGCGGGGGATGAGCGGCGGAGTCCATGGGCGAGGCCGAGCGCGCGCTGCGCTACGTCTCCTAGAAGTCGAACTGTCTCGTGTACTTGACGATCAGGGCGCGGCCCAGGACCTGCTCGCCGGCGCCGGAAACGTAGGTGTCCCGGTTCTCGTTGAACACCACGAACAGGCCGGTCCCGGTCCGCGACAGCCACGCGAACCGGATGTTCGCCGAGAGCGTCTCGACCTGGCTGTTGTACTGGACGAGGGCCTGGAGCAGAACGCGCGGCGTGAACGAGTACGTGGCCCTGAGGCGGGCGAGATCGGAGGTAAACTCCCCGCCCGGAAGCGCGACGTCGTTGCGGATATACCCCAGGCTCGCCTGGAAGTGTCCTGTCTGCGCTCCCAGCTCCACGTTCAGCTGCGTGCGGTCGCCGTCGTAGAACCCGCCCCAGTTCACCTGGCCAGAGAAGAACGCGCGGCCGCTCGGGTCGCTCGACCAGTGTGCCGCCCACTCCGTCCACTCGTAGTAACCCGGCGGGATCGTGACCCGGGTGCCGTCCCGTCCGGTGTACACGGTGAAGGGGACCGCGGGACGGTCCGCCTGGACGTTGACCTGGGTCCCGAAGCGCCCGCCGTTCTCCTGGAAGACCTCGAAGAAGTGGACGTGCCAGAACCGCGTCTGGAGCTCCCCTTCGAAGCCGTAGTGATCGGAAAAGTTGACGTGCGGCGTGAAGCGGCGCACCCACGCCAGCCTGGGGCTGCGCGGCTCGGGGCCCCACTGGACGAAGATCTCGGGCTTGCGGTATCCCGTTCGCGGCACGAAGCCGACCTCGGCGTTGAAGTGCTCGCCGACCTGCGTGTAGCCGCCACGCACCTCCCAGAGGTGGCCGCGGTGGTCGAAGAAGGCGCGGCCGGCCCAGTCCGACCCCAGGGGCTGCGGCGAGTCGGAGCGCGCCAGGAAGGCGAACAGGCGCGCGTTCTTGGAGACGGCCAGGTTGGCGTCGAGGCCGTAGGCGCGGTTGAAGTCCTCGTCCGCGGCGGAGTCGCCGGTCCCCTGGCGGTTCACGAAGATCGCCCCGAAGCTCGAGCGCTGGCCGACCTCGCGCTGCACGCGCGCCACCGCGAAGTTGTTGGCCGGTGCGATCAGGAGGCCGGTGCGCGGGCCGAAGGCCTCCTCGGTCTGCATGTCCATGACCCCGATGTTGAAGCGGCCCACTTTTCCCGAGAGCCGGGCGCCGCCCAGGATGTCGATGGGCTCGCCGATCCGCGAGAGGCCGATCCGGCGCGAGAAGAAGAGGTCCACCTGCTGGGGCTGGCCGAACTGGAAGGTCGCGGCGTTCTCCAGGAAGAAGGGCCGCTTCTCGGGGAAGAACAGGTCGAAGCGCGTGAAGTTGATCTGCTCCTCGTCGGCCTCGACCTGGGCGAAGTCCGTGTTCACCGTGAAGTCCGCTGTCAGCTTCGGCGTGATGCCCCACTTCACGTCCAACCCCACGTCGCCGAGCGTGTCGTCCTGGTCGGCCGGCAGCGTGTTGTCCTCGCTGAAGCCCGTGAGGCCGAAGGGCGTCGCCCGCAGGTCACGGCGGGCCGGCAGGTCCAGCCCGTTCAGGTGGCCAGCCAGGGACACCCGGTAGATGTTGAAGGCGCGCGGGATGGGGGCCAGGAACGCCTGCTCGTTCTTGCGGCGGATGTTGCGCATCACGTTGATGCCCCAGTGCCGGTCGGGTCCGCCGTCGTAGCGGAGGGTCTTCAGCGGGATGACCATCTCGGTCTCCCATCCGCGCTCGGTGATCTGCGAGCGGACCGTCCAGTCGCCGTCCCAGTTCTTGTTGTAGCCGAGGAGCTGGCCGCGCTGGGCGCCGGAGGCGCCGAAACCGGTCTGCTGGCCGGGCCCCAGCACTCCGCCTGCCTGGCCCTCGGCGGCGATCTGGCCGTCGTGCTCGAGGCCCAGGGGGTTGGTGCCGAACAGGAAGGCGTTCTGGTGGTCGTTGAAGGTGTCGAGGATGACCTGGACGGAGTCCGTGTCGGCCAGGTCGGCGTCGCGCCGGCCCTGCGTCACCACGATCTTGTCGGGCTCGGTATCGAAGCACACGATGCCGATGTACAGGTTCCGCCGGTCGTGGAGCACCCGGACCTCGGTGCGCTCGCTCGAGGGCTGGCCCTCGTCGGGCTGCTGCTGAGTGAAGCCTGTGAAGGCCTCCGCCTGGGCCCAGACGGCATCCTCGACCCGGCCGTCGACCGAAGGCGCGGCGCCTTCTTCGATCCGCGAGGCGCGGAGAGACGGCCGACCGTCCTGACCCGCCGCGGGCCAGGCCGCCAGCAGGAGGGCCGCGAGACCCTGGATCCTTGGAATGGGCACGGGACCCGCATACTCTACGGCATCTGGCCACGCATAAAATCCGAGCCGCCCGTAATTTTTTCTTGACGCCGCTCCCACTGCGGACCTAACCTCCCGCTCACGGAAATTCCGGAAACCTGGTAGGGGTGACGCCGGCTTTACGGCGCCGGCGGCCATTGCTACCCAACGGAGGTGCCTATGGCGAGGTGGCGCGGCCGGCTGGTCGCGACTTTGGTATTCCTCGGAGCGGCGGCGCCCGTGCTGGCCCAGACGTTCCACGGCGGCGTTCGCGGTGCCGTGCGCGATCCGGCTGGCGTGGTGCCCGGTGTCAGCGTCGTCCTGGTCAACGAAGCGACCAACGCGACGCGCAACACCGTGACGAATCACGTGGGCGAGTACGCCTTCGTGAACGTCGACCCGGGGAGGTACACGCTCAAGGTCACGATGCAGGGATTCAAGCCCATCGAGAGCAAGGGCATCCGCGTCGGGACCCAGCAGTTCCTGACGCTGGACTTCGCCCTCGAGGTGGGGTCGCTCCAGGAGGCCGTGACCGTCGAAGGCCAGGCAACCGCCCTCGACACCTCGAACGCATCGATCGGCAGCACGCTGGACGAGGAGACCCTCCAGACCCTGCCGACGGCCGGACGCAACCCGTTCTTCCTCGCCACCATCACCCCCGCGGTGACCCATACTGGCGATCCGCAGTTCGTCCGGCAGCAGGACCAGACGAACTCCTCGCTGCTGTCGCTGGCCGGCGGCCCCCGCCGCGGCAACAACTACACGCTGGACGGCGTCTCGATCGTCGACATCCGCAACCGCGCGACCATCATCCCGCCGATCGATGGCCTCGAGGAGGTCAAGATCCAGGTCAGCACGTACGACGCCGAGATGGGTCGCACAGGAGGCGGCGTCTTCAACGCGACCGGGAAGTCCGGTGCGAACGAATGGCACGGCAGCCTGCTCGGCCAGACGCGTCCCGGCGGCGCCCGCTCCCTGGCGTTCTTCGCCCGGAAGGCTTGCGAGGACGGGACCGGGAGCTGCGACAAGCCCGACACGTACTACTACCTCTACGGGGGCTCCCTCGGCGGTCCGATCCAGAAGGACAAAACGTTCTTCTGGCTGTCGTTCGACGGCTACAAGACGAAGACAACCGACGACGCCGTGGTCCGTGCCCCGAACGAGCGCGAGCTGAGCGGGGACTTCTCCCAGAGCGGCGTCACGATCTACGACCCGCTGACGACGCGGCCCGACCCGAACAACCCGGGCGGGTACATCCGGGACCCGTTCCCGGGCAACGTGATCCCCGCCGACCGCATCAGCCCCGTGGCCCAGGGGATCCGGCCGTACTGGCCCAGCGCGGGCCCGGCCACCGCCGCCCTCGTCGACCGCTCGATCACTGGCACCATCAAGCTCGACCACATCTGGAGCGACACGGTCCGCTCCTCGGCGATCTACGGGATCTACGACTCGACCGAGCCCCGGCCGCGCTCCTACGGAGGGGACATCGGGGAGAACCCCGCAGACCCCGGCGACGGCGCCCTCTACCGCCAGGTTCACGTGATCGCGATCAACAACACGATCACGCCCAACCCGACGACGGCGGCGCACATCCGCCTGGGCTACACGTCCTTCGCCGACGATTGCGTGCCCGTGGACTTCGATCCCGGCACGCTCGGCTTCTCGTCGAGCTACGTCAACTCGGTCCCGCAACAGAAGTTCCCGTACATCGGCATCGGAAGCTACGGGACGGACTACAACGGCGTGATGTTCGGCGACCGCGCCCCGCAGGACACGACGTACTACTCGTGGGACGCCAACGCCTCCATGTCCAAGCTCTGGGGCCACCACACCGTCAAGTTCGGCGCGTCGTATCGCAAGATCGGGCTGAAGAACACGTCGTTCGGCCAGTCCAGCGGCGAGTTCTATTTCGACGGCCAGTTCACCGGCGCCGATCCGCTCGATCCTCCTGGGGACGACCGCTACGCGCTGGCCTCGTTCCTGCTCGGCTATCCGTCGAGCGGCGGCATACCGGTCGCGACGCCCAACGACTTCTACATCGACTATTACGCGGCGTACGCCCAGGACGACTTCCGGGTCAATCCCGACCTCACCATCAACTTCGGCCTGCGCTACGAGTTCGAGCAGGGACTGCAGGAGAAGAACAACGCCTTCACGGTCGGCTTCGACCGCGAGCGGCCCTGGCCGTTCCAGGTGCCTGGCGCGAACCTGAGAGGCGGCCTGATGTATGCCGGCGTCGACGGGTACCCAGAGCACCAGAGCGACCCCAGCAAGGCGAAGTTCTCGCCGCGCGTCGGCTTCGCCTGGACGGCGAACCCGAAGACGGTCGTGCGGGGCGGGTACGGCCTCTTCTGGGCGCCGTACCAGTACGCCTTCCCCACCGAGGACAACCTCGGGGCTCGCGGCTTCACGCAGGTGACGGACTACGTGGCGAGCACGGACGGCGGCCTGACGCCTTGTGCGACCTGCTCGATCGTCAACCCGTTCCCGGCCGGCATCAGCCAGCCCAGCGGCAGCGCGAACGGCATCCTGACCGGCGCCGGCGGCAGCATCAACTTCGTCGACCAGTTCCGGGAGTCTCCGTACGTCCACCAGTTCTCCCTGGACATCCAGCGCGAGCTGGGGGGAGGCGTCGTTGCCGGAATCGGATACGTGGGCGCCCGGCAGGAGCGCATGGGCGTCGGTGGCAACGACTCCAACACGGTCAACATCAACCAGCTCGACCCGAGCCTCCAGTCCCTCGGGTCGGCCTTGCTGGACCAGGTACCCAACCCGTTCTACGGCGATCCCCGCTTCGGCGCCCTGGCCGAAACGCCGACGATCACCCGCGGCCAGCTCCTGAGGCCGTATCCGCAGTTCGGTGACCTGCTGGCCCATCAGGTCAGCGAGGGCTACGCCCGCTACCACTCGATGATCCTCAGGCTGGAGCGGCAGATCCGGGGCGGCTGGGGCGGCCGCATCAACTACACGTACGCCTCGAACAAGAACAACATCTTCGGCGAGCGGAACCAGTTCAGCGCCGACAGCAACGCGATCGCCCGTCCGGTGAACAGCTACGACCTCGACGCCGAGTACTCGAACTCCTCGACCGAGCAGGTGCACCGCGTCAACTTCGCGCTGACCGGCGAGCTGCCCTTCGGGCGGGGCAAGAGCCATCTCTCCGAGCCGGGGCTGGCGCGCACCCTGTTCGGCGGCTGGTCGATCACGGCGACGGGATATTTCCAGACCGGCTTCCCGACCGTGATCATCCAGGACAGCAACAACTCGGGCGTCTTCGGGCGCGTGCAGCGGCCGAATCTCACCGGGACGAGCCCGGCGACCGACGGCAGCACCGAGGATCACTACGACCCGTCGTGCAGCTGCATCAACAACTGGTTCAACCCCGCCGCGTGGTCGACGGCGCCGGCGTTCACCTTCGGCAACGCCCCCCGCACCAACACGGACATGCGCACGCCCAACAAGACCCAGACCGACGTGGCGTTCCAGAAGATCGAGCCGATCGGCGGCGGAGGCAAGCAGCTGATGATCCGGGCGGAGATCATCAACATCTTCAACAACACCCAGTTCAACGGCCCGAACACGCGCTTCGGCAGCTCGAGTTTCGGCAGGATCTCCTCGTCGCGCGGCTTCCCCCGCCTGCTGCAGCTCATGGTGCGGTTCGCGTTCTAGACCTCACCGCGATCCGGTTCCAGGGGCGGTCCCTTCGCGGGGGCCGCCCCTTCTTCATTGGTCCGGTCGTCGGCTCCGGCCCTTTCGCCGCCTCGGACCCTCGAGGGATCGAGCCAGACCTTCCGCGGGCGGACCGATATAATGGCGTGGGCGCCATGGCGACGACGCGTAGCATTGGCGATGCCGAGCTGCCGCTCGGGGCGCTCTCCGCGTAGCTGCATTCGGCATCGGGAGAGACTCTCGAATGCCCTCGAGACGGCTTCGAGCCTCGCGGCTTGCCGCGTCTGTTCTTTGCGCATCCGTGGCCGCCTCCTGCGTCCCGCACCGCCCGGCGATCCGCAACGTGCTCCTGATCAGCGTCGACACGCTGCGGGCCGACCATGTGGGCAGCTACGGCTTTCCGCGGCCCACCACGCCGCGCCTCGACGCCGTGGCCCGGGAGGGCGTGGTCTTCGCCAACGCGTACACGCCGGTCCCGGTCACGCTTCCCGCTCACGCCTCGCTGCTCACGGGCACCCTGCCGCCCGTTCACGGCGTCAGGGACAACCTCCACGAGCGGCTTCCCGACGCCAGCCGCACGCTGGCCGAGATGCTGAAGGAGCGCGGCTTCGCCACCGCCGCGGTGGTGAGCAGCTTCGTGCTGGACCGCCGCTTCAACCTGAGCCAGGGCTTTTCCGCATACGAAGATCGCTTCCAGGCGGTGCACAGGATCGGTGACGTGGCCGAGCGCAAGGGGGACGAGACGAGCCGGGTCGCGACGGCGTGGCTGGAGCGCCATGGCCGGGAGCCCTTCTTCCTGTTCGTCCACTTCTACGACCCCCACGATCCCTACGAGCCGCCGGAGCCCTTCGCCTCGCAGTGGAAGGGGGACGAGTACTCGGGCGAGATCGCGTTCGCGGACCATTGCGCGGGACAGGTGCTGGACAAGCTCAGGGAGCTCGGTCTCTACGAATCGACGCTGATCGTCGTCACCGG
This sequence comes from Vicinamibacteria bacterium, assembly GCA_035691285.1. Taxonomy (GTDB): domain Bacteria; phylum Acidobacteriota; class Vicinamibacteria; order Fen-336; family Fen-336; genus DATFEN01. The sequence continues at coordinate 8,194 of DASSJI010000253.1, read as the reverse complement.
CGACCACGGCGAGATGCTCGGGGAGCACGGCGAGCTCAACCATGGGTTCTTCATCTACGAGAGCGCCCTCAGGGTGCCTCTCGTGTTCCGCGTGCCCGGCGCCTCCCCGCGAGCCGCCCGCGTCGATCGGCCGGTGAGCCTCGTCGACGTCGTGCCCACAGTGGCGGCTCTCCTGGGCATTCCAGTCGGCGACGCCCTCCAGGGCGTCGACCTCTCTCCCTGGCTTCGCGGGGAGGCCGCCGGGGGCGGAGCCCGATCCCTCTACGCCGAGACGGTCACGCCCACGCGCTACTACGGAACGAGCTCGCTGCTCGGCGTGATCAAGGAGGGCTGGAAGTACATCGAGACCTCGCGGCCCGAGCTGTACGACCTGCGCCAGGATCCGGCGGAGGCGAACGACCTCGCCGCGAAGGAGCCGGCGCGCGCCGAGGCGCTCGGCGGTGAGCTCAAGCGGATCCTCGCGGCATCCCTGGCGACCGCGAAGCCCGGAGAAGCCGCGGGCCTGGACGAGGATGCCCGGCGGCGCCTCGAGTCCCTGGGATACCTGAGCCGCGGCGGCGGCGCGGAGATCGTGTTCGACCGGAGCAAGGAGGATCCCAAGGATCTCATCTCCTTCTTCCGGTCGGACCAGAGGCTGTCGCGTCTCGTCGAGGAAAAGAAGTACGACGAGGCGCGGGTCCTGTGCGAGGAGATGCTCCGGCAGCGCCCGGGATTCGCCGACTGCCACCTGCAGATGTCCCGCGTCGCCGTGGCGCGAGGCGACCCCAAGGCGGCCCTCGAGGCGGCCCGCCGGGCCGTCGCGCTGGCCCCGGAGAACGAGGCCGCGCGGCTCCAGATCGCCGGCCTGCTGCGTGGGCGCGGCGAGGTCGAGGCCGCCATCACCCACTACCGGCAGGCCCTCGAGGCGCGGCCGGATTCTCTGGAAGCGAGGACCAGGCTCGGCCGGGCGCTCGCCGACGGCGGCCGCCTCGACGAGGCCGTGAGCGTCCTGCGCCCGGCCGTGGACGCGTGGCCGCAGAGCCCCGAGGCGGCGACCCAGCTCGGCTTCGCCCTGGCGCGCCAGGGCCGGCTGGAAGCCGCCATCGACTCGTACCGCCGCGCGCTCGCCCTCGATTCCGCATCGGCCGAGGCACACGCCTATCTCGGCTCGGCGCTCGCATCCCAGGGGAAGCTGGACGAGGCGATCCCCCATTTCGAGCTGGCCCTTCGCACGAAGCCGGACCACGCGGAGCTCCACGACTGGCTCGGCGTGGCGCTGCGCGAGAAGGGCAGGACCGAGGAGGCGCTGGGCCACTTCCGGGAGGCGGTGAGGCTCGATCCTCGCCTCGCCGTCGCGCATTTCAACCTGGGCCGGGCCTTGAAGCAGCAGGGCCAGCCCGAAGAGGCGATGCGCGAGTACCGGCGCGCCCTCGAGCTGGACCCGCGGATGGCCGCGGCACACAACGGCCTCGGCACCCTTCTGGGCTCGCGCGGGCGCCCGGACGAAGCCGCCCGGCACTTCCGCGAGGCGCTGCGGCTCCAGCCCGACGACGCCGAGGCCCACAACAACCTCGGCCTCGCCCTGCGCATGCTGGGGAAGGACGCCGAGGCGATCTCGCACTTTCGCGCGGCGCTCCTGCGTCGGCAGGACTGGCCTGCGCCCATGGGGGAGCTCGCCTGGATCCTCGCTACTCACGCCGACGCCAGGCTGCGCGACCCCGCCGAGGCGCAGCGGCTCGCGGAGCGCGCGGCCGAGCTGACGGCGCGCCGCGACCCGGCGATCCTCGACGCCCTGGCCGCGTCGTACGCCTCCGCCGGGGACTGGGGCCGCGCGGCCGCGACGGCCGAAGCCGCCCTCGCCCTGGCGCCGCCTCGGTCCGCCATGGCGGACGAGATCGCCGGGCGGTTGTCCCTCTACCGGAGCGGAAAGGCCTATCGCGAGCGCCCTGGCGGCCGTTGAAGCACGGCATATCATCCTCTGAACGGAGGTTCGCCAATGCGGATCCCAGGCGCCGTCCGGGCGGTGCTCGTCGCCGTCCCGCTCGCGTGCGCGGCGTGGGCCGAGGCGCCCGAGCCCGAGACGCACGTCCGCTGCGCCCGGCTGTTCGACGGGCAGGCCGTGCGGGAAGGGGCGCGCGTGGTCGTGGTCCGAGGAGGCCGGATCGCCGAGGTGGGCGCGGGTCTCGCTGCGCCTCCCGGCGCGCAAGTCGTGGACCTGGCCGACCGGATCCTGCTGCCCGGGCTGATCGACACGCACACCCACCTCGCGCTGCACCCGGGCGGCTACGACGAGCAGATCCTCAGGGAGACCCCGGAGCTGCGCGCGATCCACGCGACGGTCAACGCCCGGGCGACCCTCGAGGCGGGGATCACGACGGTGAGGGACCTCGGCAACGAGGGAGCCGGCTTCGCGGACGTCGCGCTCCGCGACGCGGTCCAACGCGGCCTGGTTCCGGGGCCTCGGGTCCTCGCAGCGATCCAGCCCGTGGCGGCCACGGGCTCGTACGGCCTCACGGGCTACTCGCCGTACCATCCTCCGCCGGCCATCGCCTACGAGGCCGACGGCGTGGCGGCGGTCCGCCGCCAGGTTCGAACGCTGCTGAAGCAGGGCGCCGACGTGATCAAGGTCTACGTCGAGTCGTACGAGAAGCGGGCGACGCGCAGCGACGTCTTGAGCGGCGCGCGCACCTGGTCGGCCGAAGAGCTCTCCGCGCTCGTCGACGAGGCGCACGCCGGCGGCGTCAAGGTCGCGGCACACACCTACTCCGACGAGGGCGCCCGGGCGGCCGTCGCGGCCGGCGCCGACTCGATCGAGCACGGCCTGTACGTAGAGGAAGCCACGTTCCGGCTCATGGCGCAGAAAGGCGTCTTCTACGTCCCGACGCTCCTCGTCTACGAGTACTGGCGCGACGGCAAGATCTTCGGCCCCATCTCGCCGGCGAACCGCGCGAAGCTGCAGGCGACCGTCGAGCGCCACGCCGCGGCCTTCCGCGCCGCGCTCCGGACGCCCGTGAAGATCGCCATGGGGTCCGACACTTTCGAGATGCCCGGCACCAACGCCGAGGAGCTGCAGGCGATGGTGCGGGAGGGGATGAAGCCTCTCGATGCGCTTCGATCCGCCACCGGCCTCGCCGCGGACCTCCTGGACCTGCGCGACCAGGTCGGTGCGATCCAGCCCGGGACCGCCGCCGACCTCGTGGCCTTCGACGGCGACCCGCTGAGCGACGTCGCGGCCATGCGCCGCGTGGCGTTCGTGATGAAGGAAGGACGCATCGTCGTGGATCGGCGCGCGCACTGATCCGCAAGGGGTTGTTGACATGCATGCATGTGCACGTTACGCTCCTGCTTCATGCGCACGACGATCGAGTTGAGCGACGCGCACCGGGCAATGCTCCTGCGTCTCGCCGCTGAAAGGGGGCACAAGGGCTTTTCTATCCTGGTGGCGGAGGCGGTGGAGGCCTACCTGGCCAACCTCGGTGTCACCAGCGAGCGGGCCAGTGCGGCCCGGCTCAAGGGCATCCTTTCGGAGGCTGATGCGAAGGAGCTCGAAGACCGAGTCAAGGCGGCCCGGGAGCGCTGGCGTTGATCGTCGCCGACTCGGACGTGCTGATCGACTTCCTGGCCGGGCGCGAGCCCGCCGCGAGCCGCGTTGCCGTCGAGTTGGAGTCGCGGACCTTCGGGACCACGGTGGTGACGCGTTTCGAGCTGCTGGCAGGCGCCCGCGACCAGACCACCGATGGTCTGCTGCGCCGACTGCTCGACCCGCTCACGACTCTTCCCCTCGACCGCGCCGGCGCCGACCGCGCCGCCGCCGTGCGGCGGACCCTCGATCGGCGCGGCCAGACGATCGGGATGGCGGACAGCCTGATCGCCGGAATCGTCCTGGAGCACGACGGGATCCTCCTGACCCGCAATCGGAAGCACTTCGAGCGTGTGGAAGGCCTCAAGCTCGCGACTCTCTGATCGGACCCGGACCGAAGCCTAGGAGGAGGACATGGGAACGATCGCGGCGCTGGCGCTCGCGGCACTCGTGATGCTGAACATGAAGGGGACGCCGGCAGCAAGCGCGGCGCTCTCCGCGGGCACGGGGACCACGTCCGAGGAAGCGCTGTCGGTGGGCTCCGTCACCGCCCGCCGCGGCGAGGCCGCCTCCGGCTGGATCGAGGTGCCTGACGGCGTCGACGCCGGCGCGCGCATCCCGGTGAGCGTCGTCCACGGCGCGAAGCCGGGGCCGGTGCTCGCGTTGATCGCCGGCACGCACGGCTACGAGTACACGTCCGTGGTCGCGCTGCCGCGCGTCGTCTCCCGCCTCGACCCGCGCCGCATGACGGGCTCGGTCATCCTCGTGCACATGGCCAACCCTCCCGCCTTCTACGGCCGGCGCATCTACTACGGGCCGGACGGGAAGAACCTCAACCGCGTCTACCCGGGACGGCCCGACGGAACGAACAGCGAGCGGATCGCCCACGCGATCACGACCCAGGTGATCGAGAAGGCGACGCACCTCGCCGACCTGCACTGCGGGGACGGCAACGAGTCGCTGCGGCCGTACAGCTACTGGCAGATCTCGGGCGATCCCAGGCTGGACGCGGCCTCGAAGGAGATGGCGCTCGCCTTCGGCCTCGACTACATCGTGCTGGACCGCGAGCGCCCGAAGGACCTCGCCCGCAGCATGTACACCTCGAACACGGCGATCCTCCGGGGAAAGCCGGCGCTCACCGTCGAGTCCGGCGGCCTGGGCCTGACCGACGAGGCCTCGGTTGCCGCGCAGGAGCGCGGCTCGCTGAGCCTGGTGGCGCAGCTCGGGATCATGGAGGCGCCGAGCGCCCGGGTCGCGAGACCGGTCTGGATCGACCGCAGCGAGGTGCTGCGGGCTCCCGCGAGCGGTGTGTGGCGTCCGGCGGTGGAGAAGGCGCAGCGCGTCACGGCCGGTGCGCTGGTCGGCCGGCTCGGCGACCCCTTCGGCGCGACCCTCGCCGAGGTGCGGGCGCCGTTCGCGGGCGAGATCCTCTACGTGGTCGCCACGCCGCCGGTGAGCGAGGGAGAGCCGCTCGCGTTCGTCGGACAGATCGCGCCGTCCGAGCCGGCGCCCTGATGGAGGAGCTGCGCGCCCTGGGGTACGTGGAATAGGGCGGGCCGACCCGAGCTACACTACCTCACCATGACGCGGCGAGTTCTGGTGGTCCTCGTGGGCGCGAGCGAGGGCGGCGAGACGGACCATTACCAGCTCCTCCAGGAGCAGGACGCCCGCAGCGAGGCGGCTCGCGCCGGCGTCGAGGCGGAGGTCGTCCTGGCGCCGGGCTTCGACCACCTCCGCGTGATCCGCGGACGCGTGCGCGGCTCGGCCGCGGCCGTCGACGCGGTCGTGGTCGAGGCCGCGAGCATCTCGTCCGCGGAGCTGATCCTCAAGGAGCTGGCCGGGAGCGTGGGCCTGGTCCTGCTCAACATCGAGCCGCCCGGCCTCGAGAGCCACGCGGGGCTGTGGGGGACCCGCGTGCCGTTCGGCACCGTCAGCACCCATCACCGGCGCATCGGCGAGATCCAGGGGCGCCAGGTCAGGGCCCTCCTGCCTGCGAGCGGCGAGGTGCTGTGCGTGACCGGCCCCGAGAAGTCCTCGGCCGCGGTGGAGCGCCTCGCGGGGATGCGCTCGACCCTGGGCCGCGACCTGACGCTCTACACGACCGAGGCGGGACACTGGACCGAGGCGGGCGGGGGCGCTGCGTTCGACTCGTGGTACGGCCTGTACCGGTCGCGCAGCATCAACGTCGGCGTGGTGGCGGCGCAGAGCGACGAGATCGCCATGGGGGCGCGCGCCGCCTGGCAGCGCCTGGCGAGCGCCCCGCACCGCGAGATGTTCGCCAAGGTCCGCCTGCTCGGCGTCGACGCCTGTCCCGGATACGGCGCTCGGCTCGTCGACGCCGGGACACTGACCGCCAGCGTCACGACTCCAGCGAACACCGGCGAGGCGATCCGCCAGCTCCGCCAGTTCTGGGACACGGGGCGCCCGCTTCCCCTGCGGGCGCTGACGGAGCCTTTGCCCTATCCCCTCTCGAGCGCGCCCTCGGCCTGAGGAGCCGGCGCGAGGCCGCTCTTGGCGTCCTCGATGAGGCGCAGGTTCTCTTCGTACGAGGGAGCGCCTTTCGCCCGGCGCGGCGGGTAGCGATGGCCGCCGTAGACCGGATACGCCTCGGTACGCAGGTGGGCGAGCATGTGGTGTCCCGTGCGGACCGAACGCTCGTGCCGCAGCGCCGTGACGTCGACAGGCGCCGTCACGATGCGCTCGCCGGGGCCGGGCGAGGCCTGGGCGAGGATGCGCCCGTCGTAGTCCACGACCATGCTGCCGCCGGGCCAGGAGTACGGCGGGTAGTGCCGCAGGCTCGCGCCCTGGTTCGCGGCCACGACGAACGCGGTGTTCTCGAGGGCGCGGCAGCGGTTCACGAGGGTCCACCAGTCCATCGGCTCCGTGGCGCCCCAGGGATCCATGTACGCCGACACGCGGATGAGCACCTCGGCGCCGTTCGCGGCGAGCTGCCGCATCGCTTCGGGGAACAGCCAGTCGTAGCAGATCGCGCAGCCCAGGCGGCCGATGGGCGTCTCGGCGACCGGGAAGAGCGCCTCGTCGTAGCCGTCGAGGTCGTGGGGGCTCGTGTGGACCTCGTAGGGGAGCCAGGTGTTGACCTTGCGGTACCTGTACAGGAGGCCCTCGGGTCCGATCAGGCACGTGGCGTTGAAGACGTGGCCGGGCCAGCGGGGGTCCCGCTCGAGCATCGAGCCGGTCTGGACGTAGAGGCCGTGCTCGCGCGCCTTGCTCGCGATCCGGTCGGTGTGCTCGTTCGGGATCTCGACCGCCAGCTTCTCGTGGAGCTCCGCGGCCGTCACGAACACCGGAGCCGCGTGGGCGAACTCGGGGAAGACCACGAGGCGCACCGGCAGGAAGGGCGCCGCGCCGGCCACGGCCTGGTCGATCATCCAGAGCATGCGGTCGGTGTTCCCGGCCATCTGCCGGCGCTCGACCGGGTTGGGGAAGTCCGTCTGGCAGGCGGCGGCGGCGTAGCGGATCGGGTCCATGGGCGCTCCTCGGGAGCTGAGTGTAAACTGTCGCCCCGCACATGAAGAGAAGGCTGCTGATCGGCTCCGGGATCGCGGTCGCCGTCGCCGCGGCGGGCTTCTTCACCTGGTACCAGCTCGTGAAGGCCGGCGTGCTGCGCTACAACGAGTTCGATCGGCGCGAGCGAGGCGCGCTCGGCGTCGGCGGCCCGGCGCCCGACCTCGCGCTCACGATGTACGACGGTTCCGCGCTCCGGCTCGCGGAGCTGTGGCGCGAGAAGCCGGCGTTCCTGGTGTTCGGGAGCTGTACCTGACCGCCGTTCCGCAAGAAGATCGGCGATCTTCACCGAATCTACGACGCGCACAGGGACCGGGCCAGCTTCCTCACCGTCTACATCTCGGAGGCCCACCCCGAGGACGAGTGGCAGATGGAGTCGAACCGGCAGGAGAACCTCCTCTTCAAGCAGCCCAGGTCCTTCGACGAGCGGAAGGAGCTGGCGAAGGTCCTGGTCGAGCGCCTGAAGTACCGCATGCCGCTGGCCATCGACGCCATCGACAACCGCGCCGACAAGGCGTTCGCCGCCTGGCCCGAACGCATCTACGTCATCGGCCCGGGCGGCCGGATCGCCTACAAGGGCGACATGGGCCCTTTCGGATTCCATCCGGAGGAGGCGGAGAAGGCGCTCCTGGCGCTCGTCGGGGAGGCCGGCGCCGGCGGCTAGCGAGGCACGGGTCAATAGGCGGCGCATCGCGCCCGCCTTGCGCCAAGCCGGTCGATCGTTCAAGATCGCGCCTGTTCCAATCCTTTCAGCCGAGAGGAGTCCATGGCCCTCGCCGCGGGGACGCGCCTCGGACCCTACGAGATCCTTGCGCCGGTCGGCGCGGGGGGCATGGGCGAGGTCTATAAGGCGCGCGACACGCGCCTCGAGCGCACGGTGGCGGTCAAAGTCCTGCCGCCGCACTTTTCCTCCGAACCCGAGAGGCGGCAGCGCTTCGAGCGTGAGGCGAAGACCGTGTCGTCCCTGCAGCACGCCCACATCTGCGCGCTGTACGACGTCGGGCACGAAGCCGACACCGATTACCTCGTCATGGAATACCTGGAGGGGGAGACGCTCGGCGATCGCCTCGCCAGGGGTGCGCTGCCGACGCCGCTCCTGCTCCGCTGCAG
>DASSJI010000252.1:0-11824 GCA_035691285.1 Vicinamibacteria bacterium | reverse complement strand
TGCGCCGCACCGTCGCCCTGCTCCTGCCCGGCCGCTTCCTGCCGGCGGCGACGCGCGCCTTCGCCGACTTCACGCGCGGCCAGGCCGCCGAGATCCAGAGGGCGGCCCTCGTCGAGCCGTTGACACCGAAAAAGGCGAAGGGATAGGCTCCGCTTCGCGCCATCCAGTCCGGTCCCACGCGCCTCGAGACGCGGGAGGTATCCATGTTCTTCGCGACGGCACCCGCCGCGGTCCATCGGACGCTGGAGCCCGTGGACCTGGCGATCATCGCCGCCTACTTCGTGATCGTGTTCGGCATCGGCTTCTACTTCTCGCTCAAGGAGCGGACGTCCGAGGACTACTTCCTGGCGAGCCGCGACGTGGGCTGGTTCGCGATCGGCGCCTCGCTGTTCGTGTCCAACATCTCGACCGAGCACTTCATCGGCCTGGCCGGCTCGGGGGCGACCTCTGGCCTTGCCGTGGGCCACTTCGAGTGGCTGGCGTGCCTGATCCTGCTGGTCCTGGGCTGGGTCTTCGTACCCTTCTACCTGCGCTCCAACGTCTTCACGATGCCCGAGTTCCTGGAGCGGCGCTACAACCGCCAGTGCAGCATCTACCTCGCGAGCGTCTCGATCATCGCCTACATCTTCACGAAGATCTCGGTCCACCTGTACGCGGCGGCGATCGTGCTCGAGCGCGTGGTGGGGTGGAGCCCGATGACGGCCGCCGTGCTCCTGGTGGTGGCGACGGGGATCTACACGATCGCGGGGGGGCTGGCGGCGGTGATCTACACCGACATGGTCCAGACCCTCGTCCTGCTGGCCGGGGCGATCGCCCTTACCTGGATCGGCCTGGACAAGGTGGGCGGCTTCGAGGGCCTGCGGGCGGCGGTGCCCGCCGACTACTTCAGCATGATCAAGCCCATGGACCATCCGGAGTTCCCCTGGACCGGCATCTTCCTGGGCGCGCCGATCCTCGGCCTCTGGTACTGGTGCACGGACCAGGTGATCGTGCAGCGCGTCCTGTCGGCGAAGGACGAGGGGCACGCGAAGGCGGGGACGATCTTCGCCGGCTTCCTCAAGGTCCTGCCGGTGTTCATCCTGGTGCTGCCCGGCCTCATCGCCTTCGCCCTGTTCCGCGACCTGTTCAAGATCGAGAACGGCCAGGTCACGAACGGCGACATCGCCTATCCGACCCTGGTCGTGAACCTGCTGCCCCCAGGCCTCGTCGGCTTGATGATCGCCGCGCTCCTCGCCGCTCTGATGGGCGCCATGAGCTCCGTCTTCAACTCCGCCTCCACCATGGTGACCCTGGACTTCTACAAGAAGATCCGGCCCCAGGCCTCGGAGCGCCAGCTCGTGAACTTCGGCCGCGCCGCCACCGGCGTGATGGTGGTGCTGGGCCTGCTCTGGGTGCCGTTCATCCACCTGCTCAGCTCCCAGCTCTACATCTACCTGCAGAGCGTGCAGGCCTACATCAGCCCGCCCATCGCCGTGTGCTTCATCTTCGGGATCCTGTGGCCGCGCATGAACGGGCGCGGCGCGATCGCCTCGCTGCTCGTCGGGTTCGTCCTGGGAACCGTGCGCTTCGTCTTCGAGGTCCTCGACAAGACGCGCCACTACGATTCGGCGGCGATCCGCTGGCTCGTCGACATGAACTTCCTCCACTACGCGATCCTGATGTTCGTCGCGTGCTCGGCCGTGCTGATCGCCGTCAGCTTGGCCACGCCGGCGCCCGAGCGCCGCACCCTCGCCGGCCTCACCTTCGCCACGGTGGACGACAAGCTCGACACCGCGCCCGTGGCGCCCGTCCACACCCTGGCCCGGGAGACGACGCTGGAGCACCGGCTCAACGTGGCGTTCAGCGGCGCCCTGCTCGCCACCGTCATCGGGCTCTGGATCTACTTCCGCTAGTGGAGCCGGCGCCCTCCCCGGCGGCGATCCGCAGCCTGAGGCCCAACCTCACGCAGGCGCAGGCCATCGCGCGCTTCGAGGGCGGCCTGCTCCGGCTTCCGAGGTGGCTCGGCGGCGCGCCGCTGCGGTCGGTGGCCGACGCCTATCTGCCGTTCCACGTGTACGAGGTCGAGGTGACGAGCTCGGCCCGCCCGTACGTCACCTGGCTCGCCGTGGACGCGGTCGACGGCAGCCTGGATCCCTTCCAGTTCGACCGCGCGCCCTCGCCCGACGAGCTGGCGCTCGTCGAGACGCGGAACCGGCCCGTGGCGACGCTGGCCGAGAGCGAAGCCGCGAGGCTCCTGGAGGACAAGCTGCGGCGCATCGTGTACCAGACGGGCTTCTTCCGCGCCCGCCGTCTGTCCTTTCGGGCGACGCGCGTTCCCCTCGACCTGCACGTGCCCTACTGGCTGGGCTTCTACGAGCAAGGCGGGGGCGTGCGCCTTCGCGTGCTGGACGCCGTCCGGCGGCGCTTCGAGGGCGGCAGGGCCCGCGCGCTGTTCACGAGCTGGATCGCCGGCTAGCCCCCGTCCCTCGGACGGCCGTTCAGTACCCCTCGCGGGCCGACGCCGCGACGGCCTTGCCCCGGTGCAGGCGAAAGAGCGTGGCGAAGTAGAGGGCCACCAGGGGGAATGCGAGCAGGCTCCACGCGAGTGCGGTCCGCAGGCTCGCGGCCGGCACGCCGGAGTTGTAGGCCGTCAGCGAGAGGTCCGCGTCGGGGACCGAGCGCAGCATCACGGGGAAGGCGCAGGCCGCCGTGGCTGCGAGCATGCCCCCGAGGAACCCGCACGACGAGAGGAAGGCGTGGAGCGGGCGGCCGCGGCGGAGGCCGATCCGAACGCCGACCAGGCCGAGCACGGCTGCGGCGAGCGCGGCCCAGGCCAACGGGCGCGCCGGGAGCGCCCCGAGCATCGGCGCGTTGACCCGGAAGGTGAGCAGCGTGAGGACGGGCCAGAGCACGGCCACGAGGGCGTAGAGGCGGCCGGCGAGCCTGTGGCTGCGCTCGTGGACGGGGCCATCGGTCTTCCAGGCGAGGTAGGTCGCGCCGTGGCCGGCGAGGGCGATCAAGGCGAAGGCGCCGCACGACACGGAGTACCAGTCGAGGATGCCCACCGGCGGAGCGGCGCTCCAGTCGGTGAAGAGCGTCAGGGAGAACCAGCCGTCCCGGTCGAGGGGCAGGCCGCGGACCAGGTTCCCGAGCGCCGCGCCGAACAGCACCGGGAGCGTCGCGCTGGCCGCCGCGAAGATCGCGTCCCAGGCCGCGCGCCACAGGTGATCCTCGAGGTGGCTGCGGAACTCGATCGCGACGCCGCGCAGGATCAGCGTCCACAGCACGAGGAAGATCGCGAAGTAGAAGCCGGACAGCCCCGCGGCGAGCACCGGCGGGAAGGCCACGAACAGCACGCCGCCCGTGGCCAGCAGCCAGACCTCGTTGCCGTCCCAGAACGGGCCGATCGCCGCCAGCACCTGCCTGCGCTCGGCGTCGCTCCTCGCCACGACGTGGTGCAACGCCCCGGCGCCGAGGTCGAAGCCGTCCAGGACCACGTAGGCCGTGATGGTCAGGGCAGCGATGCCGAACCACAGCTCAACCATGCGCCACCTCGTCCTCGGACACGGGGCCATGGGCGATCTCGCGCCCGACCAGGAACAGGAACAAGAGGCCCAGCACGGAGTAGAGCCCCGTGAAGCCGATCAGAGTGAACAGCACGGTTCCGGAGTGCACCGTGGGGCTGGCGCCGTCGGCGGTGCGCAGCAGGCCGTAGACCAGCCAGGGCTGCCGCCCGAGCTCCGCCGTCATCCAGCCCGCGGTGTTGGCGATGTACGGGAAGGGGAACGCGAGCAGCAGCGTCCACAGCATCGGCCGAGCCGCCACCAGGCGGTTCCTGAAGCTCAGGAACGCGGCGAGCGACATCGTCAGGATGAACACCGTCCCGAGGCCGGCCATGACGTGGAAGGCGTAGTAGAGCAGCTCGATGTTGTCCGGCCACAGGTCCTCGGGGAACTCGTTCAGGCCCCGGACGTTCGCGTGGAACGTGCCGTAGGCCAGGAAGCTCAGGACGCCGGGGACGCGGACCGGGTTGTCGAGTCGCCGCGCGCGCACGTTCGGCTGGCCGATGAGGTTGATCTCGGCCATGGGGCCGCTCTCGAAGCGGCCTTCCATGGCCGCCAGCGCCACGGGCTGGTGGGCCACCACCATCTTCGCGTGGAGGTCGCCCGTGGGGAACGCCACCAGCACGCTGGACACGAGCCCCGCGGTCACGCCCACGCGCAGGAAGAGCCGCGCCTGGGCCTCGTGCCTTCTCTGCAGGGCGTAGTAGGCGCCCACCGCGGTCATCACGAAGGAGGCCGTGACCACCGAGGCCGTCATGGTGTGGGCGTACTGGACGAGCGCCCAGGGGTTCAGCACGAACGTCCAGAAGCTCGCCAGAGTCAGGAGGCCGTTCGGGCCGACGGCGTATCCCACCGGATGCTGCATGAAGGCGTTCGTGCAGACGATGAAGTAGCCGGAGAGCCAGCTCCCGGCGAACAGCGCGAGGGCGGCCAGGAAGTGGCCGCGGGCGCCCAGGCGGCGCTCGCCGAACACCAGCAGGCCCAAAAAGGTCGATTCCAGGAAGAACGCGAACAGCCCCTCCATGGCGAGGGTCTGGCCGATGACGCCGCCCGCGAACCTCGAGAAGGCGGCCCAGTTCGTGCCGAACTGGAATTCCATGGGCAGGCCCGTGACCACCCCGACGGCGAAGTTCAGGCCGAAGATCCGGATCCAGAAGCGCGCTGCGTCGTTCCAGCGCGCGTCGCCCGTGCGCAGGCCGGCCGCCTTGAGCACGACGATGAGGAGGGCGAGCCCCATCGTGAGCTGGGGAAACAGGTAGTGATAGGCGATCGTGAAGGCGAACTGGAGGCGGTGCCAGAGCAGCGGATCGGACACGTGCGCTCCCAATGTCATCCGCTCGCTGCGAGCCGCTTGCGCAACGCCAGCAGCTCGCGGCGCGCATCCTGGTCGGCCGGGGCGAGCCTCGCGGCGGCCTCCAGGTGCGGCAACGCCTCTCGGAATCGGCCCTGCGAGACGAGGGCGCGCCCGAGGTTGAAGCGGGCGTTCAGCGAACGCGGGTCCAGCTCCGCGGCCCGCTCGAGGGGGACGAGCGCCTCTCCCGCTCGGCCCGCGGCCAGCAGAGCGCCGCCCAGGTTGGTGAGGGCGCCGACGTCCTCGGGACGCCGGCGCGCCACCTCCCGGAAATGGGGGACCGCTTCCTCGAAGCGGCCGTGCGCCACGAGGACGCTGCCGAGGTTGTAGCGGGCGTTGGCGTAGCCCGGGTCTGCCCGCACCGCGTCGCGGAACGCGGCCAGGGCCTCGACGGGCCGGTCGAGGGAGAGGAGCAGGGCGCCCACGTTGTTGAGCGCAGCGGCGCTCTCGGGCCGGGCGCGCAGCGCGAGCCGGTATTCGCGGAGGGCGTCCTCGCGCTGCCCGCGGGCTTCGAGCACGGCACCCAGGTTCGCGTGCGCGACGAAGTCGCCGGGATACTTCTCGAGCCGCCGCCGCATGAGGGCCTCCTGGAGCGCCACCCGGTCCTCGGGCGAGCGCGGGAGGAGCTGGAGCCACAGATGGCCCATCTCGTCCGAGGACCGGTTGCCCGCCTTCACGCGCCTTGGCGGATCGCTCGGGTTCCTGGGGTTGTCGGCGGAGTTGTCGTACTGGATCCGCATCTCGACGCGGGAGCCCCGGGGGAGGAACACCGGCGTCCGATAGCGGTATACGGCCTGCCAGTTGAGGTCCCAGTCGCGGATCCAGATCAGCTCCTTGCGGCTGTCGTCGGGGAGGGTCGCGAAGCCACGGACGTCGTGGCCGATGTAGTGGGCGTGGGGGTAGACGCCGAGCAGCTCGGCGTCGACGGGCAGCACGTAGTGGTCGTCGACGACGAAGTCCTTGGCGCCCGGAGCAATGTCGAGGGCCCCGTCGTGCTCGAGCTGCACGAGCATCGGGAAGCGCGTGGGCGCCCGGTCGGTGAAGTAGAGGCCGACGAGCGGCCGGATCGGCTCCGGCTTCCCCGACGGCTGCAAGTGCAGGTTGAGCACGAGGTCGGTCCCGGCGTCGACGCGCCACGCCATGTCGTCGGGCTCGGTGACGGCGGCGGTCCCCGGCTTCCAGAAGAGGAAGTGGCTGTCGGGCTCGAAGCTGTCGGACTCCAGCTCGACGTCCATCCCTGCGAAGCCCGGACCGGGGTCCCGCGCGTCCTGACGCCGCGCCGATCCGGTGCGGTCCACGAGGACGTTGGCGTGGTGGACCACGCGCTTGTCGCCGGGGCGCAGCTCCATCGCGCGGACGTAGCGGGCGGAGGGCAGCTTCAGCGGCAGCACGAAGTTGTGGAACACGTCGGTCCCCTCGGCCGGCACCGTGAAAGGCGCGTCGAGCGCGAGCACGAGGTCCGGCGGCCCGAGCTGCCAGCCTTCCGTAAAGGTCGGGGGCGGGCGCCGATCCTCGGGAGCGCCCTCGGGAGCGCCCGAGTCCACCCAGCGACGGAGGAGCGCCACGTCCGCGTCGGAAAGCCGGCGCGCGCCGGCGAAGTCCCCGTAGCCCGGCTCAGGCGGCCACGGGGGCATGTAGCGGGTGCCCGTGACCTCGACGATCTGGTCCGCCCGCTTCTTCACGTCCGCGTAGGTGAGCAGGCTGAAGGGGCCGGCCTCGCCGGGCCGATGGCAGGGAGCGCAATTGCGATGCACGAGCGGCGCGATGTCGCGGTTGAAGGTGACGCGTTCCGCCGCGGCCGGCGCGTCGCCCCTGCACGCCGCGCTCGCGGGGAGTGCGAGCAGCAGCAGCGCCGCCGCCCCCCGGATCATTCGAGCGGCGCGATGGCGCAACCGACGGCAGCGGTCGTCCGCGACGCCACGGGCTCCTGCTGCGCGAGGGCCGTCAGGACGTCCTGGAGGTCGTGCGCGCCCGGGGCCGTTCGCGTCTTTCCGAAAGCGACGTTGCGGTCGTCGATCCGGCCCCGGTAGACCAGGCGGGGGCCGCTCGCGTCGGGGACGAACACCGCGGCCTCGGGCGTGACGCGCGCTCCCGCCAGCAGGACGAGCTGGTGCTTCGGATCCCTGAGCGGCGCGAAGCCGTAGCCGTACTCACGAGCGTGGCGGCGCACGGCCTCCCCGCTCTCGCCGGGATCGGGGTACACGAGCCAGAAGCGGATGCCCAAGGGCTCGAAGCGGTCGTGGAGGCGCCGCAGCTCGGGCGCGTAGCGGTTCGTGATCGGGCAGTCGGTGCGCGCGAACACGAACACCGTCGCCGGGCCGCCGGAAGCGGGGAGGGGCAGGACCGGGCGCCCGTCGGGATCCTGCAGCTCGATCCCGGGTCCGGCCTCTGCGGCCGTGGCGAGGAGGCCGACGGACAGCAGCCGGAGAGCGCCCATCCTCATCGCTTTCCCGAATTATAGCGACGGCCCCGCTCCACGACTCGCCCTCGCACCGCACCCGCACGTACGAAGGGGAGGGGCCGAAGCCCCTCCCCTGGAGTGTAGGCGCGCCCTGCGGCGCTCCTCAGACCTTCAGAACTGGAACCGGGCCGCGAACTGGAGGTTACGCGGCAGGGCGTTCGGGGCCATGCTGGTGATGAACCCCGCGTTCGGGTTGTTGTTTCCCGGCACGCCGATGTTGCCGTCCGGGTTGTTGTCGTTGATGTGGTTGAACAGGTTCTGCACCTCGACGCGCAACTCGAGGGCCTTCGCGCCGCCGAACGTGATGCGCTTGAAGAGCGAGGCGTCCACGTTCCACCAGCCCGGCCCGCGCAGCTCGTTGCGCGGCAGGTTGCCGAAGGTTCCCCGGGCCGGGCGACCGAAGGCGCTGCCGGCCGTGCCGATGGGGGTCACGTTGAAATACGGGCTCGTGATGCCGTCGCCGCTGCCGGTCTGGGGGTCGCCGATGAGATCGGGCCGGTTCGGGCCGGTGTCGCGGTCGGCACCGGAATCCCGATAGTCGATGTTGAACGGCAGCCCGCTCATGATCGTCACGTTGGTGTTGAACTGCCAGTTGCCCAGGATCGCTTGCGTGGCGCCCTCGGCGTCGCTCAGCCACTTCCTGCCCTTGCCGAAGGGCAGGTCCGCGTTGGCCGCCAGCACGAAGACGTGCTTGCGGATGAAGTCGGCGGGGCCCCAGTTCACGTCCGGGTCGATGAAGAAGTAGTCGCCGGAGTTGTTCTTGGCGTCCTGGTACGTGTAGTGGGTCAGGAGCGAGTAGCCGCCGGAGAAGCGCTTCGTCAGCTTCGCCTGGAACGAGTTGTAGCGGCTCTCGCCGGTGTTGCTGAAGTAGTCGATGCTCTGGGTCCAGCCGTAGGCGCCGCTCAGGCCGTCCACCGTCTGCACCTGGCCGGCGAAGAACGGCCGGCGCAGGTCGCGTGGGATCGTGCCGAAGCCGTCCAGCGTCGGCTGGTTCGTATCGGTCGCCGGGTTGTCGCCGAAGAACCCGTTGCCGCGGTTGCCGACGTAGGCCACTTCGGCCGACAGGGTATCGGTGAGCTGGCGTTGCAGCGTGACGTTGTAGGCGTCGACGTGGGAGAGGTTCTGCTTGTCCGGCAGCAGGCGGGCCGACGTGCCGTTCGGGAGCGGGAAGCGTCCGTTCGGCGGCACGTCGACGAACGTCGGCGCCGGCGGGCCCTGGGCGAGGTTGAACACGCTCAGGAAGTTCGCCGGGGGGGTCAGGTTCTGGAAGGACAACACCGGCAGGTTCTGCGTCACGGAGTGCCCGAAGGTCGAGCCGAACACGCCGATGTCGTAGCTGCGCCCGTAGCCGGCCCGCACGACCGTCTTGGCGTTGAGCTGGTAGGTGACGCCGAGGCGCGGCGCCCAGTTGACCTTGTTCTCGACGTTCCCCTGCAGATCGACGTCGCCGACGCCGCCCACCCGGATCTCGCCGGTGTTGATGTCCAGCCAGCCGCCGTTGCCCGGGTCGTTCACGGCCTGGGGGTTGATGATGTCGGCGCGCAGGCCGTAGTTCAAGGTCAGCTTGTCCGTCGCGCGCCAGGTGTCCTGGACGTAGAAGAACTCCCGCCACTGGGTCTCGCGGGCGTCGGTGCTGGTGCTGACGTAACGGACCATGCGGGAGACGTCACCGAGCAGGAAGGCCGCGAGGCCCATGCCGCCGCCCGATGCGCCGCGGGTGCGGTCGGCATCGAAGTAGAGCTGGCCGGACCGGTGCGAGTCGCTGGGCACGCGCAGGTTGTAGGCGCGCCGGATGTCCACGCCGAACTTGACGGTGTGGTTGCCCATTGCCTTCGTGAGGTTGGTCACGAACTGGTACTGCTTCTCGTGCTCGGCCAGCGGGCAGTTGCAGCGTCCCGCATCGAGGCCCGAGCCGAAGCGCATCTGCGACGTGCCGCCGTTGAGCTCGAAGAACGGGAGGCCCGAGCTGAAGTCGTCGTTGTTGAGGCCCGGGATGCCGGCGTCGGCGGCCGGCGTGGTGCCGAAGTCGTTGGGCAGCACGTCGACGCCGTACTTGAAGAAGCCGAGCCGGACGTCGAGGATCGTCGTGGAGTTGATCGTCACGTCGGCGCCCAGGGCCACGCTGTGGTTCCGGACCTTGGACTCGCCGCCCAGGCTCACCAGCTCCCGACCCCCGCCGGCCCCGAAGGCCTGCGGCCCCTGGAGGTCGAACTTGGCGTAGCTGTAACGCGTGAAGACGTTCACGCGCTCGCTGAGCCGGCCGTCCAGGCGCACGTTGAAGGCGTCGTTGTTGAACTTCTCGATGCCCGATGCCACGTAGTTGTTTTGGGTCCCGTTGGCCGTGCCCGGCGCGTTCGGCAGCGGAAGCAGGTTGAGGACCGCGAGGGCCTGGGGCGACAGGCGGTCGCTCGGGATGACGTTGCCCGGGAACTGCGTCCGGCTGTCCGGCGCGCCGGTGGCCGGGTCGAAGATGTTGACCCCGTACTCGCTCAGGTCGCCGGTGCGGGCGCGCGCCGTCGGCACGGTCACGAGCTGCGAGCCGCCGGCGTTCGTACGCGTGCCCTGGTAGTCGCCGAAGAAGAACCACTTGTTCTTCTGGATCGGGCCGCCGATCGAGCCGCCGAACTGGTCGCGCTTCGACTCGGGGATGAAACGGCCGGTCAGCGGGTCCTCCTGGAACTGCGAGTACGGGTTGCGGGCCTGGAAGTTGTCGCGCTGCAGGAACTCGAAGGCGCTGCCGTGGATCTCGTTGGTGCCGGACTTCGTCTGCACGGAGACGACGCCGGCGATGGCCTGGCCGAACTCGGCGTCGTAGTTCTGGGAGGTGATCTTGGTCTCGCCGATGGACTCGAGGGTGGGGTTGATGACGATGATGCCGAGGATCGGGTCGCGGTTCTCGGTGCCGTCGAGCTGGTAGCCCGTGCCGCTGAAGGTCTGCCCGTTCACGACCGTCTGGGCCGAGCCCTGCGGGTTCTCGCTCGCGGCGTGGTTCCAGGACTGCTGCTGGGTGCCCGGCGTCAGGAGCAGGAACTTGGTGAAGTTGCGGTCGAGGACCGGCAGCTCCGTCAGCTGCTTGCTCTCGAAGGTCACGGCGACGTCGGCGCGGTCGGTCTTCAGGGTCTGGCCCTCGGCCGAGGTCACGGTGACCTCCTCGGTGAGCGCTCCGACCTCCAGGGCGAAGTTGACCATCGTCTGGGTGTCGACGTTGACGAACACCCTCGACACCACCTTGGGCTTGAACCCTGAGAGCTCCGCCCTGACGGTGTAGGTACCGGGCAGCAGGCGATCCTTCGTGTAGCGCCCGGACTCGTTCGTGGTGACGGTGTCCTCGGTCTGACGTTCGATGCTCTTGATGGTGACCGAAGCTCCTGGAATCGCGGCGCCGCTGGAATCGTCGACGATGCCGGCGATGCTGCCATACACCGCCTGGGCCCAGGCCGGCGGTGCGAGCAGGCCGAAGGCCAGCCCCAGGAGCACCGCCAGGCGGGTGCGGCCGAGTGGCAACCTCATCTCATCCTCCCTGCGTCGCTCGTGCTCGAGACAGGCGCATAAAACCTTGGAATGGCGTCGGGAAATTTCCGCAGAGCATACGTCCGGAGCGGGGGGCGCTGTCAACCCCCTTCCTAAAACGGTTTCAGTCTTGCCCATCTGAGACTTGGGGGGATAATGCGAGACCCCTCGGAGGCAAGCTGGATGTCCCGGACCTGGATCCGCACCGCCGTCGCCGGATTTCTATGTGTCGGCCCGGCCGCCGCGGAAGTCCCTCGCTTCGAGCTTCCGCCCAGCGGCCTCGTCCTCGAGGAGCCGGTCCGTTCCGGGCGTTTCTTTGCTGTGGCCGGTCGGCGCTCGGCGGCGTTCGGCTACGAGAACCGCGGCCTCGAGGCGTGGGTCTACCCGCTGAAGGTGCTGGACGACCTCCGGCTCTCGTTCCGGATCAAGGGGTACCCGCTCGAGATCGAGGGCACTGACATCCTCGCCTCGGTGAGCGTGCGGCCGGAGGCGACGATCTTCACCTACTCGCACGCGGCCTTCACGGTGCGGCAGATCGTGTTCGCGCCCCTCGACGAGCCGGGCATCGTGATCCTCCTCGACGTCGACTCTGCGCTTCCGACGACCGTGCTCGGCTCGTTCCGGCCGCGCCTCAAGCTGATGTGGCCCGCCGGGCTGATGACGGCCAACGTGGAGTGGGACGAGAAGGAGCGGCTGTACCTTCTCACCGAGGAGACCAAGCGCTTCGTCGGCGTGATCGGCGTGCCCGGCGCCACGGACCTCGCCGTGATGCCCTACCAGGAGGAGCCCAAGGACGTCCCGCTCCGGTTCTCGCTGGACGTGCCGATCGCGACCCAGCGCGAGCGCTTCGTTCCGCTCGTGATCGCGGGCGGCGTGGCGGGCAAGGACGAGGCCAAGGCGTCGTGGCAGCGTCTGCTGGGCTCGGCCGCGCGCCTGTACGAGGCGAACGTCGCGCACTAC
>DASSJI010000251.1:0-6202 GCA_035691285.1 Vicinamibacteria bacterium | reverse complement strand
CTATCGTTCTCGCGCTGCGGCGACGCGCTGGCGCTGAAGGTGGGACGTCAGGCTCCCGCGCCCTCCTGGGAGTACCGCTGGCCGCTGCGCGTGGTGCAGGTGCTCTTCTGCCAGATCTACCTCTTCGCCGCCTACTCCAAGCTGTTCACGAGCGGGTTCGACTGGACGCAGGCGGGAAACATCCGCGGCCATCTTCTGGTGCTCAATCAGGCCCTGGTCCCTGCGCCGGAGTCGTCGTGGGGCTATGCCCTGGCGCGCCACCCGCTCGCGTGCTCGCTCGTCGCGTGGGCCGGGATCGCTCTCGAGCTCCTGTTCCCACTGGTGCTCGTCTCGAGCGTCGCCCGCGTGGTGCTGCTGCCGGCGGCGCTCGCCTTCCACGTGGGCAACTCCATCCTGTTCCGGATCTTTTTCCAGAACACGCCCCTGCTCCTGCTCTTCTTCGACTGGCAGGCGTGGCGGTCCGCCCGGCGACCGACTTGATGGGCGAGTGGCTCGACGTCCTGCTCGCCGCGCTCGCCAGGGCGCGCGATGTCTGGCTGCGCCCGCAAGTGGCCGGCAGCGCGTTGACCCTGCTCCTGGTGACGCTCGTCGCGGTGCGCGTCCGCTTCGGAGCCGGCGGCTGGCGCCGGCTGCTGACGCGCTCCGCGCGCACCGACGCCGTCTACACGGCCTTCTACGTCGGGGGTTTCTATGCATTCTTCGTGTCCGGACCCTGCTACCTCGCCCTCGGCTGGCTGACGGACCGCTACGCCCCATTCCTTCGGTTGAACCTGTTGGGCACGTTGCCGCCGCTGCTCCAATTCCTGATCGCCTCCGTGGCGATGGATGGCGTGCTGTACTGGACGCACCGGTGGATGCACGCGACCCCCGCCTTGTGGGCCTTCCACAGCGTGCACCACTCGTCGCGCGAGCTCACCCCGCTGGCCAACTTCCGCTTCCACGTTGGCGACGTCTTTCTGCGCGGGCTGACCCAGTTCGTCCCCTCGCTCCTCCTCGGCGTCCCGACCCACGTCTTCGTTCCCCTCGTCTGGCTCCAGATGGCGCTCGACGGCCTCGCTCACTCGGGGCTGGGCTGGAGCTACGGCCCGCTCGAGCACGTGATCGTCAGCCCGCGCTTCCACCGCATCCATCACTCCGCGGATCCCGCCGACCAGCGCCGGAACTTCGGGATGACGTACAGCTTCTGGGACCGCCTCTTCCGAACGGGGCGCCCCGACGACCAGCCGCCTCCCGCCTATGGCCTGGCGGGCGAGCCGATCCCCGAGTCGTTCCTCCGGCAGCTCGCGCTGCCTTTCCTTCTGCTCGCGACGACGATACGCTCTCCGGCCATGCAGCAGATCGACGGCCCCGGCGCGACCCCGGCCGGACCTCGGGGAGGCGGAGCAGCATGAGCGAGGTCGCCGAGCTGGCGGCGGCCGTACTCGCGAAGGCCCAGGTCATGTTCCTCGGCGAGCGGTTCCTCGAGACGCTCCTGGGACTCCTCGCCTTCGTGCTGGTAGTCGAGCTCCTCACGAGACGGCAGTGGAAGCGCTACTGGAGCCGGGGCTTCCTGACGGACGTGGCGTACTACCTCTTCTTTGCCTGCGGCCTGTACTACCTGCTGTTCTCCGGGCCGATCGACAGGCTGTTCAAGGCCTTCTTCCACGGCCCCGGCTCGTTTCTGCTCCTCAACCCGCTGGGTAGCGTGCCGGACGTCCCCAAGGCGCTGCTCGTGATCGTGGCCATCGACGGGATCGAGTACGCGATGCATCGCTTCGCCCATCGGAACTCCCTGTACTGGAGGTTCCACTGCATCCACCACTCGGCCCGGACCCTGACTCCCTTGACGAAGTTCCGCGTGCACTGGGTCGACCGGACCGTGTTCGGCACCGTGAAGGCGATCCCCATCATCATGCTGGGAGGAGCGGACCTGGCGTGGATGCCCTACCTGCCGGTGACGTTCCTCAGCGTCTTCGCGCACTTCGACGTCGACGTGCACTGGGGTCCGGTCCTGGGGCGCATCTTCGTGAGCCCGCGCTTCCACCGCGTCCACCACTCGACCGACCCGGAGCAGTGCAACACCAACTTCGCGGCTCTCTTCAGCTTCTGGGACTACCTCTTCGGAACCGCCGCGAAGGACCTCACGCGCCCCAAGGCGTACGGCTGTCCGGACGTCGACGTGCCGGAAGGGTTCGTGAGGCAGTTCTTCTTCCCCTTCCTGTTGCTCGCGGGCGGAGCGCCTGGTCGCGCGAGCGGCGCTCCGGCGCCGGCCGAGGGGACCGCGCGCTGAGCCCGACCCGATGGCCCTGAACGAGGCGCGCTTGCACGCGTTTCTCGCCAGGGCCCTCTACGACCTGGCCGCGGCGCAGAGCGCGGCCCTCGTCGTCCTCGGCGATCGGCTGGGCCTCTACCGGGCGATGCGCGGCGCGGGCTCGCTGACGCCGGGGGAGCTGGCGGCGCGCACGGGGCTGGACGAGCGCTACGTCCGCGAGTGGCTGTTCAACCAGGCGTGTGGCGGCTACCTGAGCCACGTCCCCGAGGCCGGCACTTTCGAGCTTCCCGAGGAGCAGGCGCGGGCCCTGGCCGAGGAGGGAGGCCGGGTCTTCCTGGCCGGCTCGTTCCAGACGGCGCTCGCCGCCCTGAAGTCGATGGACGCGGTCGAGGAGGCGTTTCGATCAGGCGGAGGGATTCCCTCGTCGGCCTACGACCCGGACCTGGCCGAAGGAATGGCGCGGACCTCTCGCGCTCGCTATCAGGCCGAGCTGCTGCAGCGCTACATCCCCGCCCTCGACGGCATGAAGGAGCGGCTCGAGGTCGGCGCCTCCGTGGCCGACGTCGGGTGCGGTTCGGGAGCGGCGCTCCTCCTGCTCGCCCGTGCGTTCCCGCACTCGCGCTTCGTCGGGTTCGACGCCTCGGAGCGCGCGCTCGAGATGGCGCGGGCGGCGGCCCGCGCCGCCGGCCTCGGCGAGGGGCTGCGCTTCGAGCGCGCCCCGGCCACGGACTTTCCGGGAGAAGGCTACGATCTCGTGACGTCGTTCGAGAGCCTCCACGACGTTGGGGATCCGCTGGGCGTGGCCCGCCGGGTTCTCCGAGCCTTGGGCCCCGACGGTCGTTGGCTGATCGTGGAGCCGCTGGTCGGCGAAGGCGTCGACGTGGACACGCCGTGGGGCCGGCTCGCGTCGTCGATGTCGGTCCTGCACTGCCTTCCGGTTTCCATCGCGGACGGGGGCCCCGGCCTGGGACCCCTGGCAGGGGAGCGCGGCGTCACCGAGGTGCTGGCCGCTGCGGGGTTCGGCAGCTGGAGCCGGGTGGCGGCGAGCGCGTTTCAGCTCGTGATCCAAGCCCGGCCGTGATCGAAGCGCTGCGCCTCTCGGTCTTCCTCGGTTTCGTGTGGCTGGGGCTGAGGCTCTGGACCGAGGACACGGGGGCACGCCGCCGACACCGAGTCAACGCCCTGATCGCCTACGTCGCGACCGCGAGCGTCATCGCCGGCGTCCTGCAGCGCGACGCCTGGCCCTTCACGAGCCACACCATCGCGGTTGGGCGCGCGCGCGCGGACTCGCTCGTCTGCCAGACGCGACTCGTCGGCGTCGATGTGAAGGGCGCTGAATGGCGGCTCGACCCCTATTCGTTCACGCCCGTCTTCGACTCGATCCTGCAGTACTGGCTCGAGCAGGCTTTGGACCAGCTCGCCGCGGACCGCCGGGAGCGGGCGCTCGGATTCCTGCTCCAGCGGGCGGAGGCCAGCCGGGAGCGGCTGGCCTCCGGCCGGTCCCTGGGTCCCCAGCGGCTGCTGGGGCCGGCCGCCGCGCCCTACTGGCTGCTCCTGCCACGCCAGCCGGCAGCGTCCCTGGAACCCTACGTGGGTCTCCGCGGCTACCGCGCCTGCTGGCGGACCGACGCGCCGGCCCCGTCGGCGCGCGAGCAGGGCCGGCTCATCTTCGAGTACCGCCGGCGTTGAAGGCCGCGCTGCGAGACGCCTGGGATCGGGTCTGGTTCCGCCCCGCGGGTCCGATGGCGCTCATCGCCGCGCGGGTGCTGGTCTGCGTGCAGGCGCTCTGGATCCTCCTCTCGCGCCCCGACTTGCCGGATCTGGCTCGGTGGCCCGAGGAGTTCTGGGTGCTCGCGGGGCAGATGCTCCCGGTCCGCTTCGGGATCGTGGGCCTTCCGCCGGCAGCCGAGTGGGGCCTCTTCGTCGTCCTGCACCTGTCGCTGGTGGCCGCGCTGCTCGGCCTGTGGTGCCGCCTCTCGTGCCTCGTCGCCGCCCTTCTCCTGTACCACTTCGCGCCGTTCGAGGAGATCCTGGCCGGCATGCCGCACACCGCCTTCGGCGGCTTGACCCTTCCCACGATGGCGCTGTTCGTATTGTCCTTCGCCGAGGCTCCGCGCCACCGAGGTCCCGCCTCGCCCGAGTACCGCTGGCCGCTGGCGCTCATCCAGCTCCTGCTCGCGTTCCACTACTTCTTCCCCGCCCTCGCCAAGCTGCGCTTCTCGGGGCTCGACTGGTTCACCGCCGAAAACCTCCACTACTACGTGCTGGGCAACCACGCGGTGACGGCAGCGCCCCTGGCGCTCTGGGTGGCCAGGCAACCGGCCCTCTGCGCGGCCCTCGCGACGGGCACGTTGCTGTTGGAGGTCTGCGCGCCACTCGTGGTCGTGTCCACGCGGTTCGCCCACGCCTTCCTGGCGGCGGCTCTCGCCTTCCACACGGGGATCCTGCTTGTGATCGGCTACTTCTTCCCGAGCCTCCCGCTGCTGCTCCTGCTCGTCGACTGGGATTCTCTGGGTCGTCGAACGAGCGCACCGTCGGCATGAGACGGGCGCTGCGGGCGCGCCTCCAGAGCGCGTACCTGGCGCTCGGCGCCGGCGCCGCGGCCCTCGTCGCCGCGGAGGGGCTGGTGAGGGTCTTCGCGCCTCAGCCGCTGCGACCGGCCTGGGACGACGAGCAGGACGGCCTCCGCGTTCCGCGCCCGGGGATACGGGGGCGTCACTTCCAGCCCGGTCGCTTCGACGTGACGGTGTCCATCAACTCCCAACGCTTCCGCGCCACCCGGGAATACGACCGCGAGCCCGAGACCGGCCGCCTCCGCGTCGCCGTGCTCGGCGACAGCATGGCCTTCGGCTGGGGAGCGGGCGACGCGGACACCTACCCCGCGCAGCTCGAGAGGATCCTCACGCGCGACCGGCCCGTGGAGGTCATCAATGCCGGTTACCCGGGGACGTGCCTGGGCGAGAAGGCGCTGTGGTATGTCAAGGGCGTGCGCCCGTACCGGCCCGGCGTGGTCCTGCTCACCGTGCTCGGCGACGACGTGGACGGCGACCTGTACTGGCGGCCCTTCTCCCTGCGCGAGGACGGCCGGGCCGAGCCACGAGACGCCCGCGGGCCCGCGGACCCGGGCGTCCGTCCGGCGCGCCGGCTGGTCGCGCTGCTCCCGGGCTATCGGCTCGCCGCCGAGCGCTCGCAGCTCCTCGGACTCGTCCGCCGCGCTGCGACGCGTGCGCTCTCGCGCGAGCGCACCACGGCCCTCGGCCAGCGGCCGGCGACCGCCGACGAGGCGCGGCAATTCCGCGAGGAAGGGCTGACGCTCCTGAAGGCCGAGGTGCGCTGGCTCGCCGACCGTGTCCGAGAGGATGGAGGCCGGCTCGTCGTGGTCTTCGTGCCGTTCCGCGACAGCATCTATCCGGTCGAGGGCTGGTGGCCGGACGAGCTGCGCTGGAAGTCGCGGGCCGTGGCCGCCGCCCTCGGCCAGGTGTGTACGGAGCGCGCGCTGCCTTTCCGGGACCTCACCACCCCGCTTCTCGCCCGCGCCGCGCGGGGCGAGGCGCCGCTCTACTACGAGGGCGACGAGACGCACCCCACGCCGACGGGATACGGCGCGATCGCCCAGGAGGTCGCAGACCTGCTGGTCAATCCGGAGCACCCGAGGTCGCGCGCCCCCTGACCAAGCTCACGGCGCCGAGCAGGGCGCGCCGGCCGGCCACCATCAGCTTGAGCACGCCGGCGCCGGCCGGGGCGCTCAGATCCAGCGCGACCCGACAGAGGCCGACGACGAGGCCGCGAAGCAGCGAGTCGGGCGGCGCGGCCGGGGGATCGACGAGTGCCTCTCTTCGGCGCACGGCTGCGACCCGCCCCAGCACCGCATCGAGACGCAGGATCGGGGCATCGGGCAGCGTGCGCGCGTCCCCGCGCGTGAGGATCCAGCGTCCGCGCTCGGACCTCGCG
>DASSJI010000250.1:0-2075 GCA_035691285.1 Vicinamibacteria bacterium | reverse complement strand
AACGTCTTGAAGAAGTCGGAGAAGCCCCCGAGGTCCTCGGCGCCCATCCCCTGGGTGTGGACGCGGAAGCCGCCGGGCCACCCGCCGTGCCCCGAGCCTCCCGCTTGCTGGTACGAGGCCCAGTCCGCGCCCAGCTGGTCGTAGCGGCGCCGCTTCGCCGGGTCGGACAGCACTTCGTTGGCCTCGTTGACCTCCTTGAAGCGCGCCTCGGCGTCCTTGCTGCCGGGATTCACGTCGGGGTGGTGCTTCCGCGCCAGCTTCCGGTAGGCGGCCTTGATCTCCTTGTCGGTGGCCGTGCGGGGAACGCCGAGAATCTTGTAGTAATCGCGGTACTCGACGGCCATCAGGCTTCGAAAATAGACCCCGCCGCATCGGCGCGCAAGGGGGCCACGGCCGCCCGGCGGCCGGCCTAGCGCTCCCCCCTCGCGCCCTCCTTGCCCGGCATCGGCATGCCTTCGCCCGACTTGCGGACCGCCTCGAGCAGGCGTGTTCCGGCCTCCGGGACCCCGGCCCAGACCCGCACCCAGTTGGGAACGAGGGGCGCGCCCAGGGGGTCCGCGAGGAACTCGTCGATGGAGAACCGCAGCGCCTGGGTGAACACGTGGACCGCCGTCTCTTCCTCGTGGCGGTCGTAGACGAGCCCGTTGATGCGCGCCACGGCGTAGCTGTCGGCGACGGCGTCCTCGGCCTCCCGCTGGTACGCCGCCAGGACGCTGCGCAGGACGCCGCCGGAGAGGTTGACGCCCGCGGCGGCCAGGGTCCGCAGCAGGTGCTTCGTCACGTCCTTCGCCATGCGGTGGATGCCGCGGCCGGCATCCTCCGCCGAGAGCTCCTGGTGCTTGTGGTCGTAGCGCTCCGCCAGCTCGACCTGGCACACCCGGTTCGCCGCGCGGTGGCGGAGCGCCTCGAAGAGCGTGACGATCTCGAGGCCCCAGTCGCACGCCAGCCTCATCCGCTGCGCCAGGTCGCACTTCACGGCGAACTCCCCGGACAGCGCGTAGCGGAACGACGACACGTAGCGGATGTAGGGGTCCGTCCCCATCAGCCGGGTGAACGCCGCCAGCAGGGGCGCCAGGAGCAGCCGCGTCACGCGGCCATGGAGCCGATCCGAGACGCGCGCGTAGTAGCCCTTGACGAAGTCGAAGTCGACGGTCGGGTCCACGGCCGGCAGCACCAGCCTCGCCAGCATCTCGCGGGAGAAGTTGACGACGTCGGCGTCCTGGAAGGCCACGTACTCGGTGCGCTCCTCGGCGAGCACCAGCCCGAGCGCCAGCCAGCAGGCGCGGCCCTTGCCGGGCTCCCCCGTGTAGAGCCCGGCTTCCTCGAGGTGCTTCACGAAAGCCACCACCGGGGCGGCTTCGTTCCACAGGATCACCTGCCGTCCGGGGTAGCTCGCGAAGAAGAACGTCGCGCGCGCGTAGTCCACGGCGGTGGCCTTGTTGAGCGAGACCACCAGGGTGTCCAGGTACTTCACCCGCTTCAGCTCGGCCAGGATGCGGCTCAGGGCCGGCCGGTCCATCTCCGCCGGCACCATCGGGATCACCAGGGCGACCGGAAAGCGCCCGGTGAGGGCCTGGATCTGCCCCTCGAGGTCCTCGATGGGCCGGGGCACGAGCCGCGGCAGCGCCGTGACCGGCCCGCTCTGGTGGAAGTCGCTCACAGGTGCCTCAGATCGTCCGGCTTCTCCTCCGGCGCGGGGCCGCGGACGAGACGCTCGAGGAAGTCGCGCGCCAGGTCCCGCCCCGCGAGGCCGAAGGCCAGGGAGAGGGCGAAGACCACGCCGCCGAACAGGATGGTGAAGGAGACCACGATGATCTGGCGCCCGACGCCGAGGTGCTCCAGGGCCATCGCGACGAAGAGCACCATGAGGGCCGTGTGGACGCCGCCGGCCAGGAGGCGCGCCGAGGGCAGGCCCGCGTTCACGGCGGCGATCAGCACGCTGCGGCGGAGGAAGGCGCTGACGAGCGCGCCCAGGGCCAGCAGCGCGCCGGCGATGATCACCTGGGGCACGTAGCTCAGCGTCCGGGACAGGAGGTCCATCGCGAACTGCAGGTTCAAGGCGCCGATCGCCAGGA
>DASSJI010000249.1:0-25254 GCA_035691285.1 Vicinamibacteria bacterium | reverse complement strand
TCCGCGGGCTGCAGAAGCGTCGCGTCCCCCCACGCCCACTCCGCGCCGCTCAGGATCGGCGGGCGCGGGTCGTCGAGGGGGCCGCCGTTGACGCGACCGTCCAGGATCCCGTCGAGCAGGTCGCCGGGACGCTCCACGGCGCCGCTGGGACAGATCTCGACCGCCCCGCCGCGGCCGAAGTGCGTCGCCAGGTCGGGATACGTGACCTGAACGACTCGGTTCGACGCGGCGACGGGAATGCGCGGCAGCGTCACCACCCGCTCGTCGTCGGGCCGTCCCGACGGGCCGGAGACCTCGCAGGGGCGGCCCTCGAAGCCGTCGCCGAAGCAGGCCGCGACCCGCGCCATGGTCTCGCGCAGCTCCTGGAGCTGCCGCTGCACACGGGCGTGGAGCTGCTCGCCCTGGAGGCTCGACAGCGGCGCATCGGCCTCGTTGATGAGCTGCTTGATGATCTCCGAGAACCGGATGTCGTTGCCGCCGATAGTGAACGACACGAAGTCGACGGCCTGTCCGGCCGGCAGGATCTCGTGCAGCTCCAGGAGCTGGGGCGGCTGGTTGTTGTGGGCGCGCAGCAGGCCCTGGTCCGCGCGCGCCCCGCCGCACGCCAGGTGGACGAAGGTGACCGACGTCTTCGGATCCCGCTGCTCCATCGCGAGCGCGGCTCGCGCTTGTCCCGAGCGCCCGGAACGCGTGCAGCGGATCTGGTCGTAGTCCGCCGCCACGAGCCCGCTGCGGGAGTCCCCCGAGCCGGCCGAGAACGAGTCGCCGAGGCCGACGACGACCAGGTCGCGGACGTCCACCTGCAGCTCGACCGTGTCGCTGCCGCCGGAGGCGTCGCGCGCGGTGAGGGCGACCGCGTGCGGGCCTTCCGACATCCGGACCCGCGCCTCGCAGTCGTCCGTCTCGAAGGGCGCGCTCCCGTCCACGAACCAGGCGTAATGGACGGCGCCGCTCGATCCACAGCCGTCGAGAACGACCTCGTACAGCCCGTCGTCCGGGAACTTCGTCGAGATGTTGCCGTTGAGGCCCGGGGCCAGAACGCCCTGCGCGTTGTCGTAGTCGTCGACGATGCCGTCGGGCCCAGGCGCGTCGGCGTCGCCCTCGCCCCGCTGATCCGTTTCGACGTCGACCGTGCGGTCCGCCATGCTCCAGTCGGCGACGGCCGTGGGCCCGCCGCCGCAGGCCGCGACGCCGAGGAGCACGATCCCAGCGCAGAAGCGACACACTCTCGCCACGGACTCAGCATAGTAGCGACCCGCCGAAACTTCCAAGGGGACCCGGCGTCGCGACGTCGGCGCCATGCGCGCCCGAGAATGCCAGCAGGCGCTCGCGGCCTCCGGGCCATGTCGTGAGCGTGACGCCGTGGTGGCGCTCGCCCGAGATCGGCTCCAGGCGCAGCCACCCGAGGGGCGCCTCCGGCGTCGCCCGCGAGCCTGCCGCCGCCAAGGTCGCCGCAAGGTCTCGTTGCGCCTCCTCGGGCAGGTACTCCACGACCACGGAATGGTAGACGACGGTCGCGAGGCCCCGATGAGTGGAAGCGAGCTGCTCGGGCAGCCAGTCGGAGATCGCGACGGCGTCGACGACGGCCGGGATGCGCGCGGCCAGCTCCAGGGCACCCTCCAGGCGCGCGAGGCGCTCCGTCTGATCGGCCCACACGGACGAGCGGAGGGTGAGCCGCGACTCGTGGTCGGAGGGATCGAGCGCATTGCGGTCGCAGCCCCGGCGCGCGGCAACGACGAGCGAAGCGGCCAGGTCCGGCGGCGCCTCTCGCCACAGGCCGGTCAGGTCCACCGGGCTCTTTGGGTCGCCCCAGTTCACCGTGTCAAGGCCGTATCGAAAATGGTCGAAGCGGAGGTTCAAGCCGGCGCTGGCGCCCAGCTCGAGCACGCGCAAGGGCAGGCCCCACTCCGCGGCAACTGCCAAGAAGCCGAACATCAAGGGCGCCGCGCGGCCCACTTCGTTCGTCTGGCACGGCCGTGCGGTCAGAGCGCGCAGAGCGTCCGGCTCGGCCTCGACCAGGCCGCGGAACTCTTGCCAGACACGTTCATCGGGCCGGCCGCCCGCGCTCGGATACCGGCGCGCGAGGCCGGGGGCGCGCCCCGACAGCACGAGCCGATGCACCGCGGCCAGGAAGCGCAGTGCCACAGCATCCCCTCGTCCGGGCGCGACATGGCGGGAGAGGACCTCCCAACAGGGTCCGCTCGCCTCGACGTCCGTGGCCGCCTTCACCAGCAGGTGCGCGTAGAGAGGCGAGCCCATCTCGGCGCAGGATCGCGCCTGGTCGCGCAGCTGGCGGGCCACGTGGCTTCGCGGCTCCATGGCCTCAAGGGTACAGCGGTCGGATCCGCTCGGCGTCAGTCGAGCGGCTTCAGCTCGGACAGCATCGTGGGAATCAGCTCGCTGACGGTCGGGTGGATGTGGACCGCCCGCTGTATCGTGGTGTAACGGGCGTCGGCGTACATGACGTCGAGGATCGAATGGATGATCTCGTCGCCGCCGACGCCGAGGACGACGGCGCCGAGGATGCGCTTCGTGGCCGCATCGACGATCACCTTCATGAAGCCCTGGGTCTCGCCCTTCTCCTTGGCTCGCGCCACCCGGGACATGGGCCGACGCGCCACGAGCGCCCGCCGGCCCGAGCGACGTACCTCGTCCTCGGTCAGCCCGGCGCGGCCGAGCGGAGGATCGATGAAGAGCCCGTAAGTCACGATCCGGTCCGTGACGCGCCGCGGATCGCCGTCGAGCAGGTTCGCCGCCACGATCTCGTAGTCGTTGTACGCGGTGTGGGTGAAGGCGCCACGGCCGTTGCACTCCCCGAGGGCCCAGATGCCCTCGACGTTGGTCCGCAGCTCGTCGTCGACCGGGATGGTGCCGCGGTCATCCACCTGGACGCCGGCCGCCTCGAGACCAAGGTCTCCGGTGTTCGGGACGCGTCCCGTCGCGAGCAGCAGGTGGGAGCCGACGACTTCGGGCTCGCCCTCCCCGCAGCGCACGCTCACGGCCACGCCGCTGCCGCGCCTTTCCAGGGCCACGCACTCGGCGCCCACGCGGACCGTGACCCCCTCCGCCTCCAGGATCGCCTTGACCGCGTCCGAGACGTCGACGTCCTCGCGACCGATGAGGCGCGGCGCCATCTCGACGACGGTGACACGGCTGCCGAAGCGCCGGTACATCTGGGCGAACTCGAGACCCACGTAGCTTCCACCGATGACGACGAGGTGCTCGGGCAGAGCGTCGAGCTCCATGATGCTGGAGTTCGTGAGGTAGGGAACTTCCTGGATCCCCGGCAGGTCCGGCGCTCGGGCACGCGCCCCCACGTTGACGAAGATCCGATCGGCCCTCAGACGCCGACCGGCGACGTCGACCTCGTGGGGCGCCACGAAGCGCGCGTGACCCTCGACGACGGTGACGTTGTCCGTCCCCCTCAGCCAGCTCTCGACGCCCTTCTCGGACGCGCCCGCGATCGCGTCCTTCCGCGCCTTCACCGCCCTCATGTCGACGCGGATCGCGCCGTCGATCTCGACACCGAAGTCTCCGGCACGCCGAGCCATATGTGCCGCGTGCGCGCTGGCGACCAGCGTCTTGGTCGGGATGCAGCCCGTGTTGACACAGGTTCCACCGAACCTCCCGCGTTCGATGATCGCCACCTTCATCCCGGCCCCGGCCAGCCGGACCGCCAGCGACGGGCCGGCCTGGCCGGTCCCGATCACGATCGCCTCGAAGCTCTCGGACATCTCTCAGGCCTCCGGCGGGATTGTACGAGGCTCGCCGACGCGCGCGTCGGTCCTCAGCGAGCCGGCCCCCGAAGCGCACGTGCTACGATCCTCGCGGATGGCCGAGAGGTCTCGGGACTGGATGACGCAGGCCGTCTCGGATCTGCGTCACGCGCGGAACGCCAGGGGGAACAGCGAGTTCGACTGGTCCGCGTTCGCCTCGCACCAGGCCGCCGAGAAGTTGAGCCAACTGCTGGCGGCGCTGCCGGAGCCGCAGCGGCCCGGCGCCGAGCTGGTCGACCGGGCCAAGGAGCTGGACAAGCACTACGTCCCCACCCGCTATCCGAACGGGTTCGAGCGGGGGGCGCCGACCGAGCTCTACACGGCTCGCGAGGCCGACCAGGCCATCGCGGCCGCCGAGGCGATCCTTGAGCACTGTCGTCGTCAAATCGGTTGACCTGAGGGCGCTGCGGCGCGCCGTCGACGCCTGGGCGGAGCAGCTCCTCGAGCAGCACGAGGAGATCGAGGAAGTCGTCGTGTTCGGCTCGTTCGAAGCGGGCAACTGGTCTCCCGGAAGCGATCTGGACGTCTTCCTGGTGCTGAGCCACGCTGACCGCCCTGTGCGAGAGCGCGCCGTGGCCTACCTCCCCGGCGCCTTCCCTGTCGGCCTCGACATCTTCCCGTTCACGCGCGCGGAGATCGCCGAGCGCTCCGGCTCGCCCCTGCTTGCCGCCGTGGCGCGCAGCCGCTGGCGCTACGCGCGGCAGCCGCGTCGGCGGTAGACGTCGGCTCTCGCGCGAAGCGCTCCGACGAATGGCCAGTCTTGGCGGAGAGGGGGGGATTCGAACCCCCGGTGCAGGTCTAACCCCGCACAACAGGTTAGCAAGGCGAAAGTGGAGGCGTCCGACGACACGCTCGCCGATCTAAACGCCTCATAGAACACGATCCGGCTCAAGCGCGGGACGCAGTGAAACCTGCCGAAATCGGGTGTTGTGGTAGCAGGGTGGGAGCAAGACAGTCGCGCGGTCCTTCCGATGACGGAGCGACTCGTCTACGTGCGCCAAGCCACGCTGGCGGCCGGCAGGCCGTTGGATGCTCACCAGGAGCGTAAGGTTCCCCTCTAGGCCACGACGACCGCCGTCTTGGTGCTTAGCCTTCGGAGTGAGGACAGAGTTCGGCGCTTCAACATCCTCACATGGGTGCCACCGCCCGCACGCGGGAGGAAGGCGACGCCGTCCATCAGCGCGCGCATGAAGAAGATCCCTCTGCCAGAGGACCTGCCCACGTTCTGTGCGGCCCGGGGGTCGGGAACGGCACTGGCGTCGAAGCCCTGTCCCTGGTCCTGCACGTCGACTTCGAGGCCCTCGACACCCATCGACACTCGGAGGTTGATCCGCCGGGCCTCGTCCTGTCTGTTGCCGTGCACCAGGGCATTCAGGACGGCTTCGTGGACGGCCACCTGGACATCCTGCACCGAGTCCGCGCCGAGTCCCGCAGACGTGGCTGCAGCGCCCACGAATGCGTCGATGGCATCGATCACCCAGACGGCGCTGGGGACGTCGATGCTGAGGGCGTGTGCTCCGCGTGCGTCCGTCACGCCGCGACTCCTGCACCGCGGCAGGGAGCCCCCTGCTCCACGCTCCGCAGCCGGTGTTCACGGCCGATCGCGACGACGAAGCCGAGCCAGATCATCGCGAGCCCCACGTTGATCGCCGCAAACGTGGTCGTGGACCAACCCAGGCGGGTGCCCACAATGACCATCAGGGTCGACATGATCGCGCCGATGCGCACCGCGACCGTGTCCACCGCGGTCTTGCCGACGAACTTCTCCGCGCGGGAGGCGACGAGGAACAGGGCGTGACGGGTCGTGTCCTGAAGGGAGTACTGGAGCGCGTTCTCGCCGATCTTGACCAGGCGGACGACCGCCAGGATCGGGAGCCTCGCCGCTGCGCCGTAGGCGACCAGCGCGAAGGCCGGCAGAATGGAAAGCGCCTTGCGGACTCCCACGACTCGAAGGATGCGCGAGACGACAAGAAGCTGGAGGCCCATCCCCAGCAGGTTGTACCAGGCGAAGTAGTCCGCCTTGAATCCTCCGATGAGAGCCTGCGCCGAGCCACCCGCCGCGCTGGCCTGCGCGGCGACGCCAAGCAGGACCCGGTCGAGAAGGTATTCGCCGGAGCTGTTGACCCAGTTCAGGAGGACGACCATGCCCGCGATCAGCAGCAGATACCTGTCGTGAATCAGAAGCTCGATCGCCCCCCGCTGCGACAGCGGCGCCTCGTGAGCCGCTGACGACCGTTCGGCACGCCGGGGCGCCGCCGCGCGGCGCTGGACCCAGCTGATGAGCGCCACGCACGCGAGCAAGATCACGATCGCGGCGCCCATCAGTACCTGGGTGCCGAGCCGCACCAGCGAGCGCGCGAGCCACGCGCCGGCCACGGCGCCGACGGAACTGCCCCCGCCGATGATGGGGAACAGTCGCGTTCCCTGTTCGTCCGTATAGATGTCGGCCGCCAGCGCCCAGAACTGGGCGACCACCGTGTAGCTGAACACCCCGACCCAGAGGAAGAAGGCCAGCCCGATCTGCAGCTGCGTTCCCGCCAGGATCCAGAAGACCAACAGGTTCGAGCTGAAGAACAGGAAGACCAGGGTGAGCAGCTGCCTGCGCCCAAAGCGGCGCGCGAGCTCACCGTAGACGTGAACGACGCCGAGCATGATCACGGTCTGGCTCGCGCGCGCGTAGAGCTTCACCTCCGCTCCCCCCTGGAGCAGGATCAAGGGTTCGCGGACGGTCTTGAGCAGGTAGTACGCCGTCAGCAACAGGAAGGCGGCCAGCGCCATCAGCGCCACGACCACGGCCTCGTCCGGGCGAACCCTGGAGAACGGTCGCAGCACCGACGCCAGGATGCGCTGAGACGCCGCGCCAGTCCTCGGTGCGACCGAGATCATCTGTCTACGTGGCTCCACGATTCAGCCCCGCTTCTTGAGCCCCATGGAGCTCAGCTTCTTCTCCAACAGGGAGACCAGGCGACGAACCTCGACGGGCGGGAGAAGGCTGTCTGGATGTGGCACAGATGCCACGAGCGTGAGCTGCACCTCGACGACGAACGGGGTTCCAGGGGACACGACGGCCCGGCCGGGAGGCTCGACCTGCACCAGCAGGTGCGCCGGGAGCGATTGGACGGCCTCCATCGCCAGGCTGCGCAGGCGCTCGTGGATGGGCCGCGCGACAGGCTCGATTTCCCCGGCGGCCACGTCGAAGCGAGCGAACAGCTTCAGGGCCTGGCCGGTCTGCTCCACGCCGCGGCCCTTGACCTGCTCCAGAACAGGCACGACCTCCCAGCTCACCTCGTGGTCCGTGATCCAGGCAGCCAGGCCGGCGGCCGGCGTCTCGACTCGTGTGATCATCGCAACCCCCCGCGAAACAGCTCCCTCACGGCTGCGCCGACGCGGACCGAAGCGACGGCGACGGCCTGGTCCACGTCGGCTGCAGAGTCGCCGCGCGCCAACCCTCCGCTGGGCAACAGATCCACCCGGATGTAGCAGGTGCAGCCGCTCGCCCACCCAGGGCCGCCGTAGAGCCTCAAATGGACGCGATGGACGCGCGACTCGAGTCCGGCCAGCGCAGCCTGCAGGCGGTCGTCGATGACGCCGGCAAGGCTCTCCGAAACCTGGACTCCGTGCGCATGGACGTCCGTCCTCCACGACGCCTTCGTTCCCGCGTTCGCCTTCAGCGGCACATGAGCACCGGCAGCGTCGCATCGGCCAAGGCCGTTCGCGTGACCCCGCCGAACAGCCACTCGCTCAGCGGCGTGCGAGAGAACGCCCCCATGACGACGAGGTCGGCTCCGAACGCCGCGGCTCGGTGCAGAAGGACGGCGCCCACGTCCGCATGGGCGGCCCACAGTCGCCGCACGCCGACACTCGCCCCGTGGCGTGCGAGGTGCCGGGCAAGGTCGGCCCCCGGTTCCTGTCCATGACTCGATACGCCGTCCTCTCCCTGGTGGACCACCAGGACCTCCACGGCCGCCGCCCGCGTCAACAGCGGCATCGCTCCCGCGACGGCGCGCGTCGCCTCAGGCCCGGCGTTCCAGCCGACCACGATCCGTCGGGGTGCCATCGCCGCGGCGGAGCCGGGGAGCACGACGACCGGCCGCCCGGAAGTAAGCACGAGCCGCTGCGTCAGATCCGGCGGAGCGCCGCTCCTGTCGGATGCATCGGTGCGGACCACCACGGCCAGGTCTCCGTACCTGGCGTGGGATACCAGTTCAGCAACGGAATGCCCCTCCGCCCGACGCCACTCCCACCGAAGGGAGCGCCGGCGGGCCACGGCCTCGAAGCGGTCCCGCTCCTCGGCCTCCGCACGTGCGAGGCGCTCTTCCCCGGCGGCGATGACTTCGCGGAGCGCGCCGCCGCGCGCGAACATCTCCGGCCGGCTGGCCGCCAAGGTGGCCGGGATGAAGACGCCGATCAGCCGCGCCTCGTGCTCCTCGGCAGTTGCGGCCGCCCACGCGAGGGCCTCGCGGTTCGAGACGGCCGTGCCGAGAAACACGACGATGTCGATGAGGGATGAAGACGCGCGGGCCCTCGAGGCTCCGAGCCGCGGCCAGAGCTTCCCGCCGGGCGCGTTGCCCTCCCTGTTCGTGGAGGCGAGACTCGTCATCTCGGTCTGCCGCCTCCACCCAACGGGACCTGGACGGTCAGGGTGAGGGACTCCTGGCCCGGGTTGGCGGAACCCAGGCCGCCGTTCGAGGTGTGAGAGAAGGCCAGCGCGACTCGCGACCGGCGGCCCAGGCGAGCGCCCGCCTCGAGCTGCGAACGGAACTCGACGGGATACCCGAGATCCTTTCCCGTCCCCTGCCGGTACAGCCCCGGGACGAAGGAGGGCGTCAGGTCGAACCGGCCGAGCGGGATCGCGTAGGCGATCCCGCCGCCGACGAAGATCGAGCCGTCGGTCGTCGCGACACCGGCGCCGACGGCCTGCAAGCCCGAGGCCGACACCGGCCGCCTGTACTCGATCCGCGTCTCGATGGCCTGATCTCGCCTGCGGTTGCAGTCGAACCAACCGGTTCCGATCGCAAGGCTGGAATTCCCCGGGTTTCCGGAGGCGAGCGCTGGAACGCCGGCAGCGAGCAAACCGAGGACCGGGACGAGGCGTCGGCAGAGCATCGCAGCCTCGCGCCTCATGCAAGCCGGCCTGAACACGCCCCCGCGAGGGAGGCGCCCAGGTCGCCGCGCCGCGCCCAGGCGATCCCCGCCGCAGCGACGAGCACCACGACGGCGGGCACTGCCGAGCCGCCGATGACGAAGAGATGCGCTGCGACCGCGCCGACCATGGTCCCGACCACGACGAGAGCGCCGAGGGCTGCTGTGCCCTGAACCAACAACGCCAACGCCGACAGCACCTCGATGCCCCCGGTGACGTAGCGGAACCACTGGCCGAGGCCGATGTGCTCGAAGGTCTCGACCATCATCGGGACGCCCATGAGCTTCGCGCTGCCGGTTGTCAGGATCGTCGCCGCTACCACGACCTGCAACGCCAGGAGGGAGGAAGCCCTCACGCGAGAGCTGCGGTTGACGGCCGGTGCGTCGGGAGTATCGAAGAGGCCCAGCGTCGTCAGCATCACCTTCCTCCGTGCGGTGAACTCCGGGCCCTACCGGGCCAATGCGCTCAGCAAGACGGCAAGGCAGGAACCATGCCGCGCCGCGAGAGCGACGCGCTGATCGTGCGATGTCGTTGATAGGCGGACGGAAACGGCGCACGGCGGCCAGGGCCCGGCGAAGCTCGCGCAACGCGCCAGCGCGACGGTTCATGGTGGTTTCGTGACGAGAGCGTGGTCCGCAGTCCGACTTGGCTATCTCTCTGGATCGAGCCGGCCCCCGCGCCCGCAGTCGGCAATCACCGGCTCATCGGGCTTGCCCGCCGCGCGCCAGCGCCATGGCGGACCACGAGCGGTCCGCCATGGCCGTTCGTCGGAACCCCGTCCTGTCAGCCTCGGCGAGCTCGGTGGCTCGCTCGAACGCGGACCCCGCCGACGACGCTCAGATCAGAAGTGAACGCCGCCGATGAAGTAGAAGAGGTCGCTCTCGCGGCTGTGGCTCACTCCGAAGGAGGCCGCCATGCGGTCGTGCAGCCAGGAGAGCCAGATCCCGCCGCCGACGCTGGAGTGCCAGGTGTCGCTCGACTCGCCCTCCAGCCAGACGCGGCCGGTATCGGCGAACGCGGTCACACCCCAGACGCCGGGCGCGAGCAGGTTCATGCGCGAGAGGCGCAGGCGCAGGTCGGCGTTGCCGTAGGCGGATGCGTCGCCCGTGAAGCGCCGCGCCCGGTAGCCGCGCAGCGTGTTGTCGGGCTCGGCGAGCGCGCCGGCGTCGAGGCCGCCCTGGCCCAGTGCGGCCGCCTCCATGTAGGGGTAGGTCCCGAAGACCTTCTTGCCTCCGCCACGAACCGCCAGGGTCAGGCGGCTGCCGAGAGGCAGGTATCCATTGAGGTTGCCGTTCACCTGGCCGAAGGCGGCGTCGACATCCCAGGCCTCCGCGAAGTAGGTCCCGCGGAGCGCGGCGAAGGCGCCTCGGCGCGGAAACACGCTGCTGTCGCGTCCGTCCCAGGACACGATCGCGTGCGCGGCGAGAGCGCCGTACCGACCAGAGCCGTAAGGTCGGGCGCTGTTGATGAACTCGTCCTCGGCCTCGTCGTTGGAGGTGTACTTGAGCGCGGGCCCGACGCTCAGCTCGCCGCCACGGCCGAAGCGAAAGCGCAACGCAGGGTACAGCAGGTACTGGTTGGCGTGTACCCGGTAGAAGTCCTCGGCCTCGGGAGACCCGGTCTCGTTGCCGAAGCCGTAGAAACGCAGCACCTCGACGGTTGAGGCATAGGCCCGCAGGCTGAACGAGGCGCCGCTGTTCTCCCGTCGGAAGTCGCCTTGATAGTCGGCGTGTCCGCCTCCCTGCTCAAACGCCCAGCCGCCCATCAGGCGCTGGCTGCTGGCGTAGGGTGACTTGCGGAAGCCGTAGCGATCGGCCTGGATGGAGTAGCCCAGGAACGCTCCGGTATCGCCGTTGTACGACACGGCCGGGCTGCCCCACGTCTCGCCCGTGAAGTCGCGGGGCGGGATCCACGGCGCGTTCTTCGGCGGCGGCGGCGCGTGGTAGGGCTTGTCGTCCTCGGGTGCTCCGAGCGCGCGGTTGCGGCCCTCGGAGTCGGAGAGCTTGGCGTTGCCGGCAGCCGTCGCGTCGAGGGTGTCGTCCCCCTTGCCTCCGATCATGCGCAGGCGCGGACCCCGGCGACCGCCGACGAGGGAGACCACGTCGTCGCCGCCCAGCGTGTAGAGCCGTACCTCTTCCGTCTCGTTCTCGTGGAAGACGCGATGGTACGTGGTGGCTCCCGGCTGGCCGCCGGCGTCGAGCACGCGGATCGTGACCCCCATGTTGCCTTCCGGCGTACGAACGGCGTCGACGCGCTCGCTGCGGTTCGTCATGTAGACATCGACCCGCCCCGCCAGGTGTCGGTAGTACTTCTCGGCCACCTGAGGCAGCGCATCGCGCCGCGCGCGCAGGTCGGAGACGAGACGAGGGCCGTCCTTCGCGTACCACTCGGGCGGCATGCGGCGGGCCGCGGCTTCGATCGACGCGTCGGTCAGGCGGGCGGCGACGCCCTTCGCCGCCGTGACGAACTCCTCCCGCGACAAACCGACCAGCAGCCGACGATCCTGCTCCCAGCCGTTGTAGGTGAGGCCCCCGATACGGGCGTACCGAGGCCCGAGGTTCTGGAAGCGCGGATCCCGCGCCCGGGCACGATCCAGCAGGAAGCCGTCGTAGCGGGAGAAGGCCTGGTCGCGGTCTTCGGGGATCGGGGTCCACAGCGGGCTGCCGGGCAGCCTCGCCCAGCGCCACTGCTTGCGGTGGCGGTCCCAGTCGCCCATCAGGATGTCGACGAGCCGCGCCCGAAGGAGCGCCCGGGCATCGATGGCATCGCCTTCTCCGGCCTCGAGACGCTGGTATAGCGCCTCGTGGTCGAGGATCTCGGTCGCTCCCAGGAACCCCGGAACGCCTGCTTTCGCGGGCTGTGGGTATTCCGCGAACACCCCGACAACGCCCTTGAACTCGTCGCGGAACGGGCCGAGGGCCACGTCGTCGGGCAGCGTGACGAGCCGCCAGGGTGGGCAGGGGACCCCTGCCGCGTCGAGAAGGCCGCGCGCGACGAGCTCGCTCGCGGGGTGCTGGGCCGACATGAGGTCGTCGAGGATCTTCGCCGCGATCGAGTCCTTGATGTCCGGATCGACCGAGTCGAGCAGATGGGAGCCGTCCTTCACGAGCCCACGGAAGGTGTAGCTGCGCCCGTCCGCGCCCACCAACGCGAGCGCGTGAGTCTGCTGGCCTCCGACGCGCCGTGTGGGTCTCAACCCCCCGGCCTCGGTGGCGAAGTCGAGGACTTCGACGCTCACGGGCGTCATCCATATCGCCCGGTAGCCGGAGCCAAACAGTGACCGCTTGAGGGCGCCGGCCCGGTAGTGGGCCACGGTCACGGTGCGCTTCCGTGCGCCAGCGCCGGCTTCCGTCTGCGCGTGCACGCTGCCGCCTCCCAACATCGCCGTGGCGACGGCGATCGCCAGCAGGCCTCTGCACCCCAGCGTCGATCGGAACTCGTCAGCTCTCGTACGCATCGCTACGCCCTCCCTGCTTCGCTTCTTGGTTGCGGCCCAGCGATCGGCGCTCCCTTTCGATCCAGGGGGTCAGCCACGCGGGACAGTCGAGCAACTGGCACCTGTCCGGCGACAGCCCCGCCACCAGGCGAACGGCGTCCGCCTCCGCTTCGTGTACCCCCGACAGGTCGAGCACGACCCCGGAGCCAGCGCGGCTCTCGAGCACGAGTCGGAGTGCCGGGCTTTGCAGGGCGCCGACGACTCGCACCCGTTCGGGCGATCGGCCACCGATGTGGATCACAGCGCACCTCGATGCAAGAGGAGGATCTCCAAGGTCGTCTCCATCGCTCGGCTGCACTGCAGGTCGCGTGCCGCCCTCCATGTGAGGTCGCGCGGTGAAAAGTGGGCGTGAAACCTCGCCGCGCGGGGCTCCGGCCGGAGATCTCGGCCGGCTCTCGTTGCGAAATCACGACGAAACGCCCGGCGAACGTCGCGAGTTTGCAGGCGTGGACGAGTTGAGTTATGACGCCTGAACATGGACCCCGAGTGGTCAGGGGAAGCGAAGTACAGGGCCCTCCTGGCGGTGGCCCAGGCGGCGAACTCCCAGCGGGACCTCTCGCGCGTGCTGGAAGCGGTCGCGGGAGCGATCGAGGATCTCGTGTCCGTCGACCTGGTCGGGGTCGTCACCCACGAGGCCGACCGCGTGCGGGTCCGTGCCCTCTACTTCCGCAGCGATCCGCGGCGCCCCGAGGAGAGCCAGAACGAGTACGTGCGGCGGTTCTCGGATGCGACCGGCGCCAAGGAGGACACCTACGAGCATTCTCCCGGGCTCCGCGAGCTGCTGGAGCAGCGCAGGCAAACGCTGGTCTTCAACGATATGCAGGCGGAGCCGCGGCTGGAGGCGTCCGGGATGAGGCGCGCGGGTGCGGAATGCGCGGTCGTGCTGCCGCTGACCATGGCCGAGGCGTTCGTCGGCGCAGCGATCTTCGCTCGCACGCGGCCCCTGCCGTTCTCGTCCCGGGAGGTGTCGATCCTGGAGGACGTCGCGCGCCCGGTCACCAGCGCGGTCGCGAACGCCCTCGCTTTCGAGGAGGTCCAGAGGCTCCGCTCCCAGCTCGAGGACGAGAACATCGCGCTGCAGGAGGAGATCGCCGCGACTGCGGCCGTCGGCGGGATCATCGGGGTTTCCCCGGGGCTGCGCGAGGTCCTGGAGCGTGTGTCGCGGGTGGCCGCGACCGATTCGACGGTGCTGATCAGCGGCGAGACGGGAACTGGCAAGGAGCTCATCGCGCGGGCGATCCACATGGGCTCCACTCGCAGCCGGCGAGCCCTCGTCAAGGTCAACTGCGCGGCCCTTCCGGAGGGACTCATCGCCTCCGAGTTGTTCGGCCACGAGAAGGGCGCGTTCACCGGCGCGCTGGAACGGCGCCGCGGACGCTTCGAGCTGGCGACAGGGGGCACGATCTTCCTGGACGAAGTCGGCGAGCTGCCGCAGCCGGTCCAGGTCGCGCTGCTGCGCGTGCTCCAGGAGCGGGAGTTCGAGCGCGTGGGCGGCAATGAGACCCTGCGTACCGACGCCCGCGTGGTGGCGGCCACCAACCGGAACCTGCAGGAAGCGGTGCGCGACGGACGCTTCCGCTCCGACCTGTTCTTCCGCCTCAACGTCTTCCCGATCCAGGTCCCGGCGCTCCGCGAGCGAGCCGAAGACATTCCGATCCTCGCCGAGTACTGCACGAAGCAGTCCGCGCGCAAGGTCGGCAAGGCTGTCCACGGGATCACGGACTCGGCCATGGCAACGCTCACGGGCTACCACTGGCCCGGCAACATCCGCGAACTGCAGAACGTCGTCGAGCGCGCGGTCATCCTCGCCCGCGGAAGGATGCTGGAGCCGGACGATCTCGAGCTCCCTACCAGCGGCCTCGAGCGGGGGCGACCCGCCCGCGCCCAATCCGGCGACGAGCGTCAGCAGATCGAGGACGCGCTGGCGACCGCCCAGGGCCGCGTCTACGGCGTGGGCGGGGCTGCGGAGGCGCTCGGTCTGGCGCCCAGCACGCTCGAGTCGCGCATCCGCCGCCTCGGGATCGACAAGCTCGCGTTCCGCCGCCGTCCCGCGGGCCGATAGCGAGGGCACGCTCCTATAGG
The DNA here is from genome assembly GCA_035691285.1 of Vicinamibacteria bacterium. Classification (GTDB taxonomy): domain Bacteria; phylum Acidobacteriota; class Vicinamibacteria; order Fen-336; family Fen-336; genus DATFEN01. Next base: position 10,757 of record DASSJI010000249.1, on the reverse strand, counting down.
TAGTCGGCCTGCCGGCCTGTGCGGCCGTCGTGTGGTACCGGCCGACTCGGTGCCGCCGACGTTGGTGCCGGGATCGTGGTCGTCCATTCTCCTCGCGAGCACGCGGGCAGGCTCGCCGCCTCCGACTTCGAGGTTGAGGTTCCGTCCTTCGCCAGCCGTCCTTGGCCCGCCGCCTTCGACTCCTTCATCCACGTCAAGCGCCACCTCCTCATCGCGTCATTCACTCCACCGACAAGCCCGATGACACGAATCGCAAGACTCGTGCCGCTCCGGGTCACGTCGCTCCTGGAAGCTGTTTCGAGGCGAGAAGGGGCTCTAGGGGCCTGGAGCGGGTCGGTTCGGATGGCGAGGCCGAGGCCAGGGTCCGTCAGGCCCGATCAGCTCGCAATCGTCGTGATTCCACAACGACGAGGACCGGCTGGCCGGGCGCAATTCTCAGGCGGCGCGGCCTTCCGTGGGCCTTTCGTGCTCGCGGCGCCTGGCACGCGTCCTGCCGTCGGATCGGCGGAGTGAGTGCGTTAATCGAGGTCCGGCCGGAAGAGCGGCGGGTTACGGTGGCGGCCTTTCTGGCGCTGTTCGGCTCGTTGGCCGCGCACACGATCCTCGAAACCGGAAGGGACGCACTGTTTCTGGGCCGGCTGCCGGCCCAGCAGCTCCCCTGGATGTACCTGGCGATGGCCGCCCTGGCGGTGTTCGTCGCCCGAGCCAGAGCCGGAGGGTTGGCGAGCGGGCGAAGGCTGCCGGCGCTGACCGTCGCCTGCGCAGTCGGAACACTGGCCTTCTGGGCGGCAGGCTCCGAGGGGCCCTGGAGCCTGCGCGCTCTCTACGTCTGGACCGGGCTCGTGGCGACGGTCCTGCCGGTGGCCTTCTGGTTGCTGCTCAGCGAGATCTTCACGATCGCCCAGGCGCGGCGGCTGTATCCGTTCATCGCACTGGCGAGCCCGCTCGGCGCGATGGTCGGCGCCGCCGTCGCCCGCGTCGCCTTGAGCGCGCTCGACGCGCGGCACCTGATCGCGGGCTCGGCCGCCATTCTCCTGCTCACGGCGCTCGGACCGAGCCGTTGCACCAGCGTGGCCGCCCGTGGGCTGTCCCGGGACGCGCTGCCGATCGCGGGCCCACGCCCGCTGGAGTCTCAGCAGCTGTGGCGTCATGCGTACCTGGTCCGGGTGGCTGGCCTCGTGCTGCTTTCGACGATCGCGTTCACTCTCGGCGATTACGTCTTCAAGAGCGCCGTGGCCGAGGCCGTGGAGCCGGCGAGGCTCGGGACCTTCTTCGCGACCGCCTACCTCCTGCTCAACGCCCTCGCCATCCTCGTGCAGGTCCTCCTCTCGGGTTCGGCCATGCGACTGCTGGGCGTGGATCGCGCCCTGGCCGTGCTGCCGCTCCTCGTCCTGCCGAGCGCGCTCGGCGTCGCGCTCGGCGCGGGCCTTGCGGGAGCCGTGCTGCTGAAGGGCGTGGACGGCGCGCTGCGGGCCTCGCTCAACCGGGTGGGCATCGAGCTGCTCTTCGTACCGCTGCCCGTGGCGCTCCGGGCGGCGGCCAAGCCGGCGATCGACGTCTTCGGGGCCCGGGGCGGGCAAGCCCTCGCCTCGGCCGTCATCCTGGCCGCGATCGCCTGGGGCGGTGGCACCAGGACCATCGCCGCGACCGCCGTCCTCACGTGTATCGCGTGGGCCCTTGTCGCGCTCACGCTGCGTCCCCTCTACCTGAGCGGGTTCCGGGCCGCTCTGGAGAGGCGGTTCCTGCCTGATGGAGCCTCGCTCCCGAGTCTCGACCTGCGCTCGTTCGAGGCAGTCCTGGCTGCGCTCAACAGCCGAGACGACGGGGAGGTGCTCGCTGCGCTCGAGCTTCTCCTGGAACAGGGCCGCGACCGCGTCGTTCCCGCGCTCCTGCTCCACCATCCCTCCAAGCCCGTCGTCCTGCGCATGCTGCAGGTGCTGACCGAGAGGCGTCGCACCGACTGGCTCCCGATCGCTGAGCGGCTCCTGCGGCACGACGACCCGGAGATCCGGGCGGCGGCCCTCCGCGCGCAGGCCACGGCGAAGCCTGAGCAGCGCCTGCTGCTCAGCGCGTTGGAAGATGCGAGCCCGCTGGTGCGCGCCACCGCCCTCGTGGGTCTCGTCGCGGCGGGCTCCGACTCTGCCGATGTGCGACACCGGATCAGGGAGCTGGCGGACTCGCCCTCCGTCTCGGTTCGCGCGGCGTTGGCCGAGGCGATCGAGCGGCAGCCGTCGCCGGCCTTCGAGGAGGTGCTGCTCCAACTCGCCCGCTCGCACGATGCGCGCGCGAACACGCGCGTGCCGGGTGCGATGGCGAAGCTGCGAAGTCCGGCGTTCCTCCCGACCCTCGTCGGTTGGCTGGGCGTCCGCGACCTGCGTGACGAAGCGCGCCGGGCGCTGCTCGCGTATGGGACGCAAGCGCTCGACACCCTCGACGAGGCGCTCGCTGATCCCAGGCTGCCGGCGCGGGTACGCGAGCACATTCCCCGCACGATCAGCCTCTTTCCTCCCCAGCGGGCCGTTTCGGTGCTGCAGCGGCACCTTTCCGCCGAGCAGGACGGCAAGGTGCGGTTCAAGATCCTCCGGGGGCTGGGGCGGATTGCGGCCGACCACCCGGACGTCAGGTACGACGATGCGCTGCTGCGTGAAGCAGCGAGCCGCGCAGCGGCCGCAGCGGTCGAGGCGCTCCATTTCAGGGTGAGCCTCATCAGGGGCGCCGGGCAGGCCGCAGCCCGCATCACGCCTGCCCACAGGCTTCTCGTGAGCCTGCTTCGGGACAAGGAACGTCACCGGGTCGAGAGGCTGTTCCGGATCCTGCAGCTCCGCTTCCGGAGCGAGGATCTTCGCGCCATCCATCGAGGCCTCGGCAACGCTGATCGTCGCGTCGTAGCGGCGAGCCTCGAGTTGCTGCGGAACCTGGTCGACGATCCCCTGCGCGAGACGCTGATGGCGCTCGTGGACGACCTCCCGGACGCGGAGCGCCTCGCGCGGATTCCGGGGGAACGCCGGCTCGAAGCGGACTATCGAGACCTGCTGGCCTCGATGGTGGAGACCGGGAGCTCCTCGCTGCGCTCGCTGGCGGCGTTCCACGCCCGGGAGCTGGGGTTCGAGGTCGGCGATCCAATCATCCTGCCGCCAGCCGTCGTCGGACGCGGCTCCCGGATCCAGGAGCATGCCGTTGGACACTGAGCTGATCCTGAGCCCGACCGACAAGCTGCTCCACCTGGGCCGGGTGGCGTGGTCGCGAGCGCGCTTTCCGGTCCCGCTGCGGCATCTTTCGATCGCCGCCGAGTACACGAGGCAGCGCGCGTTCCCGAGCGGGGCGGCGCTGGCGCGGGAGGGCGAGCCGATGGCCAGCTGCTGGCTGCTGGTGCAGGGTCGCGTACGCGTCCTCCGTCGCGGCAGGGTGCTGGGAGAGTCGGGGCCCGGGTCGCTCGTGGGCCTCGAAGCCCTGCTCTCGCAGGATCAGCTCGGCCTCGGCGTCGTCGCGGCCACGGACGTGGTCGCGCTGGAGCTCGACTCCGACGCGCTGCTCGAGCTTCTGGGGGATCAGTTCCCGATGGTGCACGAGGGCATCCGTTCGGCGAGTCGGCGGCTCCTCGACCTCGTTCGGCGCCTGCCTGGGCCCCGGGACGATTCGGCACGCCTCCTGCTGCCGGAGCCGCCGGACAGACCGCCCAACCTCGTCGAGGTGCTGCTCTTCCTGAGAGCTCCTGGCGGGCCCTTCGAGCGGTCCAGCCTCGACGCCCTCGCCGAGCTCGCCAGCGGGCTGAAGCCGGTGTCCTTCGAACGGGGTCACGTCTTCTGGCGCGAGGGCGAGCGTGCCGATCGCATGGGATTCGTGGTCGCCGGCAGCGTCGCGTGCGAGTCCTCACAGCCTTCCGCGCACGCGTGGAGCGTCGGGCCTGGCCGTTTCCTCGGTTTGCTGGAAGCTGTGGCCGACGAGCCCCGTTGGTACGAGGCGGTCGCGGAGACCGAGGGCGTAGCGCTCGAACAGGACGTCGGCGGTTGGGCCGACGCCTTCGAGGACAACGTCGGCATGGCTGTCGACTTCCTCGCATGGCTGAGCCGGACCACTCTGGCCCTGATCGAGAGGGAGCTGTGGCTGAGTCGCGAGCTCTTCGAGTTCTTCACGACGCTCGCGGCCCCTCCCGATCCGTCGGGTGTGCTCGACGACGGGAGTGCCGACCCGATCGGCACGTCTTCCGCCGGCATTTCCGGGTCGTCGGGCGCGGCGTAGAGAGTGCTCGGATGAATCGCGTGCCGACGAACAGCGCGGGTGCGATGCCGGGTGGGGCGGCGAGTGCGGGCACCGAGGCCGACACAGCGGTGCAGGGCCCCGGCCGTGTGCCGGACGGCCGCGTCGAACGGCGGCGCCACGCCCGGCCGAGCTACCGGACGGAGACCCTCCTCCGACGCGAGCTACGGGTGCGCTACCCTGCCGGGCGCGGGCGCATGGTCCTGCGCACCGAGCTGAACTGGGGCGAAGACGTCGAGCCCCTCGACATCTCGGAGGACGGCGAGACGTCCACGTTCGCGCTCGAAGCCATGAGGCCGTTCCTGTACGTCAAGGTCTGCCTGAGGAGTGCGGACGGAACGCACTGGTCCGTGGGTCCGAACATGCTCGTCCTCATGACCAACCAGGGGCCCCGCGATGTGTTTCCGTACTTCCAGGGGCCGGCGGCGGGCTCGCTCTCGCACGTCATCGAACTGGATTCCACGATCCTGGGGCGAAAACATCTGCTGCGCATCTACTTCCCGCCGGGGTACCGCGAGAACACGCTGCGCCGATACCCGGTGCTCTACATGCAGGACGGCAAGAACCTCTTCTTTCCCGAGGAGGCATTCGGCGGGCGCGAATGGCAGGTGGACGAGACGCTGCAGCTCCTCGACGGGATGAACGCGGCCGACCGTGTGATCGTGGTCGGGATCTACTCCGGGGATCGCACGGGCGAGTATACGAAGCCGGGGTACGAGGCGTACGCGCGCTCGGTGGCCGAGGAGGTCAAGCCCGAGATCCAGCGGCGTGCCCGCGTCCTCGGCTCGCCCCAGGAGACCGGAGTGATCGGGTCGTCCCTCGGCGGCGTCGTGTCCTTCTACATGGCCTGGCAGCACCCCGAAGCCTTCGGCTACGCCGGCTGCATGTCGAGCCCCTTCTCCCTCCGCGACGATCTCATCGACCGCGTGCTGTCCGAGCCCGTGCACGCCTCCAAGTTCTACCTGGACAGCGGCTGGCCCGGCGACAACTACGAGGTCACGGCGGGCATGGCCATGGCCCTGAACCAGCGGGGCTACCGGCCCCTCGAGGACTTCCTCCACCTCGTCTTCCCCCACGACCAGCACGACGAGGGCGCCTGGGGTCGGCGGCTCCACATCCCGGTGCAGCTCGGCCTCGGCCCGATCGCGGCGGCCAGACGCGGTCGGTTCATTTGACCAGGCTGAGCGCCAGTCGTCTACGCGCGCCGAGATCGTCGGGGCAGCAGCCGTGACCACCAGGAGCCCTTCAGGGGCTTCGCATACACGCTGCCGGCAGGGACGCTGAGCTCCAGCTCGGTCCCGGCGCCGACCTGGCTCCACACGGCCAGCTTGGCCCCCATCGTCGCGGCCCGTTCCCGCATGCCCGGCAATCCGTAGTGTCCCTCACCCCCCTGGCGCGAGAGGATCGCCGGATCGATGCCCTTCCCGTCGTCTCGCACGCGCAACCGCACCTGACGATGGTCGTAGCGGATCTCGACCTCGACCTGCCGCGCCTGCGCGTGCCGAAAGGCATTGCGCAGCGCCTCGCCGGCGATCCTGTAGATCTCGTCGCGCACGATCGGGTGGAGATCTCGCGCTTCGCCCTCGAGGGCCACGCGGAATGCAGGCGCGGGGTTGGCCGACTCGCCCGCGAGCTCCTCTCCGAGCGTGCTTATGGCCAGCGCAAGATCATTGCTTTGTCTCGTGGACTCCCGCAGTCCTTGGACTTCGTGCCGAGCCTCGGCGATGAAGTCTGACGTCTGCCGGATGGCGCCATCCAGGTTCTGCTTGGCCTCCATCGGGCGCTCGGACAACAACTGCGAAACCGTCTCGAAACGGAGCAGCAGGCCGTGAGCGCCCTGCAGCAGGGTATCGTGCAGGTCCCGCGCAATCCGGGTGCGCTCGGCGACGCGGGCCTCCAGCGTCATCTCGAACCGCTTGTTCAATTGCCGCACACGGAGCTGGTGCGCCGCCGCGAGCAGAGCCAGAAGGATCGCCGCGCACAGACCGCGGAACCAGTCTGTCTGGTAGTAGGCCGGAGCGATAGAGAGATCGAGCTTGCCGGCGCCCTCGCTCCAGACGCCGTCGCTGTTCGCTGCGATCACGCGAAACGTGTATCTCCCCGGAGGCAGGTCCGTGTAGAAGGCCTGCCGGCGCGTACCGGCATCCTTCCAATCACGGTCGTAGCCATCGAGCCGGTAACGGAACTTCACCCTCTGCGGGATCAGCGTTGCGGGCGAGGTGTAGTCGATCTGCAGGTCGCGAACGTGCGGAGGGAGCTCGAGGCCGTCTTTGGCTGCGAACTCCCTTCGATTGGCGGTGACCGATTCGACGTATGTCGCCACGGGCAGCGCCTTCTGCGAGAGCCTGGACGGGTCCACCACCTGGACCACGACTCCGGTGGAGAACCAGACGCGCCCATCAGGGGAGACCGCCGCGGCGTTGAAGGAACCGATGTTCGGCCGGGCCCCGTCCAGCGCGTCGAAGTGGCGGGCCTGGATCACCGCCTCGGGATCGGCCCACCAGCGTTCGAGCTCGGAGTCCGGGACCTCGACCACGCCGCAACGGGTGTAGAGCCACCAGCGTTCCTCTTTGTCCGCGGTGAACGTGATGACGTAGTCGCAAGGCAGGCCGTTCTTCGTCGTTAGCCGCTGCAGCTTCCCCATCCGCCAGCCGACGAGTCCGCTCTCGGTGCCGATGAGGACGGATCCGTCTGCCCGGGCGACGACTTGACGGTTCAGAGGAGAGTCGCCTTTCGGTAGCGGAATGGTCGTTTCCACGAGGCCGTTCCGGAACAGCGCGACATCTCCGTTGCGGGTCTCTATCCAGATCCCCCCGCGTGGATCCGGGGCGAGGTTGTGCCCGGGCGGGACCTGCGAGTCGTCGAACACTTCCTGAATGCGGAAGTCGCGTATCCGCACCAGCTTCCTCGGACGGCCGCGCTCGGCCCAGATATTGCCGTCGGCATCCTCAGTGATCCCCACCACCATCCCAAGCGGCTGCTGGCCGGGTTCGGGGACGCGGAGGAATCGCCCAGCCTCGAAGAGATACAGTCCGTCATCGACTCCCACCCACATCTTGCCGTCGCGGTCTTCCAGCATCGCCGCGACCTGATCTCCGGGGAGGCCGTCGCTCCTGCGGATGGAGGAGACGGTCCCGTTCTCGATCCGATCGAGCGATCCGCTGTTTGCAACCCAGACGGCGCCGTCTCGGGTCGCCAGGATGCCCGCGGCAAGATCCTTGCCCAATCCCTCCGCGGCAGAGAACGTCGTGACACGGGGTTCGCGAAAGCTGTCGATTCCGTTCGTCGTTCCAGCCCAGACGATGCCTTCACGATCTTCGAAGAGAGCCCACACCGAATCGCCGGAGAGGCCGTCCGTCCGCCGGTAGCGCCCTACGACCCCTGCGTGGATGCGAAAGAGCCCTGTCGCATCGGTGCCAACCCAGAGGCTGCCGTCACGATCCAGCAACAGGCTCGTGACCTCGATCGTCCGCCCGTCGAGGGCGGCGCTCGCGAACGGCCTCACGACACCGTCCTCGAGTCGAGCCAGGCCCAGGCCGCCGCCGACCCACAGGGTTCCGTCAGCCGCACGCGCCAGGCTGGTCACCATGGCTTTGACCGGGTATGTCTCCGAGCTGACCCCCTGCCAGTGGACGACCTCCGTCTGGCCACCCAGCCACAGGCCCCCGTCCCCATCGGCCACGATGGCGTTGATGGTTGGAATCGCGACTCCATCGTCCTTTCCGAAACACTTGACCCCGTTGTCGGCAACGTGACACAGGGGGGTTTCTGAACGACGTAGCCCCACCCACAGCGAGCCGTCGGGATCCTCGCTCATGCTCTGAAACCCATGAGTTCCCTTCAGCTCGAAATGCGAGGCGACAACCCGGCCCTTCAAACGCACGAGCTCCTCTCCTGCAACCCAGAGCCCGCCGAGGCGGTCGGCGAAGATCTTCCCCGAAGGGCCGGGAGGCAGCGGCCAGGGCTGGAATCTCACGCCATCGAACCTGTAGACGTCGCCCGGCAGAGACAAGGTCCAGAGGAAACCGTCAGACGTCTGCGCGATCGAAAACATGCCGGCCGGCAGCGATCCATCGTCGGCTCGCCAGGACGCGTGGATGTACTGGCTGACCCGTTTGTCTGGATCGAGAGCGTGGGCCGGGGACGCGGGAATCAACGCGCAGGCGAGACAGGAGGCCAGCGCGGCCGCGCTCGCTGTGCGCAGGCGCTTCACGCGGACTATGCTCCCACAAGCCGCGGTCGCCCGGGCCGCGATCAGTTGCGGCGGCCCGGGCGGAAAGCGAACTTGTCGATGCCCATCCGCTGAATGCGGCTCTCGAGGGTGCTGGGCGAGACGCCGAGCGACGCCGCGGCGCCGTCGAGCCCGCCCACGCGGCCTCGGGCCGCCCGCAGCGCGTCCTCGATCGCCTGCCGCGCGTCGGCGGGCGCGGCCTTGCTCGGCGGCGCCGAAAGCGCGGGCAGCTCGAAGTCGGTCAGCTCGAGGATCTCGCCTCGGGCGAGGATCACGGCCCGCTCCAGGATGTTCTGCAGCTCCCGCACGTTGCCGGGCCAGGGATAGGCCATGAGCGCCTGCATGGCGGTCGGGCTGACGCCGCGGATCCGCTTTCCCACCTTGCTCGCGAACCGGCTCCCATAGTGGCCGGCGATCAGCGGGATGTCGTGCTTGCGCTCGCGCAGCGGCGGCACCGCGATCGGGAACACGTTCAGGCGGAACAGCAGGTCGGCGCGGAAGCGTCCCTCGCGAACCGCCTCGTCCAGGTCGCGGTTGGTGGCGGCGATGACGCGCGCGTCGGTCTTCAGCGTCTCCGTCCCACCTACGCGCTCGAACTCGCCCTCCTGGAGCACCCGCAGGAGCGCCACCTGCATCGCAGGCGGCAGCTCGCCGACCTCGTCGAGGAAGATCGTCCCGCCGTTGGCGAGCTCGAAGCGCCCCTTGCGCCGCTCCAGGGCCCCCGTGAAGGCGCCCCGCTCGTGGCCGAACAGCTCCGAGGCCACCAGGCCCTCGGCCAGGGCGCCGCAGTTCAGGGTGACGAAAGGCCGTTTCGCGCGCGGCGATGCGGCGTGGATCGCCCGCGCGATTAGTTCCTTGCCGGTCCCGGTCTCGCCGGAGACGAGCACGCTCGCCTCGGTGGCGGCGACGCGGGCCAGGCGGTCGAGGACGCGGCGCATCGCGGTGGACGCGCCCACGAGCCCGAAGCGCGCGCTCGCGCCCCTCTCGTCCGGCCACCAAGCGGCGTCGATCGAGTTGTCGGACAGATCCATGAGCGCGAACTTGCCCGCGGGCGGATACGGCCCGAACGCCTGGCCGCTCGACTGTGGGTTCGGAACTGCCAACTGGGTGGACATGGCGTCTCCTCTCCGTACGCTCAACACCGATGCGGACAATATGGGGCTCCGCGTGTCTGCGCACAACGCCCCTTCGGGCCGCCAGTTGCGCCCGTTCAGGTCGCCGACCTCAACCCCTTTGAGCGGGAGCGGCGACTCTTACGGGTGCCGAGCCTGACTGTTCGGAAGCGAGAGTGGCGGCGAGCCGGGGTGCGGCCCGCTCCTCGACGGGGGTGCGGGCGCTGCTCGGAGCTCAGCGGTCGTTCGAACGAGTGCTGCGGGGTGCGGCTTCGATGCGCTTCCAGCCGAAGAGCCGGGCATCGACCGACCAGTGACCCGGTCCCAGGAGCGCAAGCGCGCCGCCGACGGTCCCCGCGAGCAGGGAAACCAGTGCTTCCGGGCCCGTGGTCAGGACGTGCCGAAGCTCGAGCACGGCGACGGCCGCCCCGGCCAGCGGAGTCCAGAGCCCGGCGATCAGCAACAGGCCCGACGCCACCAGGGATGCCGCGCTCAGCGTGGCGTGGAGCGGCGCGTCGGTGCTGAGGCTCCAGCCGGCGCGCACGACCAGCACCGAGCCGAACACGAGCCGGATGAGCAGCAGTCCGGCTCCCGGCCAGCTCCCGGCGAATGTGGAATAGAGGCGTCGCAACTCAGACCCGCATCCGAGACAAGGATGGCCGTTCCCGGCGCCAACCGAAACCCCCGATCGGGTCGCGGTCGTGACTCTTTCGGGCCATCGCCACGTGATCGCGCTCCGGCCTCAGGGCCTTTCAGCCCGCAAACCGACACGCGGCCAACCCGGGCGATGCGTCTCGCGCTGCGAGTTCGGCTCGACCGGCCTGCGAGAGGACCGGCTCCCGCCGTCTTGAGCGAGCGCCCAGACGAGCTCCGCCGCCGCGACGACGAGCAGCAGCGCACCAGGAAGGCCTCCGGGCTCGGTGCTCGTCGTGCAGCCAGCAGGCTCGTTCCGCGTGCCCATGCCGCTACTCCCCCCGATCGACGATCGGCGTCCGTTACGCGGCCAGCACCTTGCGCTGGGCGTCAGCCCGCTCCTGGCAGTCCCGACACCTGTCTGCGAAGGGCAACGCCCGAAGCCGTAGCTCCGCTATCTCCGTTCCGCAGTCCGAGCACGTGCCGTAGTCGCCGTTCTGCAGCCGCTCGAGCGCGCTGTCGAT
>DASSJI010000248.1:0-34369 GCA_035691285.1 Vicinamibacteria bacterium | reverse complement strand
CGTGCCGCTGCCCATGGAGAAGGTGCGGGCGGGGATCGAGGCGGCGGCCGCGCGGCTGTCCCGCGACGGTGGCGCGGAGGCGGCTCGCGCGATCCTGACCACGGACACGCGCCCGAAGACCGCGGTCGCCACCATCGAGCTCGGCGGCCGGCCGGTCACCGTGGGCGCGATGGCCAAGGGCGCGGGCATGATCGCCCCCAACATGGCGACGCTCCTGGCCTTCTTCACGACGGACGCGGCGGTCACGCCCGGACTCCTCCGCCGCGCCCTGGTCGACGCAGTGGGGGAGAGCCTCAACCGCATCACCGTCGACGGCGACACCTCCACGAACGACACGGCCCTGCTCCTCGCGAACGGAGCGGCGGGCGCGCCCGAGATCTCGGCCGAAGGAGCGGGCTTCGACGCATTCCAGGACGCCTTGACGCAGGCCGCGCGCACGCTGGCCGAGGCGATCGTGCGCGATGGCGAGGGGGCGACGCGGATCGCCCTCGTCCGCGTCGAGGGCGCCCCGAGCGACGCCGACGCGGACCGCGTCGCCCGCACCGTCGCGGAGTCGCCGCTCGTCAAGACCGCGCTCCACGGCGGCGACCCGAACTGGGGACGGGTGCTGGCGGCGGCCGGCCGCGCCGGCGTTGTCGTGGACCTGAGCCGCGCCGACATCTTCCTCGGCGACGTGTGGGTGGCCGAGGGCGGCGCCGCGCGGGCGTACGCCGAGGCGGACGCCGCCGCTGCCATGCGCGAGGACCCCGTGCGGATGCGCCTGGACCTGCGCTCGGGGCCCGGCCGCGGCTGGCTCTGGACGAGCGACCTGACCCATGGCTACATCGACATCAACGCCCACTACCGGAGCTGAGGCGTGAAGCTCTGGGGCGGCAACTATTCGGGGGAGCCCGACCGGCGCTTCTGGGAGTTCAACCGCTCCTTCGGCTTCGACCGGCGCCTGTTGCGCGAGGAGATCGCGGCGTCGCGGGCGTACGCCCGCGCCCTCGGCCGCTGCGGCGCGATCCCGCCCGACCAGGCCGCCGCCCTCGACGCTGGCCTTGGGGAGGTGCTCGCTCGCGCCGAGCGAGACGCGGCCTATCTCGAGCTCGACGTCGAGGACGTGCACAGCTTCGTGGAGACGCGCCTCGGCGAGGTCGTGGGCGAGCTGGCCGGCCAGGGGCACCTCGGCCGGAGCCGCAACGAGCAGTCCGTCACGGCGCTCAGGCTGTGGATCCGCGCCGCGATCGACCGCGTGCGCGGAGGCCTGCGCGGCTGCGTCGAGGCGCTCGCCGCGAAAGGCCTCGAGGGCGCAGACGCCGTCATGCCGGGCTTCACCCACACGCGGCCGGCCGAGCCCATCACGTTCGGCCACCTGGCGGCGTCCCACGCCTGGCCGCTCGTGCGCGACTTCGAGCGCCTGGCCGACGCGCGCCGGCGCGTGGACGTGCTCCCGCTCGGCTCCGGGGCGCTGGCGGGGACAGCGCTGCCCCTCGACCGCGAGGCGCTGGCCCGCGACCTGGGCTTCGCCGCGGTCTCGCCGAACGCCCTCGACGCGGTCATGGACCGCGACTTCGCCGCGGAGTTCGCGTTCGCCTGCGCCCAGCTCCAGGCGCATCTCGCGCGCCTGGCCGAGGACCTCATCCATTTCGCCGCGCCCGAGCACGCCTTCGTGGCACTTCCCGACGCGTACACGACCGGGTCGAGCCTGATGCCGCAGAAGAAGAACCCGGATGCGCTCGAGCTGGTGCGCGGCAAGGCGGCGCGGGCCATGGGCGACCTGCTGACGCTGCTGGCCCTGATGAAGGGGCTGCCGGCTGGCTACCAGAAGGACCTGCAGGAGGACAAGGAGGCGGTCTTCGACGCCGCCGACACCGCGGAGATCAGCGTCGAGGTCATGGCGGGCGTGGCGCGGGGCCTCGAGCTGCGGCGTGACGCCATGCGCCGTGCCGCGGCGCAGCCGGAGCTGATGGCGGCCGGCCTCGCCGTGGCCCTGGCCCGGGCGGGGATGCCGTTCCGGCAGGCGCACGCCCTCGTCGGATCGCTCGTCGCCGAGGGCCGGCGGAGCGGCGCGGGACTCGTCGAGGCGGCGCGGACCGCGCTGCGCGAGCGCGCGCCGGGCGTCGTCGCCCAGCTCGACGCCCTCTTCGATCCCCGTGAGGCGGTGCGCGCCAAGGCGGTCGCCGGAGGCACGGCGCCGGAGGCCGTCCGCGCGTCGCTTCAAGGCGCGCTTGCGCGCGTGCGTTAGCATGGACACACGGAGGGCGACATGAAGATCTCGCCCATGGACATCCAGAAGCAGACCTTCGGCCCCAAGCTGCGCGGCTTCGACCGCGAGGAGGTCCGGAGCTACCTCAACCTCGTGGCCGAGGAAGTGGCCGCCGTGCAGCGCGAGCGCGACACCCTGAGCCAGGAGCTGCAGTCGATGCGGGCCCTCCTCGAGGAGCACCGCGAGCGCGAGCAGATCCTCAAGAACACCCTGCTCACGGCCCAGCGCGTCTCCGAGGAGATCAAGGAGAACGCCCGCAAGCAGGCGGAGAGCGTGGTGAAGGAGGCCGAGCTGCAGGCCGACCGCCTGCTCGAGCTGGCCCAGGCCCGCGCCCACGAGGTGGAGCGCGGGATCCTCGAGCTGCGCGCCCACCGCACCGGGCTGCGCACCGACATCCGCGCCTTGATCACCCGCCTCACCAGCATCCTCGACCTGCAGGAGGAGGCCGAGGTCGAGGACAACCTCCGCTTCCTGAAGCGCCGCGAAGAGGCCTGAATCGACCTGCGGGACCACCCGAGCGGGGCGACGCTGCGCGTGCGCGTGAAGCCCCGGGCGCCCCGCGACGCCATCGAGGGCGAGCAGGGCGGCGCGCTGGTCGTCCGGCTCCAGGCCCCGCCCGTCGAGGGCGAGGCCAACGCCGCGCTGGCGCGCTTCCTGGGCCGGGCCCTCGGGGTGCCGCCGTCGTCGGTTAAGATCCTGCGCGGCGCGACGGGCCGTGAGAAGCTGCTGCGGTTCGAAGGGCTGACGGCGAGCGTGCTGCGCGAGCGCCTCGCGCGCTGAACCATGATCCACTCCGACTTCGTCGTCCGCAACATCGGCCTGCTCGCGACCTTGCGCGGCCCCGTGCCGCGGCTCGGCTCGGCTCTCCGCGACCTCGGGCTCGTCGAGCGCGCAGCGGTGGCGGCGACAGGCGGCCGCATCGCCTGGTGCGGCCCCGAGACCGAGCTCGAGTCGGCCGTCGCCATCGAACCCGGCGCCTCGGTCCTCGACGCCGCGGGCGGGGCGGTGGTCCCGGGGCTCGTCGACGCGCACACGCACCTCGCCTTCGCGGGCGACCGCGACGACGAGATCCAGCAGCGCCTCGCGGGCAAGAGCTACAAGGAGGTCGCGGCCGAGGGGGGAGGCATCGTCCGCACCGTAGCCGCGACGCGCGCCGCCTCGCGCCAGGAGCTCGCCGCCGGGATCCGGGCCCGGCTCGACGAGATGCTGCTGCAGGGCACGACCACGGCCGAGATCAAGAGCGGCTACGGGCTCGAGACGGCCGCGGAGCTGCGCTCCCTGGAGGCGGTGGGCGATGCCGCCGCGGTGCACCCGGTCGACGTCGTGGCCACCTTCCTCGGCGCCCACGAGGTGCCCGTCGAGCACCGGCAGGACCGCGGCCGCTACCTGGACATCCTCGAGCGGGAGATGATCCCCGAGGTCGCGCGCCGCGGGCTCGCGGCCTTCGCCGACGTGTTCTGCGAGGAGGGCGTCTTCACGGTGGCGGAGAGCCGGCGCGTCCTGGCGGCCGCGCGGGACCACGGCCTCAAGCTGCGTGTGCACGCCGACGAGCTCGGGGCGACGGGCGGCGCCGAGCTCGCGGGCGAGCTCGGCGCACGGTCCGCGGACCACCTGATCTTCGCGTCCGCCGCCGGCATCCGCGCCCTGGCCGAGGCGGGCTGCGCCGCGACGCTCCTGCCGTCGGCCGCGTTCTACCTGCGCCTCGGGCGCTTCGCGCCGGCGCGGGCGCTGATCGAGGGCGGCGTGGCGGTCGCCCTCGCCACCGACGCGAACCCCGGGGGCGGCCTTTCACCCTCCCTGGGCTTCGCCATGGCGGCGGGCTGCTTCGGGATGGGCCTGAGCCTGGAAGAGGCGCTCTCGGCCGCGACGGTGAACGCGGCGTTCTCCCTGGACGTCCACGGCGACGCCGGCAGCGTCGAGCCGGGCAAGCGCGCGGACCTCGTCGTGCTGCGCAGCGGCCGGCTCCTGGACCTCGTGCGGGTCGGCGTGCCTGCGATCCGCGCCGTGGTGAAGGCCGGGCGCGTCGTGGTGAGGGACGGCGCCCGCGTCGAGGCGTGTGGCCGGAGGTCCTCGTGACGGTGTCGCCGGTCGTCGACGTCGAGAACCTCGTCAAGACCTACCCGGGCACGCGCAAGGCCACGCCCGTCGAGGCGGTGCGCGGCCTGAGCTTCACCGTCGAGCCGGGGGAGTTCTTCGGGCTGCTCGGCCCGAACGGCGCGGGCAAGAGCACGACGCTGGGCTGCATCACCACGCTGGTGCGCCCGACGGGCGGGCGCATCCTCGTCGACGGCGTCGACGTCGCGAAGCGCCCGATCGAGGCGCGCCGGCGGATCGCGGTCGTCCCGCAGGTGCGCAACCTGGACCGCGACCTCTCCGTCCGCGAGATCCTCACCTACCACGCCCGCTACTTCGGCATCGCGGCCGCCGAGCGGGAGACGCGGGCCGGCCGGCTGCTCGAGGAGCTGCAGATCGCGGACAAGGCTGAGGCGCGGCCGGTGACCCTGTCGGGCGGCGTGCAGCAGCGCGTGCTCATCGCCCGGGCGCTCATGCACGACCCGAAGGTGCTGCTCCTCGACGAGCCCACGACGGGCCTCGACCCGCAGGCGAGGCGCCTGCTGTGGGATGCCCTCAAGGAGCTGCACGGCCGCGGTCTGACCATCATCCTCACGACCCACTACATGGAGGAGGCCGACCGCCTGTGCGAGCGCCTCGCGATCGTCGACCACGGTCGGATCCTGAACCTCGACACGCCATCGAGCCTCAAGAAGTCCCTGCCGGGCGGCCACATCCTCGACCTCTGGGCGCGCTCGACGGCGCCGCTTCTCCCCGTCCTCGAGCGCGTTCCGGGCGTGATCAGGAGCGAGACAGTGGCCGGAGAGTCGGAGGACGGAGTGACGCGCCTGCGGCTGTTCATCGACGCGCGGGACGGCCTCCTCGACCAGGTGCTGCACGGCGTGCGCGAAGCGGGGGGAGAGGTGCGCCACGTGAGCATGACGCAGCCGAGCCTCGAGGATGTCTACATCCACCTCACCGGGAAGGAGCTTCGCGAATGACGGCGTTCCTGGCGCTGCTGCGCCGCGACCTGCTCGTGTCGTTCCGCAACGCGCTGCCCCTGCTGCTCGCCACCCTGACCCAGCCCATCCTCGTCGTGCTGGTGTTCGGGAACATCCTTCCGCGCATGCACCTCGTGGCCGAGGAGTTCCGGACCGTGATGGTGCCCGGGCTGATGTCCATCACCATGCTGATGGCCGGGGTCCAGGGCGTGCTGATGCCCCTGGCCACCGACCTGTCGGGCAGCCGCGAGGTGGACGAGCGGCTGCTGGCTCCGATCTCGGTCGTCGGCGTCGCGTTCGAGAAGGTCGTCTCCGGCGCCATTCACTCGGCTGGAGCCGGCATGATCGCCCTGCCCGCCATGATGCTCCTCATGCACCGGGTGACCGGCGTCGACGTCCATCCGCGCTGGGAGCTGCTGCTGCCCCTCGTGGCCCTCGGCGGACTGCTGTCGGCGGCCTTCGGCCTCACCCTCGGCACGCAGGTGCAGCCCCGCTACAGCGGGCTTCTCTTCGCAGTGGTGCTCGGGCCGCTGATGCTCTTCGGCTGCGCGTACTACCCGTGGATGGGCCTGCGCGTCCTGGGAGCGTTCCAGTACGTGTTCCTCGCGAACCCGCTCGTCTTCATGAGCGAGGCGATGCGGATGGCCGTGACGCCCGACGTGCCGCACATGCCGACGCCGCTGCTGCTCGGCGGCCTCGTCGCGTTCACCGTCTTGTTCACGCTGCTCGGCGCCCGCGCGTTCGAGCGCAAGACGATCCTGTAGGCGCTCATTCTCAGAGGAGGGGAAATGAAGACGATGCCGACGGCCCTGGCGGTGACGTACGCGCTCGCGGCCTCCGCGGCGCTGGCTCACGACCCGCGGACCGCCGCGCGGGAGCTGGAGCAGGCGCTCGTGCTCGAGGGCCTGGGCCGGCTCGAGCTCAAGTACAAGGCCATGCACTGGAACCCCACGGCCTACGACCGCTTCCAGACCGACAGCGCCGTCCGCGAGCGGGTCAACACGAACGTGTGGAGCGCGATCGGCACGCTCACGAACGGCTTCGATGTGACGGTGGGAGGCCTTGCCGTGCCGAAGGGCAGCTACCCGTTCGGAATCCGGATCGAGGGCGCGGACAAGTTCTCGCTGGTGCTGAAGCTCGGGGCGGAGACGAAGACGATCCCGTTCGAGGTCTCGACCGGCGGCGCGCCCACGGAGTACCTGTCCTTCGCCCTCTTCCCCACCGGCCGGCCGGACACCTTCACGCTCGAGGGCCGCTGCGGCAGCTTCCGCGGGATCTCGGCGCTCACGGTGCCGCACCTCACCGGCCACGATCCGGAGAAGCCGCACTGAGCCCCGGTCTCAACGACGATCGCGCGCGGTGACGCGCTGCCCGCCCAGGTAGACCGCCTCGATCCGGCGCGTGTTGCGGATGTCGTCGAGGGGATCGCCCTCCAGCACCACGAGGTCGGCACGCTTGCCCGGCGCGACGGTGCCGGCGTCGTCCCAGCCGAAGGCCTCTGCGGCGTTGCGCGTCGCGATGCTGATGACCTTGAGTGGCGGGATGCCAGCCGACACGAGCAGCTCCAGCTCGCGGTGCAGGCCCGCGCCCGGCACCACCCAGGGGTTCGGCAGGTCCGAGCCGGCGAGGAGCGGCACGCCCTCCTCGTCGTAGACCCGCACGAGCTCGAGGACCTTCGGCCACAGCGCGCGGCCCCGCGCGTGGTCGGCCGGTGTCCAGTCCGACGTGAAGGTACCGTTTCGCCACGACGCCAGGATCGGATTCGGCAGCAGGGCGAGGTCGGCGCTCGAGACGTAGAAGGGGTCGTCGCCCCGGACCTTCGTCTCCCAGGCGATGAGCGTGGGATCGATCGGGATCCGCCGGCGGGCGATTTCACGGGCCATGGCCCGGACCTCTGGACCCCGCGGATCCAGCCATTCGAGCCAGCGCAGCCGCGCCTTCATCGCGCCCTCGCGGCGGATGGCGCGGCGATAGGGGGCTCGCCGCTCCACTGGGAGGCACTCCTCGGACCACGGTGCGCCGTGGGTGAGGAAGTCGACGCCCAGGCGCGCTGCCTCGGACCAGCCCGTGGCCTGTAGGTGGCCGACGGCCGTGAGCCCGTGGGCATGGGCGGCCCCGATCGCGGCGCCGGCCAGCTCCGGCGGGAGCCCGGCGTACAGCTTCACGTCGTCGACGCCGAGGGCAGCCTGGCGCTCGATCTCGCGGCGCACTGCCTCGGGCGACGGGTAGAGACGCGCGTCGATCGTGTCGCCCGCGGTCCTGAGGCGCGGGCCGGGGACGGCGTCGCCCGCGATCGCGTCACGCAGCGCCACGCCCAGCGCCGCCGGGGCCATCGTGTTGCGCGCGCCCGTCACGCCGAAGGTCAGCAGCAGGCGCAGCACCCGTCGCGTCGAGGCTTCGTCGTAGCCCGGGTCGACTTCGCCGGGATCGCGGAGGAACGTGACGTGAGCGTGGGCGTCGATCAAGCCGGGGATGACCGTCCGCCCCGCCAGGTCGACCACACGCGCGCCCTGCGGCGCTGGTACCCCGCCGCGCCCGCCAACGGCGGAGATCCGTCCGCCTTCGATCACGATGGTCGCGTTGGGCCTCGGCGGCGCGCCGGTGCCGTCGATCAGGTTCACGCCTTCGAGGACGAGCGCGTCGGCGGAGAGGAGCGCGGCCAGCAGGAGCATGGACAGGCCCGATGCAAGGAGGGCACCAGGCCCAAGGTGGTCCAATCAGGCCCCGCTCGTGTCCCGGCGGCCGCGCCTGCGTGTCCCGGCACATACTCGCGCGCTTCGCGCCCATTCGCTGCGGCGGGCTACAGATGCCCCTTGTTCCGCAGGCCGGCCGGGTCTAGGCTGGAATCGGTAGGCGAGGGGTATGGGCCTCGCCGTGGGCGCCCGCCTGGGGTCCTGCGAGGTCCTCGGCCGGATCGGGGCCGGGGGCATGGGGGAGGTCTTCTGTGCCCGGGATCTCCGTCTGGGGCGCGAGGTGGCGCTCAAGGTGCTGCCCGAGGCGCTCAGCGCCGCGCCCGAGCGGCGGAGACGCTTCGAGCGCGAGGCGCGTCTCCTCGCCTCCCTGAACCATCCCCACATCGCCGCGATCCACGAGCTGGTGGAGACGGCG
This sequence comes from Vicinamibacteria bacterium, assembly GCA_035691285.1. GTDB lineage: Bacteria > Acidobacteriota > Vicinamibacteria > Fen-336 > Fen-336 > DATFEN01. The sequence continues at coordinate 25,960 of DASSJI010000248.1, read as the reverse complement.
GAGGGCGACCCCGTCCTCGTCCTGGAGCTGGTCGCAGGCGAGTCGCTGGACGTGCGTATCTCCCGGGGGCCGCTTCCCCTGCGCGAGGCGCTCGTGCTCGGCTCCCAGATCGCAGAGGCACTGGAGGCGGCCCACGAGCTGGCGATCCTGCATCGCGACCTCAAGCCCGCCAACGTCAAGCTGACGCGGGAGGGGAAGGTGAAACTCCTGGACTTCGGCCTCGCGAAGGCTCTCGGCGAGGCCGGGGACGGGCCGATCGCCTCCTCCCTGGAGACGCTGACGAGACCGGCGGGCGTAACGGCGGCGGGGGCCGTTCTGGGGACACCGGCCTACATGAGCCCGGAGCAAGCGCGGGGAGAGACTCTCGACAAGCGAACGGACGTCTGGGCCTTCGGGTGCGTGCTCTTCGAGATGCTGAGCGGCCATCGTGCCTTCGGTGGAGCGTCGCGGGCGGAGGCCATCGCATCGGTTCTGGACCGCGAACCCGACTGGGATGTCCTGCCGGAGGCGACGCCGGTCAAGGTTCGCGACCTGCTGCGACGCTGTCTGCAGAAGGAGAGGTCCGAACGCCTCCGGGACATCGCGGACGCGCGGATCGAGCTGCGGGAGGCCGTCGACGAGCTCTCATCCGGACACGCAGCCGCTCCAGTGAGCCTGGGCGCAGGAGGATCCGCGCGCGCTCCCCGTCGGGCGTGGCCGCTCTGGCTCGCGGGGCTGCTCGTCGGCGGGCTCACCGTGAGCCTGAGCCTGTGGTCGTTTCGCCCGCGGCGGCCGGTCACTCCCACACGTCTTACGTTCTCCCCTCGCGGGGAGGACAGGTTGCTGGACTCGACCTTGCCTTCCCAGCACCTGGCCTTGGCGCCCGATGGGACGCGGGTGGCCTTCAGCGCCAGCTCGCCTCGAGGCACGGCCCTCTACGTTCGAGACCGCGCCGAGATCGAGGCGAAGCTGATCCCGGACACCGACGGCGCGCTGACGCCGTTTTTCTCGCCCGACGGGCGCTGGTTGGGCTTCGCCCAGGGTTCACGACTCATGAAGGTGCCCATCAACGGTGGGATCCCCGAGGAAATCGCCGAAATCCCGGACGTGGACGGTCGGCCAGGCATCGCCCCGCGAATGCGGGGCGCGAGCTGGGGACGCGACAACACGATCGTGTTCGCGGTCGGGGGTTTCTCGGGGCTCTGGCGTGTGCGCGCCGACGGAGGAGCCGCGCGGCCGCTCACGCAGCCGGACCCGCTGAAAGGCGAGGTGGGCCACCGCTGGCCACAAGTGCTGCCCGACGGGCGATCGGTGCTCTTCACGATCGGGGCGCCCTCGTGGCTGGCTCGCGACGCGCGCATCGCAGTGGTGTCGCTGGAGACCGGTCGTCATCAGGTGATCCTGGAGGCAACGGGCCTGGCCCGGTACCTTCCGACGGGTCACCTGGTCTACGCGAAGCTCGGGTCGGTCATGGCCGTTCCGTTCGATGCTTCGAGGCTCATGGTCGCCGGCCCGCCGGTCACGGCGCTGAACGATGTCCAGATGGCCCTCGACGGGCACTTCTATGCCGACCTCGACGTGTCGGCCTCAGGAGCCCTCGTCTACGTGCCGGGTGGCCCGCGCCTGGTCGAGAGCTCCCTGTTCTGGGTGGATCGCGAGGGGCGGATCCAGCCTGTGACGACCAGGAGGGGCTCCTGGGCGCGTCCGCGCCTCTCCCCCGACGGCCGGCGGCTCAGCCTGGTGGTGAACAGCGACCTTGAGACCGCGGATATCTGGATTCTGGACCTCGACCGGGACGCGTGGGAGCGCGTGACGACGGGAGGCTGGCACGCGGACCCGGTCTGGTCCCCGGACGGTCAGCGCCTGGCATTCACGACCTACTCACGGTCCGGCCCCGTCGTCACGGCGATGCCGGCGGACGGCAGTGGTCGGCCCGAGGTCGTGAGCCCCGAGAACCAGGGCCCGTACGGCCTCGACGAGTGGTCCTCGGACGGCCAAGAACTGGTGTTCTCCCGGATGGGAGCGGACAGCCAGTGGGACATCGGCGTGCAGGAGCTGGTCGCGGGCAGCTCCCCCAGCTACCTTCTGGCCTCGAGCTTCCTCGAGTGCTGCGCCGCGCTGTCGCCCGACGGCCGGTGGATGGCCTACGTCTCGGGGGAGACCGGCGACATGGAGGTCTACGCGCAGGCCTTCCCGGGTCCGGGCGGCAGGCAGCGCGTTTCGACTCAGGGAGGCATCCAGCCGCGCTGGTCGAGGGACGGCCGGGAGCTCTTCTACCGCAGCACGGGCGACAGGCCGAAGATCATGGCGGTGAAGGTGGAGCAGAGCCGTGGCGGCTTACGGGTCTCACGCCCGCGGCCGCTCTTCGACGACGTGTTCGCCGTCGACGTCGCCTACAACCGGGCCAGCTACGACGTCGCGCCGGATGGCCGCTTCATCTTCCTGGAGGCCCCGCCCGGGGCGCCGGCCCCGCGGCAGATCGTCCTCATACCCGACTTTGCCAGTGAGCTGAGGCGGACGCTGCGGGCCGCCGGTCGGTGAGTGCTTCGGTCGCACTCGCGTGTCCCGGCTTATACTCTCGCTCTCCCGCCCATGGCCCGGATCGAGAGCCACGTCGACCCCGGCGCGCCCGATTTCGCGGAGAACAAGGCCCACATGGACGCGCTCGAGGCGGACCTCGAGGAGCGACTGCAGGCCGCGCGCCGGGGGGGCGGCGAGGAGGCGCTCAAGCGCCATCGCGAGCAGGGCAAGCTGCCCGTGCGCGATCGCATCGAGCGCCTGCTCGACCCCGGCACGCCGTTCCTGGAGATCGCCGCGCTCGCGGCCCACGGCCTGTACGACGGCGCGGCGCCGGCGGCGGGCATGGTCACCGGCATCGGGCGCGTGCGCGGGCGCGAGGTGATGGTCGTGGCGAACGACGCCACCGTGAAGGGCGGCACCTACTTCCCCCTGACGGTGAAGAAGCACCTGCGCGCCCAGGAGATCGCCGCCGAGAACCGGCTGCCCTGCGTCTACCTCGTGGACTCGGGCGGCGCGTTTCTTCCGCTCCAGGCCGAGGTGTTTCCCGACCGCGACCACTTCGGCCGCATCTTCTACAACGAGGCGCGGCTGTCGGCCGCAGGCATCCCGCAGATCAGCGTGGTTCTGGGCTCCTGCACCGCGGGCGGCGCGTACGTGCCGGCGATGAGCGACGAGACGGTGATCGTGAAAGGGCGCGGCACGATCTTCCTGGGTGGCCCGCCCCTGGTGAAGGCCGCGACCGGCGAGGAGGTGACCGCGGAGGAGCTGGGCGGCGCCGACGTCCACTGCCGCATCAGCGGGGTCGCCGACCACTACGCCCAGGACGAGGAGCATGCGTTCGAGATCGCCCGGGACATCGTGTCGAACCTGACCTCGCGCAAGGAGCCGCCGTGGGACGTGGCGGAGCCCGAGGACCCCGCCTACGACCCGGCCGAGCTGGGAGGCGTGATCCCGAAGAGCTACCGGAAGGCCTACGACGTCCACGAGGTGATCGCGCGCATCGTGGACGGCAGCCGCTTCGACGAGTTCAAGGCGCTCTACGGAGCGACGCTGGTCGCGGGCTTCGCCCGCATCATGGGCATGCCCGCCGGGATCCTCGCCAACAGCGGCGTGCTGTTCTCGGAGAGCGCGCTGAAGGCGACGCACTTCATCGAGATGTGCTCGCTGCGTCGGATCCCCCTGGTCTTCCTCCAGAACATCACCGGCTTCATCGTCGGCAAGGAGTACGAGCAGAAGGGCATCGCCAAGGACGGCGCCAAGATGGTCCACGCCGTGGCGAACGCCCCGGTGCCGAAGTTCACCGTGATCATCGGCGGCAGCTTCGGGGCCGGGAACTACGGCATGTGCGGGCGCGCCTACCAGCCGCGGCAGCTCTGGATGTGGCCCAACGCCCGCATCTCGGTGATGGGCGGCGAGCAGGCGGCCTCGGTCCTGACCCAGGTGAAGGTCGAGCAGCAGAAGCGCCGGGGCGAGCCCTTGTCCGTAGCTGAGGTCGAGGCGATCCGCGCGCCGATCCTCGCCAAGTACGAAGAGGAGGGCAGCCCCTATTACTCCACGGCGCGGCTGTGGGACGACGGCGTGATCCCTCCCCGGGAGACGCGCAACGTGCTGGCCCTGGGCATCTCGGCGGCCCTCAACGCCCCGATCCCGGAGGCGCGCTTCGGCGTGTTCCGGATGTAGCGGCCGTCCGCACGAGAAGCCGTGCTACACTGTATTCGTGCAACGCAAGGCCGCAGCCAAGACCAACGTCACATTGAGGTTGGACGCCGGACTGCTCCGCGAAGCGCGCGTTCTGGCAGCCCAGGAGGGGACGTCGGTGAGCCGGCTGCTGGCCGACCGCCTCGAGGAGCTGATCAGGCGCCACAAGGACTACGAGACGGCCCGGACGCGCGCGGTGGCCCGTCTCCGCAACGCGCGGCCCCTCGGGTGGATCCGGCCCGCAGCCCGCGACGAGCTTCATGAGCGATAGGGCGTTCGTCGACACGAACGTCCTCGTCTACGCCCACGACACCGCATCCGGGCCGAAGCATCGTAGGGCGACCGAGTTGGTGGAGAACCTGTGGAGCACGCGGGGCGGGGTCGTCAGCACGCAGGTCCTGCAGGAACTGTACGTCAACCTGCGTCGGAGGGTGCGTACGCCCCTGCCCCTCGACGAGGCGCGTCGCTTGATCGGCGACTACCTTCGCTGGGAGGTGGTCGTGAACACCGGCGAGTCGATCGTCGAGGCGCTGGAGATCGAGGATCGCTACGGGCTCTCGTTCTGGGATTCGCTCATCGTGCAGGCGGCGACCCGCTCGGGAGTCGAGCGGCTCTACTCCGAGGACCTCGGCCACGGACAGCTTTACGGAACGGTTCGGGTCGTCAACCCCTTCGCGGAGAAGCCATGACCTTCGAGCGGCTCGAGATCCAGCATGACGGCCCCGTGGCCCGCGTCTGGCTCAACCGGCCCGAGGTGCGCAACGCCTTCGACGGGCTGATGGTCACCGAGCTGCGCCGCGCGATCTTCGACCTCCACGAGGTGGACGCGGTACGAGTGATCGTCCTCGGAGGGCGCGGGGAAGCCTTCTGCGCCGGGGCCGACCTGCAGTGGATGAAGGCGATGCCTGGCTTCGACCGGGACGAGAACCTGCGCGAGGCCCAGGCGCTGGCCGACCTGTTCTTCACCGTCTACGATTCGCCGAAGCCGATCGTCGCCCGGGTGCACGGCGCGGCCCTGGGCGGCGGCGCCGGCCTCGTCGCGGCCGCCGACATCCCGGTGGCCGCCCTGGGAACCCAGTTCGGCTTCACCGAGGTGCGGCTCGGGATCCTGCCCGCCGTGATCTCCCCGTACGTGATCCGGAAGATCGGCGAGTCCGCCGCGCGGGAGTTGTTCCTCACCGGCGAGCGCTTCGAGGCCGTCAAGGCGCAGGAGATCGGGCTGGTGCGGGCCGCGGTGCCGGCCGAGGACCTGGACGCCGTCGTCGAGGGACGCGTCCAGGAGCTGCTCAAGGCCGGGCCGCGGGCGGTGACCGAGGCCAAGGAGCTGATCCAGGAGGTCGCCTTCCGCCGCATCGAGGATGTGCAGCGCTACACGGTCGAGGCGATCGCCGAGATCCGCGCGTCCCCGGAAGGGCAGGAGGGCCTGCGGGCGTTCCTCGAGAAGCGCAAGCCGAACTGGCTGCCGTGAGCGCGTTCCGCAAGGTCCTGATCGCGAACCGCGGCGAGATCGCCGTGCGCGTGGCGCGCAGCTGCCGCGCCATGGGCATCCCCAGCGTGGCGGTCTTCTCCGAGGCCGACCGGGAGGCGCTCCACGTCCGCGAGTGCGACGAGGCCATGGCCATCGGTCCGGCCGAGGCGGCGCGCTCGTACCTGAGCTTCGACGCCCTGATCGACGCCGCGCGGCGGAGCGGCGCCGACGCGATCCACCCGGGCTACGGCTTCCTCAGCCAGAACGGGGACTTCGCCGACGCGGTGCGCGACGCCGGGCTCGCCTTCGTGGGCCCGCCGGGCGACGTGCACCGCCGCATGGGCGACAAGAAGGGCGCGCGCCGGCTGATGGCGTCGGCGGGCGTGCCGGTGGTGCCCGGCTACGACGGCGACGACCAGCAGGACGCGACCCTCGCCGGCGAGGCGGCCGGCATCGGCTGGCCGGTCATGATCAAGCCCTCGCGGGGCGGGGGCGGCAAGGGGATGCGCGTCGTGCGCCGCGCCGAGGACTTCCTGCCCGCCCTCCACGCCTCTCGCCGCGAGGCCAAGGCCGCCTTCGGGGATGACGCGGCGGTGCTCGAGCGGTTCGTCGAGCGACCGCGCCACGTCGAGGTGCAGGTGCTCGCCGACGCCCACGGGCGCACGCTGCATCTCTTCGAGCGCGAGTGCTCGATCCAGCGCCGCCACCAGAAGGTCGTCGAGGAAACGCCGAGCCCCGCCCTGTCGGGCTCCCAGCGCGAGGCGCTGTGCGCGTCAGGCGTGGCCGCCGCGCGCGCGGCCGGTTACGTCAACGCCGGCACCGTCGAGTTCCTGCTGGACCGCGAGGGCCGCTTCTATTTCCTGGAGATGAACACGCGCCTGCAGGTCGAGCACCCCGTCACCGAGGCGGTCCTCGGCCTCGACCTCGTCCGCCTCCAGCTCGAGATCGCCGCGGGACGGCCGCTCCCATTCGGTCAGGCCGAAGTCGTTCCCCGCGGGCACGCTCTCGAGTGCCGGCTCTACGCCGAGGATCCCGACAACGACGACCTGCCGTCGCCCGGCCGCATCCTGCTCCTCGTCTCGCCCGAGGGTCCGGGCGTACGCTTCGACGGCGGCGTGGCCACCGGTTCCGAGGTCACCGTCCACTACGACCCGCTGCTCGCCAAGGTCGTCACGTGGGGCCGAGACCGGGGCGAATCCGTGGAGCGCATGCAGGCGGCGCTGCGCCGCACCGTCGTGCTGGGCGTCGTCACCAACCTCTCGCGGCTCCAGGCGATCCTCGCGCACCCCGAGTTCGCCGCGGGGCGCCTCCACACCCACTTCATCGACGAGCACGTGTCCGAGCTCGACCACGACGGGACACTGCCGCCCGAAGCGCTCGCCGCCGCGGCCATGGCGCTGCAAGGCCACGCGAGCGTGACCGCGACGCGAGGCCGGGGGCCGGCCTCGGACCCCTGGGCGAGCCTCGGCGCCTGGAGGCTGCCGTGATCCGTTTCCTGGTCGGCGACGCCGAGCGGCGCGTCGAGGTCTCGTCGGACGGGGCGACGATCGACGGCCAGGCGTACGCGCTGGAGGTCGCGCCGGTTGGCGCGGCGACGTATGCCCTGCGCCGCGGCGCTTCGGTCGAGACCTTCCACTGCGTCCGCGAAGGCGATGCCGTGCACCTCTTCTGGCGCGGACGCGCCTACCGCTTCGAGGTGCTCCGGGAAGGACGGCGAGGGGCCCACCGTCACGGCGGCGGAGGCCTCGAGGCGCCCATGCCGGGAAAGGTCACGGCCGTCAAGGCGCGAGCGGGCCAGGCGGTCGCGAAGGGCGAGGAGATCCTGGTCGTCGAGGCGATGAAGATGGAGAACGCGATCCGGGCGCCGAAGGCCGGCCGGGTCAAGGTTGTCCACGCCCAGGTGGGGGAGATGGTCGCGCCGGGAGAAGTCCTGGCGGAGATCGAATAGCGCGGTCCGGCTCAGTCCAGGGCGCCGGCGTCGATCGCGAGGATCGTCCGCAGCAGGACGTCGACGCCGCGGGCGACCTGCTCCGGGGAGGTGTACTCCTTCGGCGAGTGGCTGATCCCCCCTGCGCTGGGCACGAAGACCATGCCGGTGGGCGTCACGCGGGCCAGGTCCTGGGCGTCGTGGCCGGCGCCGCTGGGCAGGGCCGTGTGGCGAAGGCCGAGAGCGTCGGCTGCCGCGGCGATCAGGCGCCGGATGCGCTCGTCGGTGAGGGCCGGCAGGGCCGTCGCATCGACCGGGCGGAAGGAGATGCGCGTGCCGGTGGTCGCCGCGATCGTCCGCGCCTCGGCCTCGACGGCCGCGAAGAGCGCCGCGATCTTCCCGGCGGACAGGTCCCTGAGCTCCAGGCTCATCTCCACGCGGCCCGGGATGACGTTGGGCGCGCCCGGGGCGGCAGCGATGCGGCCGACGGTGCCCACCTGGCTGCCCGGCACCGCCGTGACCACGCGGTTCACCGCCAGCACGAGCTGAGCCGCCGCCACGAGGGCGTCCTTCCGCCGGTCCATGGGGGTGGTGCCGGCGTGGTTGGCGATGCCCTCGACCGTCACGTCCCACCAGTTGATGCCGACGATGCCCAGAACGACCCCGATGTCGAGGCCCTTCGCGTCGAGGATGCCTCCCTGCTCGACGTGGAGCTCGAGGAAGGCGCGCAGCTCCGACGGTCGGCGCCGGGCCGATGCGAGGCGCTCCGGATCGCCGCCGATGGCGCGGATGCCCTCGCGCACCGTGAGGCCGCTGTGGCTCGTCTCGGCGAGGGCCTCCTCGCCGAGCGCGTCCGCCATGGCCCGGCTGCCGGCGAGAGAGCCCTCCTCGTCGGCGAACACCACCACCTCGAGCGGGTGCCGCGTCGTTCGAACCGCGGCGTTCAGCAGCTCGACGCATTCGATCGCGCCGAGCACGCCCGCGACGCCGTCGTAGTTGCCGCCGCCCGGGACCGAGTCGATGTGGGAGCCGAACAGGATCACGGGCAGACCCGTCTCGCGGCCCTGGCGCCGGCCCAGGATGTTGCCGGCCGCGTCGATGCGCACGGCGAGGCCGACCGCCCGCATCAGGGAGGACACGTACGCGCGGCCGTCGACGTCGGCCGGGCCGAAGGCGACGCGGGTGACTCCGCCCTCGGCGTTCGCGCCGAAGCGGCCGAGAGCGAGGACGCGCGCCTCGAGCCGTCGGGCGTCCGCCCGGGGCAGCTCGTCGGCCGGCCGCGCCGGCGTTACCAGGGCCACCGCGACGAGGACGCCGGCCGCCGCGAGTCGGGCCGACCGCATGACGGATCCTCCGGCCGACGAGTATAGTCGCCGGAGTGAGCCTGCCCGAACGCGTTACGGTCGTCGAGGTCGGCCCACGCGACGGCCTGCAGAACGAGGCGGCGTCCTTGTCCGTCGAGGACCGCGTGGCGTTCTGCGAGGGCCTGCTCGAGGCGGGCCTCCCCGTGGTCGAGGTCGGCGCCTTCGTCTCGTCGAAGTGGGTGCCGCAGATGGCGGGCTCCGACGAGGTCTTTCGGCGCGTCCGAAGGCCGGCGGGCGCGCGGATGCCGGTGCTCGTCCCGAACCGGAAGGGCTACGAGGCGGCTCGCGACGCCGGCTGCCGAGACATCGCCGTGTTCACGGCCGCGAGCGAGACCTTCAACCGGAGGAACATCAACGCCACGATCGACGAGAGCTTCGCGCGCTTCGCTGAGTTCGTGCCCGCGGCGCGCGGGGCGGGGATGTGGGTGCGTGGCTACGTCTCGACCTGCTTCGGCTGCCCCTACGAGGGCCGGGTGCCGCCTGAGAAGGTGATCGAGGTGGCGCGGCGCCTGGTCGACGCCGGGTGCGACGAGGTGTCGATCGGCGACACGATCGGCGTGGCGGTTCCGACCCAGGTGGCCGACGTCATGGGCCGGCTGGGCGCGGTTGTGCCCAGGGAGCGCCTCGCGGTCCACATGCACGACACGCGGGGCACGGCGCTGGCCAACGTCCTCGCGGCGCTCCAGGCGGGGATCGGCGTCGTCGACAGCTCGGCCGGCGGCCTCGGCGGGTGTCCGTACGCTCCGGGGGCGAGCGGGAACCTCGCGACCGAGGACCTGCTCTACATGCTGCACGGGATGGGGATCCAGACCGGCGTGGACCTCGCCAAGGTCGTCGCAGCCTCGCGATCGATCGAGCGCCGGCTCGGGCGCGCGTTGCCGGGCAGGTACCTCCAGACCTGCCCGGCCTAGAAGTAGATCCGGAGGCCTCCGCCGACCTGGAAGCCGCCCGCGTCGACCTCGGTGTCGGCCGCGTTCGGCGCCGAGAGCTTCGCCTGCGCCTGCGAGAAGCGGCCCTGAACGCCGAAGCCCACGCTCTTGGAGAAGCGCCAGTCGAGGCTCGCGCCCACGTTGAACCCGATCGGCCGGTCGCTGGCCGTCGTCACGGGCTTCGAGGTCACCGTGACGCTGTCGTAGGGGTACTCGTGGGAGTAGTTGACGTTCGTGAGCAGGTCGGCCTCGACCTTGAAGAAGCTGACGCCCGCCCAGCCCGAGAAGTCGAGAGAGCCGCTGTGGCCGAACGCCACGACGCTCGCGTGAACGGCAGTCTCCTTCATCTTCCCGCTCACCGAGTCCGTCGCCTCGCGGTTCCGGTCGAAGAAGAACGGATGGGGGAACGACGCCTCGAACCTTCCGCCGAGGTCGCGGTCATAGAGCGTGCCCGCCACGGCCACGCCCACGTGCTTGAAGGCGTTGAACTGCACGCCCACGTCGATGCCCGGGGCGGCCTCCGCCTCGTACGCGGTGGCAATGGTCGCGGTCTCCGCGAACTGCTCGAGGCTCACGGTCTGGCTGAAGCTCTGAGTGCCCACTTCGTAGCCGCCGCCGAGCAGGAGCTTGACCTTGTAGGGATCGTCGGCTGCGAGGGCGGGCGCGACCGCCCACAGCAGCAGGAGAGCCGTCGCGGCGCGCATCAGTTCACCCCCACGGCGTTCCAGGCCTGTGTGACCGCGGACTCCGCAGCGCTCCCGGCGCCGAAGAGGTCGCGGGCGGCCTGTATCGTGGCGCCGCGCGCCGCCTTGAAGTTGGCGCTGGCCGGCAGCATCTCCGTGAAGGCCCTGTAGAACACCCTCTCGATCTGCTCGCGGTTCCCCGGGCCGACACCCGTCACCGCGATGCCGGAGTGGCGGTTGGTGCCGCCCTCGATGGCCAGGAAGAACGCGTGGTTCGCGATGCCGGAGTTCGTGTGCACGCCGCCGTTGTCTGCGCTGCCCTGGAAGCGGATCGCATAGTGGTCGGGGTCGCCGAACGCCCTGGGGTTCTGCATGGAGCGGATGCCGCCGGGAACGATGACATCCTCGCCGAGGAGATAGTCGGCCCTGAGCGGGCCGTCGCCCGCCGCCTGGAAGAAGAACTCGGCCCCGGTCGCCATGATGTCGGAGAACGCCTCGTTGAGCGCGCCCGACTCGTTCTGGTAGATGAGCCCGGAGGAGTAGTCCGTGACGCCGTGGGTCAGCTCGTGGGTGACGATGTCGAGGGAACCGGCCAGGTAGTTCCAGGTCTGGCCCCCAAAAGTGAAGCCCTCCGGCAGGCCCTCGCCGTAGACCATGATGCCGTCGCCCGCGTAGAAGGCGTTGAGGAAGAACGTGAAGATGATCTCGTCGGGATACGAGAAGAGGTCCTCCCGGTTTACCGTGTGCGTGATGCTGCGGATGGGGATGTTGGCGTTGTCCAGCCCGCGCCGCCCGAAGCGCTTGAAGAGATAGTCGTAGGTGTAGCCTGCGTAGACGTGGGCGTCGACGTTGGCCCCGTCGGTCCAGGCGTTGTCGTCGTCGCTTGCCAGGTCCCGAGCGCCGAAGTTCGGAAAGGTGGCGAACAGGTACTCGAGGTCGCCGTGGAAGTCGAAGGTCGCGATGCGCGGCGGACGAAGCCGGTCCTCAGCCACGAAGTCGCCTCCCGAGGGCTGCGTGCTCACCTTCTTGCGGTCGCCGAGGACGCCGGTGCCGGTGCCGACCGCCGCCTGCGTCTGCAGGTCCCTGTACTCCAGAGCGATCTCTCCGTTCCTCGCGTCGACGAAGTACATCCGGATGTCGAAGTTCGCTCGCCGCGCGCGGATCCGGTACGCGAGGACGTAGCGGCCGCCCTCCGTCGGCAGGACCAGGAGCTCGGGCCGCCCGTGCCGGCCGAACGGCTCCCCGCCCTGGGCCCGCACGACGGCCACCGCGGCCTCGGGCGAGAGCGCAGGCGTCACGTCGAGTTCGATGCCCTCGTAGAGTGTGCCGAACACCGAGACGACGCCCTGGCTGCCCGTTTGCACGACCAGCTCGCCGCCCCACACCGGAACGCCGCGGTGAAGCTGCGCGAAGCGCTGATGGCGGCGGTCGGGCAGCAACGCGTCCTCGCGGCTGCGGGTCAGGCGGGCCTCGCCGGCGTCGGCCATCGCCTGGAGGCGCGAGGCCCAGGCCGCGGCCTCGGCCGCGCTTCCCGTGACGACGCGCTGTTCCCTCACCTGCGCCGCGGCGGGCAGGGCCGCCGCGCACGACACCAGGACACCGATCCGCACCAGCGAGCGCATCACGACCTCCAGGGTTTCGCGGTCCTTCACGTTAGGCCGAGTCGAACCGGCCTGTCAACGACGGCGCGCATCCTTGATGACGCCGCCGCCCTTCATCACGAGCGCGACACGGCGGAGGGCCCCCACGTCGGCGAGCGGATCGCCGTCGACCGCGATCAGGTCGGCGTAGGCGCCCGGCGCGACGACGCCCAGCTCCCCGACGGCTCCCAGCATCTCGGCGGAGCGCGAGGTGGCGGAGACGATCGCGTCCAGGGGCGCCATCCCCAGGGCGGTCATGCGCTCGAACTCCTCGGCCATCGGATGCGTCCAGGGAGTGCCGCCGGCGTCGGTCCCGAACACGACCTTCACGCCCGCGGCGAGCGCCTTCTTGAACGACGGCTCGTGGACCCGGACGCGTGCGCGGTCGCGCCGCCCGGCGGGCGTGCCTTCCGGAGCCCAGTCTCCGTGGTACACGCCGATCGTCGGGCAGTACCAGGTGCCCTGCTTCGCCATCCGCTGGACCGACGCGTCGTCGAGGTCGAGACCGTGCTCGATCGAGTCGCAGCCGCCCTCCAGCGCGCGCCGCAGCCCCTCGCCTCCGTACGCGTGGCAGGCGACGCGCTTGAAGCGGGCGTGCGCCTCCTCGACCATCGCCTTGAGCTCGTCGACGGTGAAGGTGGCGTCGGAGACGAGGCGGCCGTCGGCGTCGGCCCGTGACTTGTAGGTCATGTAGACCTTGATCCAGTCGGCCCCCTTGTCGATCTGCTCGCGGACCGCCTTGCGGACCTCGAGCGGCCCGTCGGCGATCGCGACGCCCTTCGGCATCGCGAGCTCGGGAGCGTAGCCCGAGAGCGGATAGCCGCCGGTCGCGCCGATCGCGAGCGTCGCGACGAACATGCGCGGGCCCGGAACGTGGCCGCGCTCGATCGCCTGCTTGACGCCCACGTCGCCGTAGCCGGCTCCCTCCGTGCCGAGGTCGCGGATCGTCGTGAAGCCCTGCTCCAGGGCCCGCCGCGCCGCCACGGTCGCGCGGGCCACGCGGTAGGCGAGACCTTGCTGGAGGATGTTGCCGTCGTAGCCGCCCTCGGCCGGGTCCTCCCCCTGCAGGAAGATGTGGGTGTGCGCGTCGATGAGGCCGGGCAGCACCGTGTAGGCCGACAGATCAAGAATCTCGGTCTCGTCCGGCACCCGCACGCCCTTCGCGTCGCCCACGGCCTGGATGCGCTCGCCTTCCACGACGATGACCTGGTTCCGCTTCGGCGGCGCGCCCGTCCCGTCCACGAGCACACCGGCCCGGATCGCGGTGGCGGCGTCCACGGCGGCGGGGGGCAGCGCCGCGAGCAAAGCGATGACCCCCAGGCACTTGGCGCTCATCCGGTGCTGCGCAATATAGCCGAGGTTTGACCCGCCGCGAACGCATTCTCTAGAATCCGGCTCCTATGACGCCAGCCGAGCGGTGGGTCGAGGAGGCGTCGCGGACCACGAAGCCGGACCGCATCGTCTGGTGCGACGGATCCGACGGCGAGAACGGGCGTCTCATCGAGGAGATGCTGAAGGACGGCACACTGGAGAAGCTCCATCCCGGGGCTGCGCCCGGAAGCTACCTCCACCGCAGCCATCCATCCGACGTGGCCCGCACCGAGCACCTCACCTTCATCTGCTCACCCAGCCGCGACGATGCCGGTCCCACGAACAACTGGATGGCGCCCGACGAGGCGAAGGCCAGGGTGGCGCCGCTCTTCGACGGAGTGATGAAGGGCCGCACGATGTACGTGGTCCCGTACGTGATGGGCCCCCTCGGCTCGCCCTTCAGCAAGGTCGGCATCGAGGTGACGGACAGCCCGTACGTGGTGGCCAACATGCGGATCATGACCCGCATGGGGAAGGCGGCCCTCGATCAGCTCGGCGGCGGCGACGAGTTCGTGCCGGGCCTCCACTCCGTGGGCGACCTCTCGCCCGAGCGGCGCTACATCCTGCACTTCCCCGAGGAGCGGCTGATCTGGAGCGTCGGCTCGGGCTACGGCGGGAACGCGCTGCTCGGCAAGAAGTGCTTCGCGCTGCGCATCGCCTCGACCATGGCGCGCCGTCAGGGCTGGATGGCCGAGCACATGCTGATCCTCGAGCTCTCCCTGCCGTCCGGCGAGGTCCACTACGTCGCGGCGGCGTTCCCTTCGGCGTGCGGCAAGACCAACCTCGCGATGCTCGTCTCGCCTCTCGAGCACCTCGGCTACAAGGTGCGCACCATCGGCGACGACATCGCGTGGCTCAGGCCCGGTCCCGACGGCCGGCTGTGGGCGGTCAACCCCGAGGCGGGTTTCTTCGGCGTCGTGCCGGGCACCGGCCCCGACACGAACCCCAACGCGATGGCCACGATCGCCCGGGACACGATCTTCACGAACGTCGCCGTGACGACCGACGGCGTTCCCTGGTGGGAAGGCAAGGACAAGCACCCGCCCGAGAACCTCATCGACTGGCAGGGTCGGCCCTGGGACCGCCAGGGCAAGGCGGCGCATCCGAACTCGCGCTTCACGGTGGCGGCGCGCCAGTGCCCGAGCATGTCGCCGAGGTGGGAGGACGCGCAGGGCGTGCCGATCTCGGCCGTGGTCTTCGGCGGGCGCCGCGCCCGGGTCGCGCCCCTCGTGTTCCAGGCGTTCGACTGGGGCCACGGGGTGTTCGTGGCGGCGACCATGGGCTCCGAGACGACCGCCGCGGCCACCGGCAAGGTGGGCGTCGTGCGCCGCGACCCCATGGCGATGCTGCCCTTCTGCGGCTACAACATGGCCGACTACTTCGGCCACTGGTTGAAGATGGGGCGCGCTGTGTCCCGGCCGCCGGCCATCTTCCACGTGAACTGGTTCCGCCAGGACGCCTCGGGACGCTTCCTGTGGCCGGGCTTCGGCCAGAACCTGCGCGTGCTGCTCTGGATGATCGACCGCATCCAGGGACGGGGGAGCGCCGTCGAGACGCCCGTCGGCCTCGTCCCTGCGCCCGACGCGTTCAACTTGGACGGCCTCGACATGCCCAGGGCGACCCTGGAGGAGCTGCTCAGGGTCGACCGCGACGAATGGGCCGAGGAGGTGCCGGAGATCCGGGCGTTCTTCGAGCGCTTCGGCGCCCGCCTGCCCGAGGATCTGAGCCGGTCCCTGGACAAGCTGGCGCAGCGGCTGGGAGTGACCGCCTCGGCCTGACCTCGCGACGTGAGGTCACTCGTGGGAGAATCATCGTAGCGGCCCCATGACGCGAGTCCTCGCGGCTCTCGTGGTCCTCGTGGCCCCCGCGGCGCCCGCAGACCTCACCTGCGACCCGCAGGCGATCGATCGCGAGAGCTATCGCCTGACGACCGAGGCCCAGGCCCTGAACGTCACGGCGGAGCGCTACTCCTGGTGGGATGCCTTCAAGCTGGGCAAGCACGAGGCGGCGCTCGCGGACCTCAACGACACGGCTGCCTTCCTCGCCACCCGCGCCCTCGAGATCGACCCGGGGAACCTCATGGGCCACGCGCTGCTCGCGCGCCAGCTCGTCGTGCTCGGCGACGGCGAGGCGGCCGAGAAGGCGTGGGCCGCGACCCTCGATGCCGGCGGCGCCGTGGTCTGGACGGCTACGCTCTACGACGTCGACGCTCGGACCTACTTCGCGCTGGCCTTCGATCGCGCGTCCCTCCGGATCTACCGCTTCGGCCAGCTCGCGGGAGCCTACAAGAAGGGGCGCGGCGGGATCCCGGAGTTCCCGGGCAAGGACAACGTCGGTTTCTGGGCGTCGCTCGCGGGCTGCCTGCCCGCGGGCGTGACGCCCGAAGCCCGCGTGCCGTGGGCCGACGTGCGCGAGATCAAGGCCGGCAACTGGGTGCTCTGGTTCGACCTGGCGCGGCCCGTCGCCGTCGCAAGCGACGACGGCAAGCGCAAGAGCCTCGGCCAGATCAAGGTGAACCTGCACGGCCGCACCGGCACCCTCGAGGTGTACAAGCCGGTCGGAGCGGACGAACCCGCGATCCGGGGCCGCGGGCCGGCCGGCTACCAGGACCTGATCCGTCGCACCCTCGTGAAGTTCGTCGATCCCGAGAAGCGGATCGCGCTGCCGCCGGTGAAGCCCGGCGCTGGGTGGTGAACATGGGTCGCGGGCTCGTCGCGTTGTCCGTTTTCGCGGCCGCTGTCGCGTGCAGCGACGGGGACTCCGGCACGGGGCCAGGCCCCTCGCCAGGACCGAACCGGGGCCTCCTCACCGTTCAGATGCACGACGATCCCTTCAACGACGCCGAGGCGGTCCTGATCACGTTCTCCGAGGTGACGGCGCACCGCAGCGGCGCGGGCGGGTTCGAGCGGCTGCCGTTCGCGGACGGGGGCGCGACGCGCACCTGCGACCTGAAGAAGCTCGTCGACGGCCACGACGAGATCCTCGGGACGGGGCCTCTGCCGGCGGGGCACTACACGCAGCTCCGGCTGCTGATCGTCGACGCCCGCCTGTACTTCGACAACAAGACCTCCCCCCCGGCCTGCGCGGCCAACCATCCGATCCCCAACGGGCGCAGCCGGAACGTGCAGATCCCTTCGGGCGAGGTCCGGCTCAACCGGGAGTTCGACGTGGCCGAGGGCGCGACCACGACCATCACCCTCGACTTCGACGGCGAGAAGTCGATTCGCTCCACGAGCACCGCCGGCGCCTACGTGCTCCAGCCCGTCATCCGGGTCGTCTCGATCCAGGGTCCCTAGGCTGTGACGCGGCGCACACCCGGGACTCCGCGCCGCGCCTAGCTTGGGAGGAGGGAAGGAGGTGTGCCGTGGCTCCTTGGCCTTCCGTTCGCTCTCTTCCATTGGTCGTGGCGGTCCTGGCGCTCTCGTGCGGCGGGGATTCGGGGACGGCTCCCGACGGCGGGGGCACGCTCGTCGTCCAGATGCACGACGCGCCCTTCAACGACGCCCAGGCCGTCTTCGTCACGTTCTCCGAGGTCAGCGTGCGGCGCGAGTCGGGCAGCATGGAGGGGCTCGCTTTCGAGGGCGGCGGCACGCGGACCTGCGACCTCAAGAAGCTCGAGGACGGCCACGACGAGGTCCTCGCCTCGGGCTCGCCTCCCGAGGGCCGCTACAACCAGATCCGGGTCACGATCTCCGAGGCGCGCCTGTTCTTCGACAACAAGACGAGCCTGCCCGCGTGCCGCGCCAACCACTCCGCGCCGGGGGGACGCGACCGGGCCGTGAACATCCCCTCCCGGGTGGTCACGCTCAACCGCGACTTCGAGATCCGGGCGAACATGCGAACCACGATCACCCTCGACTTCGACGGGGAGAAGTCCTTCGTCGCGGGCAGCGCCGCGGGCCAGTTCAGGCTGGATCCGCTGATCCGGGTGGTCTCGATCGTCGGACCCTGAGACGAGCTAGGGAGTGCTCCCGACGGCCTCGGCCTGGGACGACACCGCCGTCAGGTCCCGGAGCACGTCCGCCACGCGGGCGGGGCGCTGGGCGGGATCCTTGGCGAGGCAGCGCAGGATGACGGCCTCGAGCTCCTCGGGAAGGCGGGGGCTCAGCGTCCGGGGCGCGGGCGGCTGCTGCTGGATGTGGGCCATCACGACCTTCATCGCGGTGTCGCCGCCGAAGGGCAGCCGGCCCGTGAACACCTCGAAGAGGACCACGCCCAGCGAGTAGATGTCCGACCGGAAGTCGGCCTGCGCACCCTGGGCCTGCTCGGGGGGCATGTAGTCCGGCGTGCCCATCACCGTCCCGGCGGTGGTCAAGCCGGACTCGCCCTGCTTCAGCGTCGCCGCCCGGGCGATGCCGAAGTCCATGATCTTCAGCTCGCCTGTCTCGGGCAGGATCAGCATGTTCTGCGGCTTGATGTCCCGGTGGACCACGCCCTGGCGATGGGCGGCGTCGAGGCCCTGGCACATCTGCTTCGCGATGCGCAGGCCCACGCCCGTGGGCAGGGCGCCCTTGCTGCGGAGCAGGTCCTTGAGCGTCACGCCCTCGAGGAACTCCATGGAGATGTAGGGCGTGCCGTCGGCCTCGCCGAAGTCGTGGGTGCGCAGCACGCAGCGGTGGGTGATCTTGCGGGCGAGCTTGATCTCCTGCTTGAAGCGGTCGAGGAGCGTCGGGTCCTCCTTGACCACGTCGGGGCGCAGCACCTTCAAGGCGACCTCGTCGTCGAGCTTCCGGTCGTGGGCCTTGTAGACGACGCCCATGCCGCCCTTGCCGAGGGTCGACAGGATCTCGTAGCGGCCGGCGAAGAGCGCTCCCTGCTCCATCTTCACGGCGGTCGGCAGGGCGGCGATCGAGGCGGTCTCCGCGCTCGTGAGGCTGCTCGCCGCGATGGGCTGCGCAGTCGCGCCCCTCTTGAGCAGGGTCATGCCCTCGCGCAGGAAGCCGATCATCTGCTCCTTCTCGCGCAGGTCGGCCAGCAGGCTGTTGAAGGCCCGGGCCAGGACGCCGATCTCGTCTGCGGTGCTGACGGAAACGGCTCCCGAGTAGGACCCGTCGCGGGCTTTCTCCACGAGATTCACGAGCGTGCGCACCGGGTCGGTGATGCGCCGCGCGGCGAGGTAGGCGAGTCCGAGGGCCGCAGCCATCACCACCAGGGACACCTGGATCAGGCTGGTGCGGAAGCGCCGGAAGGCCGCCATCTCCGTGGCCAGGCTGCGCAGCGCGACGACGGCGCCGACGGTTTCCTCGCTCGCCGCGCGGAGCGGGACCACGACGCCGATGTGCGGCTCGCCGGCGAGGTCGACCTCGAAGGGCTCGGCCGAGCCGCTCGCGAACTCGGGCCTGCCGAGCGCGCTCCGGAGGCCGCCCTCCTTGGGGCCGAGGGACGACGCCGAGAGGGCCGGAGGCTTGCCTTTGTCCAGCACGAGGTACGCGATCTCGCTGTGGGTCAGCTTGCGGATGTCGCCGGCCAGCGCCTCGTTCAAGGCGTAGCCGGCGATCAGCACGCCCTTGAGGTCGGGGCCCGTGAGCATCGGCACCGACACCGCGTGGAACAGCCGCTCGCCCTGGCGCCAGACGCTCGCGGCCTCCTCGCCGCCCATCGGGCGGGCGACCAGGACGTCCTGGGCCAGGTCCTCTCCGGCCGCGCCGGGACGGTCGGTGCGGGCGATCACTACTCCGTCGGGGTCCGTGGCGATGAAGACGTCGGCCTTCAGCTCGAGGTTGCGCTCCTTGAGCGTGTCCAGGATCGTGCTCTCGTCCCTGGTCTCGATCAGGGCCTTCAGGCCCGGATCGTTGCCGAGCACCCGCACCCCCAGCTTGAGCTTGTTGAAGCGGTCGGCCTGGAACGTCTCCCAGACGTCGCGGGTCTCGCCGAGCCCCGCCTGGATGGTGCGGTGGGCCAGGGCGTCGGCCTGGCGGTTGGTGTAGAGCAGCGTGGTCGCGGCGAGGGCGATGACGATCAGGCTGATGAAGACGAGGATCTTCTGGGTCAGGCCCATTCAGTACTTGTCCCCGCCGGCGCTGTAGTCCTTCCCGTACTTGTTCTTGTGCGGGGCCCGCTTGAACGCCGAAGCGTCGAGGGCGAGCTGGGCGCGGACGGCTCCGCCCTCGGCCACGACGACCTCCTGGGAGGCCTCGCCGCCGCGCTCGTGCCACGCCTTGAGCACGTAGGTGCCGGCCGGCACGCCTTCGATGCTGAAGCTGCCGTCCGCCGCCGCCTTCGCGTAGTGCGGCGTGTCGGCCACCAGCACGATCGCGCTCATCTGCGGGTGGATGTTGCAGTAGACGCGCACGACCCCCGGCTTCTGGAAGGTCTGCGACTTCGACTGCGGCCGCTTGTAGAGGTCGAGGTCGAAGCGGTTCTCGCCGGAGACCGAGAAGGCGTTGTGGAGGATCGGGTCCTGGTTCGGAAAGGCGACGCTGCTGCCCACGGGCACCACCACCACGTGGGGCAGGAAGGCCTTGCCGCGCATCGCGACGCTGGCCGTGACCGGCTTGGGCTTGGTGCGCGCGCCCTCGAGGTACACGACGGTCTCCTGGAGATCGGAGGCCGGGCGGCCGCCCTTGTCGGTGACGCTGACGCTCCCGGCGACGGTGCCGGCGGAGGCGGAAGCGGCGAGGGCGAGAAGCCCGATTGCGAGGAGCGGGCGCACGAGCCTCCTTCGAATACCGGAGAAGCCGGGGGATTCTAGCACGCTATAATCCCGCGCCCGATGATCGCGCTGCTCCTCGCGGCGAGCGTGTCCGGCGAGGCGGCGCTCCGGCACGCTTCGCGCCTCGCCGCCCTCGGCCCGCACCCCTGGGGATCGCCGCGCGTGACCCTCGCGGCGAGCTACGTGGAATCGCAGTTCCGCGAGGCCGGCCTCCAGGAGGTGCGGCTCCAGCCCTTCGAGAGCCACGGGCTGCGCGGCGCCAACGTGCTCGGAGTCCTGCGCGGTCCCGGCGAGGAGTTCGTGGTCGTGGCGGCGCACCACGACACCGCCCCCGCCGCGCCGGGCGCGTACGACGACGGCGGCGGCGTGGGCGTGCTGATCGAGGCGGCCCGCGCGCTGTCGTCCGACAAGCGGCGCGCCCGCACGCTCGTGTTCGCGTCCTTCGACGGCGAGGAGGCCTGGTCCACGGGGAAGACGACCGTCGCCGGCGCCCGTGCGTACGTGAAGGCGCTGGGCGCGGACTCCCGCGAGCTCGTGGGAGCCTTCGTCATCGAGATGTGCGGATGGGCGGGCGGCACGCCGGCCTTCCAGGCGCTCGCCTACGCCGACCCGCTCCGCAAGGACGGCAGCGTGATCGCCCCGCGCTGGCTGGTCGAGGCCTCGGCACGTGGAGCCCGCGCGGCCGGTTCGCCCCTCGTGTTCGGCGATCCCCTCATTCCCTGGCTGCACCAGGCCGCCGTGCGCACCTGGCGCGCGAGCCTGTATGGCGACGACATGGCCTTCCTCCAGGCGCGGTTGCCCGCCGTGTTCGTGACCGACTCGTCGTTCACGCGCTTCTATCCCGAGTACCACCAGCCCGCCGACACCGCCGACCGCCTGGACCCCGCGGCCCTCGAGCGGATGGCGCGGGCCGTGGTCGGAGCCGTGCGGGCCGTCGAAGCGGCGCCGCGCGGCGGCCCGGCGGAGCCGCACTGGTTCGCGGCTTTCGGAGCCATGATCGGCGCAACGCCTCTCGTGCTGCTCGGCGTCGCCGTGGTGGTGCCGGGCGTCCGCCTGGCGCTGCGGGCCGGCGGCCGCGGCCGCACGGCTCGACTCCTCCACGCGCTCCTGTTCGGATACCTGCTCTACAGGAACCCGGTTCCGGCCCTGTACGCGTTCCTGCTTCCGAACCTGCTGCCGCTCGCGCCCCGCCGGACATGGATCGTCGCGTTGTCGCTGCTCCCGGCCATTTCGCTGCTCGGCATCGGTGCATTAGCCTACGCACGCGGCTTCGTCTCGGGGACGTTCCTGACGGCTTGGGACCAGGCCGCCGGCCTGGGCGGCCTGGCCTTGGCCCTGGTGCCCCTGGGGAGCGGCGCGGCGCCGCCGGGCCCCAGGGGGCGCAAGCCGCGCCGATAGCGCTACTCGATCTCCAGGGGCTCGGACTCGAAGCCCCTGGTCGCGTCGCGGAACACCCACGCCTGGCTGGCGACGGTGCCGTCCTCCTCGACGGCCAGGATCAGGTGCACGACGCCGTCGGAAAGGCCCTCCGCGGCGCGGCGCCGGTCCGTCTCCGAGGGCGCGGCCGGGTGGTCGGGGTGGCTGTGGTAGTAGCCGAGGATCTCCCTGCTCGAGGCGCGGGCCTCGCGCTGGACGCGCAGCAGATCTTCGGGAGCGATCTCGAAGCCCTTGCGTGGGTCCGAGGCGACGTTCGGCACCGACACGACCGAGCGGACGCGGCGGGGCGCTTCGGCGTCGGCGAGCAGCACGCCGCACACCTCGTGGGGATAGCCGGCCTGGGCGCGGGCCAAGAGCGCCCCGAGGTCGCTGCGACGGATCATCACTGCGGGGGCGACATGGTAGCATTCGCGCGGGTCGCATGGAGAACATCCTCGAAGGTAGCCTCGAGCGCTTCGAGGTTCCCGACCTGCTCACGTTTCTCGACCTGGGCCGGCGCACAGGCGTCCTGGTGCTGGAGCGGCCCCAGCAGGAGACCAAGCTCTTCCTCCGCGGCGGCAAGCCCGTCTTCGCCACGTCCACGCGCGAGGACCTGCGCCTCGGCAGCACGCTCGTCCGCCTCGGCAAGGTGAAGGCCGAGGACCTCGACCGCGTGCTCCAGCAGCAGAGCGGTGGCCGCATCGGGCAGCTCCTGCTCTCGAGCAAGCTGCTCGGCGAGGAGGAGCTGGCCACCTTTCTCAAGGTCCAGGTGTCCGAGGTCATCTTCGACACCTTCGGCTGGCACGACGGCACGTTCGTGTTCTTCGACAAGGTGCCGCCGCCGGTGACGGCGGTGACCCTCGAGATGAACCTCCAGAACCTCGTGATGGAGGGCGTGCGGCGCCTCGACGAGCGCGCCCGCCTGGCGGACGTGTTCCCCGACCTCAACATGGTCGTGGAGGCCCTGGCGAACCCGGAGCGGGTCAAGCAGAGCGTGAACCTGACCCAGGAGGAGTGGCAGGTGTTCTTCCTGGTGGACGGACGGCGCAGCCTGTCCGAGATCTGCCGCCTGGCCGGCAACCCCGACGAGCTGGCGACCCTCCAGATCCTCCACAACCTCGTCCAGGCCAAGTTCGTGGCCGTGGTGGGGCCGCTGCCGGAGCAGCCGGCCTCCGAGAACGCCACCCGGCTGCCGGCGCCCATGGAGCCGATGGGGACGCAGCGCTACGGGGGAGAGCCGGCGCCGGAGAAGGTGTCGGTGGAGTTCAGCCCCGCGGTCCTGCAGCGCCGCCTCGAGGACGACACCAAGGAGGTCGTGAATCCCCGTGCGATCCAGTACCTCGCCTCGGTCAGCCGGGTCGTGGTCAGCCGGCTCACGCTGCTCGCCGCGTCGGGGGAGACGTCCTTCCCCCTCAACCGCGACTCCCACACCCTCGGGCGCCACCGCAACAACGACATCGTGATCACGGACCCCAAGGTCTCGTCCTTCCACGCGCGCATCGACCGCACCGGCGAGGGCTTCACGATCACGGACCTCAAGAGCCGCAACGGCATCTTCATCAATGGGCGCCGCGTGGAGTCGGCCCGCCTCAAGGGCGGGGAGGAGATCCGCGTCGGCACCGCCCGCCTCATCTACAAGGTGGACTACACGAGCTCGGCTTCCTAGCCGCGCCGGAGCGAGCCCGAGGCCCGATGCCGAAGCCCCGCCGCACATCCACCCTCGTCGCGATGCTCGCGACCGCGGCGTGCGGCACGCCCGCCCCGCCCGCGGCAAGACCCCCGGGGAAGGGCGGCGAGCGGCCGGCGAGGATCGTGTTCGTGCTGCTGGACACCGTGCGGGCCGATCGCCTCGCGCCCTACGGCTACGCCAAGGACACGATGCCGTTCCTGTCCCAGCTCGCGTCGAAGGGCGTCGTCTTCGAGAAGACGTGGGCGCCGTCGAGCTGGACGCCGTCTTCGATGGCGTCGATCTTCACCGGTCTGTGGGTGAACCAGCACGGCGTGCTCATCGGCTATCGCGCGACGCGCAAGGCCCTGAAGGAGGGCGAGAGCATCCAGCTGAACCGGATTCCCCGGACGGCCGAGACGCTGCCCGAGGTGATGAAGAAGGCGGGCTACCGGACGTACGGGGTCGCCGACAACATCAACATCGGGAAGCCCATGGGGTTCACCCGCGGCTTCGACCGCTTCACGGTGAGGAGCCAGGGCGCCGTCAAGGACCGCGTGGCCAAGTGGAAGGGCGAGCTGAGACGGCGTGGCTCCTACTTCCTCTACCTGCACTACATGGAGGGTCACGGCCCCTTCCGGGATCCGGCGCGCGACGGGAAGACGCAGCTCGAGGTGAACACGGAGGCCTACGAGGCGGCGCTCCGGCTCCTGGACGGCGAGCTGCGCTCCCATTTCGAGACTCTCGGGCTCCTGGAGCCGGGCTCGTTCATCGTGATCGCCGCGGACCACGGCGAGGAGTTCTGGGACCACGGCGGCACGGGGCACGACAACCAGCTCTACGAGGAGCTGCTGCGGGTCCCGCTGATCCTGTACGCCCCCGGTCTCCTCGAGCCGGCGCGGGTCAAGGCGCCGGTGACGACGGTCGACATCCTGCCCACGCTGCGCGAGGTCGCCCGCGCCGCGCCGTCGCCCGCGGACCAGGGCGTCAGCCTGTTGAAGACGCTGCGCGGCGAGGCCACGAGGACGAGGACGTTCTACCCGATGCGCTGGTGGGACCCGTCGGACGTGCGCAAGGTCAAGAAGGCCGTCGTCCGCGAGCGCTACAAGTTCATCCTGAACCTGCCCGAAGGCACCGAGGAGCTGTACGATCTCGAAACCGACCCGGAGGAGAAGAGGAACCTCGAGACCGAACGGCGGGAGATCGCCTCGGAGCTGAAGCAGGCGCTGCGCCGCTTCGAGCACGAGGCAGCGACGCATCCACGCGAGTTCGCCGAGAACGTCCGGGTCTCGCCGGCGCAGGCGGAGGAGCTCAAGGCCCTGGGGTACGTGCAGTAATGGCCGAGATCCGCCCCTTCCGCGGGCTGCTCTATCGCGAGGACCTCGATCCGGCCCTGGTGCTTGCGCCCCCCTACGACGTGATCCCCGAGCCGCAGCAGGAGGCGCTCCTCCGGCGTCACGAGCGCAATGTGGTGCGCTTGATCCTGGCCGGGTCGCCGGGCGAGGAAGGCTACGCGGAGGCGGGCGCATGCTTCGCCCGCTGGCGCGCCGACGGGACGCTGCGTGAGGATCCGGCGGAGGCTCTCTACGTCCTCGAGCAGTCCTTCGACCACGACGGACGCACGCTGGTCCGGCGCGGCCTGCTGGCGCGCTTCCGGGCCGAGGACGCCGAACACGGACGCATCCTGCCGCACGAGCACACGCGCGCGGGGGCCAGGGAGGACCGCTGGCGGATGCTGCTGGCGACCCGCGCGAACTTCAGCCCGATCTTCATGATGCTCGAGGACGCGGCGGGAAGCCTCGATCGGCTGCTGCAGGCGCGGACCGGGGACATGCCTGCTCGTACCTACCGCGACGACCAGGGGATCGGGCACAAGCTGTGGCGCGTCACGGAAGAGGCGCCGCTCGCCGCGTTGCGTGACGCCCTGGCTGCGGCCAAGGCCTACATCGCCGACGGACACCATCGCTACGCGACGGCGCTGCGCTACCGCGATGCCCATGGCGAGGACGGAGCCTTCACGCTCGGGTATTTCACTCCGATCGGCGCTCCGGGCCTCGTGGTCCTGCCCTACCACCGCATCCTCTCCGCCGGCCCCGATCCGGACGCGGCCCGCCGCGCGCTGGGCGACGCGTTCCGCCTGGAGCCTGCCGGGTCGGTGGCCGAGGCGGCCCGCCACGCGGCGGCCTCGCGGGCGCCGCACGCGTTCGCGCTGGCGTGGCCCTCGGGAGAGGCGCTCCTGGCCGAGTCGGAGCCCGCGGCCGAGGCGTGGGTCGGTGCGCAGGAGCCGCCCTCGCTCCGCGCGCTCGACACCTTCTTCGTGCACAGGGGCGTGCTGCCGCGCCTCGGCGTCCGCGACGACGCCGTCGGCTACGTCCACTCGCTCGGAGAGGCCGAGGAGGCCGTGCGCCTCGGCCGCTGCGCCCTGGCCGTCCTCATGCGCGGCACGCCGGTGGCGCAGGTCCTCGCCGTGGCCGACGCCCGCGAGTCGATGCCCGCGAAGAGCACCTTCTTCCACCCGAAGCTGCCTTCGGGGCTCGTGATCCACCCGCTGGTCGGCTGAACCGCAGCCGGCGGTCGGTTCTTCTCGACGCCTTCCAGGCGTGGCGGGTCACTGCGGGAAACGCTCGACTCGTCGCGCGACGAGTTG
>DASSJI010000247.1:0-9057 GCA_035691285.1 Vicinamibacteria bacterium | reverse complement strand
GTCGTCCGCCCACCCTCGCGCTGGAGAGCCAGCCCCAGGCCACCTCGTCCTTCACGGCCCACGACGGGAGCAGCGAGATGCCCATCCCGCGCTCGACCATGAGCTTGATGAAATAGGTGTCGTTCGATTCGAGGGCGAGCTCCGGGCGCAGGCCCGCCTCGGCGAAGAAGCGGTCGGTGGCGCGCCGGATCGAGGCGCCGCGCTCGAACAGGATGAAGCGCTCGGCCCGGATCTCGTCGACCTCCACCACGTCTCGACCCGCGAGGGGATGACCGTAGCCCACCACGAGCACCAGCTCGTCCTCGAAGAGCGGCGTGACGGTCAGCGCCGCCGGCTCGAGGGGCAGGGACGCGAAGCCCGCGTCGGCCGCGCCGCTCTTGAGGTCGGCGAGCGTCTGGTCCGTGGACGCCGTCGTGCGGAAGGTGACCTCGATGCCGGGGTGGCCGCGCATGAAGGCCTCGAAGAACGGCACGAAGAGGTGGACGAAGGCCTGGGTGGCGGCAGCCACGCGCACGCGGCCGGTGGCCTCGGCTGGCGCGCCCAGGGCCGTCTCGACGCGCTGGGCCGCGTCGAGGAGCTCGGCGACGCTCTCGAGGAGGCGGGCTCCACGCTCCGTGAGCAGCACGCCGCGCCGGCCGCGATGGAAGAGCGGCTCCCCCACCTCGGCCTCGAGGGCCTTGATCTGGTGGCTGACGGCGGACTGGGTCATGTGGAGGCGGCTCCCGGCCCGGGTGAAGCTTCGGGCCAGGGCGGCCTCGCGGAACACGGTCAGGCGTCGGAGGTCCATCTCCATAAGCCTACCTCATGGTAGACATGACAACGATGAATTGGACTGCTTGCTGGTTGCCGCCGTATGTTTCGGGCGAGGAGGCCTCTTGCCCATCCCGATGACGTTCGACTACGTGATCGCCCGAGCCGCCGAAAGGCCCGAGGTGGAGCTGCTCCGGAGGGCCGCGAGTCGCTCGCTGCGGCGCCGCACGGCGGAGGAGATTCTTCCCCGCGTCCTCGAGCACAAGTGGCTGCTCAGCGAGCGGCTGGGGCGCGACGTCGGCCTGCGCGTGGCCGCCGTCGACTACTTCGACAACTTCGCGGCGTAGACGGCCCCCGTCCGGGCCTCGAGCCTCGCCCTGAGGACGCCGCCGGCCACGGTGGCCGCCTTCCCGCCGAGCCGGTCCGGAAGGCTTCCGTCTGGCGCGGCGAGGCCCGAGAGGGGCGCCGCGATCTCCGCCGCCTCGCCGGCGTTGTTGAGCAGGACGATGGCCGCCGCGCCGTCCCCCACCCGCGCGAAGGCCCACGTCTGCGCGCTCTCGGCGAGGGTTCGCGTGGACCCGCGGCGCAAGGGCGGGACCTCTCGGCGCAGCGCGGCGAGCTTCTTGACGTGCTCGAACACGTCCTGCTCGTCGGCCGTCCGGCCCGACGCCTCGAAGGCGCTCCGCGCGTCCCCGGGGAAGCCTCCCGGGAAGTCACGGCGGTTGTCGGGGTCGCCCTTGCCGGGCATCGCGATCTCGTCGCCGTAGTAGACGAGGGGAACGCCCCGCACCGTGAACAGGGTCGTGAAGGCCAGCTTGAGGCCTGCGTGGGTCGCCGCCTTCTCGTTCATGAAGCGCTCGACGTCGTGCAGGCCGAGGAAGGTCCAGAGCTCCTCGGGACGCGGGTAGAGGCGGTCGCGGGCGACCATCTTCGCCACGTCGCGCAGCTCGCCGCCCTGGGCGAACGCGCTCCGGAACGCGAAGTAGAGCGGGAAGTCGAAGACGGCGTCGAAGCCGGTGTCGATCCCGTCGAAGGCAGGCCGTCCGCCCTGGAACACGGAGACGAGCGCCGGGTCGCCGTCGAACATCTCCCCCACCGCCGTGAGCCGCGGGTATTCCCTCTTGAGGGCGGCCATCCAGTCGCGCCAGAAGCGCCGGTGCACGTAGGGAAGCGTGTCCTGGCGGATTCCGTCGAGGCCGGCAACGCCGACCCACCAGAGGGCGTTCTGGACGATGTAGCGTCCCGCCTCGGGGTCGTCCTGGTTCAGGTCGGGCAGGATGTCGATGAACCAGCCGTCGAGCGTCCCGCGCTGCACGTCCGGGGTCGCGTAGGGATCGGCCAGCGTCCACGTCTGCCAGACGTTGGCCAGGTGCTTCTCGGGCGTGCCGTTGAACCACGTGGGCGTCGGCGGATCCGTCGCCCACGGGTGGTAGGGGCCGGTGTGGTTCGCGACCTGGTCCTGCACGACCTTGATCCCGACGGCGTGCGCCGCATCGACGAGCTCGCGCAGCTTCGCGAGGCTTCCCAGGTGCTCGTCGACGGCGTAGAAGTCAACGGCCCCGTAGCCGTGGTAGTCGGTGATCGGCTCCCCGTCGTAGGTCTCGCGGCGGTTGAGGTGGTCGACGTTGTCGTACCAGGGGTTCAACCACAAGGCCGTGATCCCGAGCTCGCGGAGGTAGGGCAGGCGGCGCTGGACGCCCTCGAGATCCCCGCCGTGGTAATACCGGCTCTTCGTCCGGTCGAGCAGGCCCTTCGACCGCTTCGGATCGTCGTTCGCGGCATCGCCGTTCGCGAAGCGGTCCGGCATGGCCAGGTACACGATGTCGTCGCGCGTGATTCCGGCGAAGCGTCCCTCCCTCGCCAGGGGCGCGAGCACCTCGAAGCGCACGCCGGCCCTGCCGCCCGGCGTCGCGAGCCGCAGCGTGCGCGCGCCAGGGGCCGCGGCCTTGTCGATCGTCACGTCGACGAATGCGTGGCTGCCGCGCTCGTTGACAGCGACCGGCCCGAAGGAGAGGCCCGCCGCAGCCCCCTCGAAGCGCGCTCCCGCGAGGTTCCTGCCGCGCAGCAGCAGCCGTACCGGGTTCAGGGAATGGCCGGGCCACCAGCTCGGTGGCTCGACCTTCGTGACCTCCGGTCGGGCGGACGCCAGCGCGACGGCCAGTGCCAGGACGCCAGACGTCACGCCGCGCGCTCCGGCTCGTAGCGGCGCAGCAGCAGCAGCGTCAGGACCGAGGCTGCCAGGATCAAGCCGCCGCCGAAGGCCACGCCGAAGGCGCGGTTCCCGCCCAGGAGGTCCATGATGACGCCGCCCAGGCCGAGGGCCACGCAGATCTCCGGGATGACGATGAACATGTTGAAGATGCCCATGTAGATCCCGTACTGGTGCTTGGGCAGGTGCTCGACCAGGATGACGTAGGGCATCGAGACGACCGAGGCCCAGCCGATGCCCGCCCCGACCATCGCCACGAACAGCAGGTTGGGGTCGTGGATGAAGCCCACCGAGAGGAGGCCGAGCCCCGCGGCGAGGAGGGCCGCGGCGTGCGTGTACGCCCGGCCGAACCGCCTCACGAGCAGCGGGATGAGGAGCGCGAAGAGCGGCGTCGCCATGCCTCGCACGGTCGTGGTGAGCGCGGCGAAGCGAACGCCGCGCTCGTAGGCGTCCGAATGGGGGTCCGTCGCCCCGAAGACGTGGTGCGGCACGGCCACCGCGTAGAACATCCACATGCAGAAGAGGCCCATCCAGGTGAAGAACTGGACCGCGGCGAGGCGCTTCATCACGCCCGGCATCTGGAGATAGCAGCTCGAGGTCTCGCGCCACCAGCGGGCGAGGGCCTGCGGGACGCCGCCGGCCGCCGCCTCCGGCGCCCGCTCCGGCGGATACTCGGGCGTGGTCGCGACCGTGTAGACCACGCACACCAGGAAGATCGTCGCGCAGGCATAGAAACCCTGGTGCATGGTCGTCTGCGAGGCGATGTAGTTCCCGAGGATCGTCCCGAGCCCGATCATGAGGCTCTGGAACGCGTAGCCTGTCGGCCTTTGCCTCGAGTTCTGCTTGTCCGCGACGAACGCGCGGAACGGCTCCATCGAGATGTTCAGGGACGCGTCGAGGACCCACAGCAGTCCCGCCGCCATCCAGAGCGATCCGGAGTTCGGCATCAGGACGAGCGCGATGGTCCCGAGCAAGGCGCCCGCCAGGAAATAGGGGCGCCGACGCATCCGCAGCGACGGGATCCAGGTCTTGTCGCTGAGATAGCCGATGATGGGCTGGACGATCAGCCCCGTGGCGGGCGCCGCCAGCCACAGGAGCGGGATCTCGTCGGGCTGGGCCCCGAGCTTCTCGTAGATGGAGCTCATCCGTGCGAACTGGATCTCGAACCCGTGCTGGATGCCGAAGAAACCAAGGCTCATGTTGAAGATCTGAAGCAGGGTCAGGTCGGGCTTGCGGCCTGCGGCCTCGCTCATGCAAGCTCCTCCACCTTCAGGGCCGGCGCGCGGCCGCAGATCTCCGTGAGCCGCCGCAGCCGCTTCCGCAGCGTGTCCGTGAGCTGCCCCTCCTCGAGCCGCCAGCGCCAGTTGCCGCCGCTCCGGCCCGGCAGGTTCATGCGCGCCTCGCTGCCCAGGCCGAGGAGATCCTGCACGGGCACGACGGCCGTGTCGGCCACCGAGGCCAGGGCGGCGCGCACGAACACCCAGTGGATCTCGGTGCCGTCGGTGCCGAGGTAGAGCCGGGTCAAGGCCTGCTCCTCCTCGACCTCCTTCGCGGTGCGCGTCGAGTCGCCGACGCCGGCGCGCCACCAGCCCGCGATCGTGTCGTTGTCGTGGGTGCCGGTGTAGACGACGAGGTTGCGCGGGTAGTTGTGGGGCTTGAAGCTGTCCGCCGAGCTGTCGGTGCCGAACGCGAACTCGAGGATGGCCATCCCCGGGAAGCCGTACCGCTCGCGAAGCGCCTCGACCTCGGGCGTGATGACGCCCAGGTTCTCCGCCACGATCGGCAGCGGGCCGAGCACCGCCTGGAGCGCGTCGAAGAACGCAGCGCCCGGCCCGGGGACCCAGCGGCCGGCGATCGCGGTCGTCGCCCCGCCGGGAACCTCCCAGTAGGCCTCGAAGCCCCGGAAGTGGTCGAGCCGCACGAGGTCCACGAGCTCGAGCGTGTCGCGGAAGCGCTCGATCCACCACGAGTAGCCGGCGCGCGCCAGGACGTCCCATCGGTAGAGCGGGTTGCCCCAGAGCTGGCCCGTGGCGCTGAAGTAGTCGGGCGGCACGCCGGCCACGAAGGACGGCTGGCCGTCCGCCGCCAGGTAGAACAGCTCGGGATGAGCCCAGACGTCGGCGCTGTCGTGGGCCACGAAGATCGGGATGTCCCCCATCAGGCGCACGCCCGAGTCGCGGCACAGCCCGTGAAGGGCGCGCCACTGGTCGAAGAAGAGGTATTGGACGAAGCGCAGGCCGGCGATTCTCCGCTCGAGCCGCGTCCGCGCCGCCTCGAGCGCCTTCGGCTCGCGCACGGCCAGCTCGTGCGGCCAGCGATGCCACGGACGGCCGCCGTTCTCGGCCTTGAGGGCCATGAACAGCGCGAAGTCGTCGAGCCAGTGCGCGGCACGGGCGCAGAAGACCGCGAAGGTCTCGCGAGCCGCGGCGTCGGCCTCCGCCTCGAAGGCGTGAAGGGCCCGTTCGAGCAGGGGCAGCTTGAAGGCCTGGACCGCCTCGAAGTCGACGCGGCCCTCGGGAAAGGCCGGGGCCTGCGCGAGATCGGCCCGGGTCAGGAGCCCGCGCTCGACGAGGTCGTCGGGGCTCACCAGCAGCGGGTTGCCGGCGAAGGCCGAGAAGCACTGGTACGGCGAATCACCGTAGCCCGTGGGCCCCAGTGGCAGCACCTGCCAGATGCTTTGCTTCGCGCCGGCCAGGAACTCCACGAAGGCCCGGGCCTGGGGTCCGAGGTCCCCGATGCCCCAGGGGCCGGGCAGCGAGGTCGGATGGAGGAGCAGCCCGCTGCTTCGCGGCGCCACGGCTGCTTCTAGTTCGCCTTGACGAGGAGGGAGGGCTCGAGCAGGTTGCCGCGGTCGTCGCGGAAGCGGACCGCGACCAGGACGCTCGCCGCCCTCTTGTCGGCCGCCACGTACGAGAGGTCCTGAGGGATGTCCAGGCTGCCGTTCGCCTCCACCCGGTTCTCGCCGACGAACACCAGCAGATCCCGGTCGTCGTTCTGGCTCCGCGCGATGAGGGAGCCGTTCGCCTCGTCGTAGAGCGAGCCCGTGATCAGCTCGATCTTGCCGCCGAGGCCGTTCGTCTCCTTGAGCTGCACCCGGTAACGGACGCCCCAGGTCGGCCCCGACGGGCTGGCCTGGACCGTCGAGATGGGGTTCGGATCCACGGTCATCGTGAGCAGCGAGACCTGCACTCCGGGCGCGGGGCTGGGGGTGTTGTCGTTGCAGGCGCCGAAGGCCAGCGCTGCGAGCGCCGCCCCGAGGATGCGCGCGTGGCGGCTCATGCTTTCGGCGCCGGGGGCGGCAGGTCGCGGGCCGGGCACACCGATTCGAAGCCGATCTTGTTGTGGGTCCCGTCGCAGAAGGGCTTGTTCTGGGAGTGGCCGCAGCGGCACAGCGACACGACGGTCCGGCCGGCCAGGCCGAAGCCCTTTCCGTCCTGGTCCACGATGGAGATGTCGCCTTCGAGCCGCAGCGGGCCGTTGTTGCGAACGATCACCTTGAAGTCCGACATGGGGTGGCATTCTACTTTATGCAGCCTCGACGCCGGTCGCCGGCGGACCTTCGGCCCCCCGCTTCGGCCGACATAGAATCGGGCCCGTGGCGGCCAGGCGGGGAGCGGCGGCGCGGGCCCGGGAGGAGCTGGAGGCCGACCGCGTCTGGCGCGCCTACGACCGCCTCGCCCGGGCGCGCGCCTTCTACACCCTGGTGCGAGGCGCGCTGCCCTTGCCGACCCTGAAGCGCCTGCTGCGGCATGCCATGCCGCGGGGCTCGGCGCGGGAGATGCCCAACGAGGTGTGGGCGAGCCTCGCGGCGTCGATCGCTCTCGAGGATGGCCAGTTCGGCGCCGTCCTGGCCCAGGCCCTGCACGAGCAGCTGGCTTGGGACCGCGAGCCGCCCGACATGGACGAATGGTGGCGCGCGGTGAGGGAGCGTCCTCTCGAGGCGCTCTGGATGGCGGCGCTCTCCGAGTCCAAGGTCGTGCGCAAGGAGTTCGTCCACGTCGCGGCGCATTGCCTCGAGAACTGGCGGCAGTCGCCGGCCTGCACGCCACCCTCCTGGGACTACGTCGAGGCGCTCCTCGACGTGCAGGCCGAGAGCGCCCGCGACGTGCGCGAGGCGGAGCGCCGGGCCGAGGACGCCGAGCGCAAGCAGACGGCCGACCGCGACCGGCTCGAGGAGCTCAGGGAGGAGCTGAAGCGGCTGCGGCGCGAGAACGCGGAGCTGCGCGGCGGCAAGGCCGACGCCGAGCGGCGGGCGGCGCGGGCGTCCGAGCCGGGCTCGGTCGTGGCCCCCGACGCCGCGCGCCTCGCGGAGCTGGAGCGCCGCCTGCGCAAAGCCGAGAAGGAGAACGAGCACCTCCGGCGCGAGAACGAACGGCTCGAGACCGCGCGCGGCGCCACGCCGGGCGCGCCCGAAGCGCCCGCGGCGGAGCCGCCCGACGAGCAGGCGCTCGCCGCGTTCGAACTGACCGGCGGGCCCGACCTCTCGATGGCGAGCGACACGAACCCGCGGCGGCGAGTGCTGCGCCAGATGCTCCGGAAGCTGGTCAAGAAGGGCAAGATCGGCGCCGCCCACACCCACGAGGACAACGTCTATCGGGGCGTGGCCGATCACGAGAAGGGCATCGCCAAGGAGGCGATCGACCTCCTCTACCGCGAGGGCTTCTTCGTGCCCAAGCCGACGGCCACCGACCCCCACGTCTCGATCGCCCCGGAGCGGATGCCCGAGGTGCGCGGGATCATCGCCGGGCAGATCGACAACGCCCGGCTGCTGCGGTTCCTCGAGGGATGAACCCGGCGCGGCAGGGAGCCGCACACCTCGACCTGGGACGTCGTGTGCTGGCGGTCTCGGGACCCAAGCGACAGGAGTTCCTCCACGGGCTGCTGAGCAACGACATCGCGTCGCTCCGGCCCGGGGAGGGACGCCTCTCCGCCTTGATGGACGCGCGCGGGCACGTCCTCGCCCTGATGCGGGCCCTGGTGTCCAAGGATGCCGTCCTACTGGAGCTCGACGCCGACCGGCTCGACCTCGTCCGCGCGCTCCTCGAGCGCTATCGCGTCGCCGCCCCGGTTCGCTTCGCGGCTCCCGAGACAGCGGTCCTCGCCGTGCTCGGCCCGGAGGCCCGCGCCGCCCTTTCGCGGGCGGGCGCGGAGACGCCGGGGCTGCCCCCGGGCGGGCACTTCGAAACGAGCCTCGGCCGGGCGCCCGTCCGCATCGCGCGCGCCTCCGACCTGCCCGCGGGCGCGTTCGTGGTCCACGCGCCGTCCGACGCGGCGGCGGCGGTGGCCAACGCCCTCGAGGCCGCCGGTTCGAATGCGCTCGCACGGGAGGCGTTCGACGCGCTGCGTGTCGAGGAGGGCCGGCCGCTCTACGGAGTCGACGTGGACGAGGACAACCTGCTCCACGAGACCGGGCTGCTGGCGGAGTATCACTCGCCGACGAAGGGCTGCTACGTCGGGCAGGAGACGGTCGCGCGGCTCGAGGCGCGCGGCGGCCACGTCAGCCGGGCGCTTCGGGGTCTTCGTCTCTCGCGGCCCTCCGCGCGCGGCGCGAGCATCCAGGCCGAGGGCCAGGACGCGGGGCGCGTCACGACGGCGGCGGTGTCCGACCGCGTCGGGCCCATCGCCATGGGCTACGTCCACCGCAATCACTTCGCCCCCGGCACCGAGGTCTTCGTGGATGGGGCGCCGGCGACGGTCGCGGCCCTGCCCTTCCCGCCATGAGGATCTACACACGCGGCGGGGATCGGGGCGAGACCGGCCTCGCCGACGGGTCGAGGGTGCGCAAGGACCACCCGCGCGTCGCGGCCTGCGGCGACCTCGACGAGCTGAGCTGCTGGCTCGGGCTCGTGGCGGGCGGATCGCGCCGACAAGACCTCGTCCGGTTGCTCGAGAACGTGCAGCGTGACCTGTTCGCTCTCGGGGCACAGCTCGCCGACCCCGGGCGCCGCGTCGCTTCTCGCAGCGCCAAGGCGGCGGTCACCGAAGCCCACGTGGCCCGCCTGGAGCGTGAGATCGACCGGCGCGAAGCCGCGCTGCCGCCGCTGCGCGCCTTCGTGCTCCCCGGCGGCTCCCGCGTGGGCGCCCTGCTGCACCTTGCC
>DASSJI010000246.1:0-65875 GCA_035691285.1 Vicinamibacteria bacterium | reverse complement strand
GCCTGGGTGAAGGCGAACGAGCCGCCGTACATGGTCGAGTTTGGCCAGCCCTTGCAGCACGCGTTCTTCGGCTTCGTCGCCCCCGGCAAGCTGGCGGGCCTCGGCGGCAGCGGCAGCGTGAGCGGCAACGTGACGAACCAGCGTCTCCCGCGCCCGCCCGACACCACGATCTACGACTCCGACTCCTATGCCGCCCTCGGACACACGACGGCGTGGGTCGGGCTCAACAGCGACGGCGGCGGCGGTCCGCTCGTGGCGGCGGTCCAGGCGGACGGGGACGGCAACTTCGAGATCCCGAACGTTCCGGACGGCGTCTACCAGCTCGTCGTCTGGGACGACTACCTCGACCTCATCATCGGCTTCCGCTCGGTCCGTGTGTCCGGAAACACCAGCGTCGGGAACGTCCCGATGTGGAACTGGTTCGCCCGCCTCGAGCACAACGTGTTCCTCGACCAGAACGAGAACGGCGTGCGCGACGAGGACGAGCCCGGCCTGCCCGAGCAGAACGTCAACCTGCGCTTCCGCGACGGCACCGTCTACCAATCGTTCCCGACCGACCACACGGGCTTCGTGCCGTTCGACGAGGTGTTCCCGTTCTTCCACTGGCAGGTCGCGGAGGTCGACTACGCCCGCTTCAAGGCCACGGGCGTGACCGTGACGGTCGACGCTGGCGGACCGGTCGACTCCGGAGGAGTGCTGCGCCCCCAGCTGCAGGAGGACGGCACGACCTCGCGCACCGAGACGGGGCCCGTGCTGCTCGAGGGCTTCCAGGGCTTCCTGGGCCAGACCAGCACGTTCGATTGGGGCAAGAAGCCCTATGCGCCGGGTGAGAACGGCGGCATCTCGGGCATCGTCTACTACGCTTCGACGCGCGGGGAGAACAACCCCCGACTCGGGGCCGGCGACCCCTGGGAGCCCGGCATCCCGCGCGTCAAGGTGCGCCTCCACAAGGAGGTCACGCGAGAGGACGGCACCACCGGCTTGGTCTTCCAGCAGGAGGTGCAGACCGACTCCTGGGACGATGCGCTCCCCAGCGAGTGCGTGGTGAGCAACACGAGCGATCCGCTCCAGTACTACGACCCGGCGACCAGCCGGTCCGGCCGCTGCTACGACGGCGTCCGCAACTTCAACCAGGTGCGTCCGGCCGTGTTCGACGGCGGGTACGCATTCATGGACATCCTTCCTGGGCGCTACGTCGTCGAAGTGGTTCCGCCGCCCGGCTACGAGCTGGTCAAGGAAGAGGACAAGAACGTCGACTTCGGCGACTCCTACGGCCCGCCCGTGGTGCTGGCGCTGCCCAACCTGGCCCTGGCGCTCGCCCTCCCCGACTTGGCCATGGTGGCCGAGGCGCAGGAGCCGGAGCCCGGCCTCGCGCAGCCGCCCTGCGCGGGGGAGCCCCACGTCGTGCCCGACGAGCTGACGCTGTTCCCGGGCCTCGCGGCGCCCTTTGCCGGCGCGGAGCGCCCGCTGTGCGACCGCAAGAACGTCGTGCTCAGCGACCAGGCCCAGGCTGCTGCGGACTTCTTCCTCTTCACCAAGACGCCCATCGCCTCGCACATGAGCGGGATCGTCGCGGACGACCTGGCGTCGGAGTTCAACCGCTTCTCGCCGGCCTGGGGCGAGAAGTGGGCGCCGCCCTACGCGCCGGTCTCGATCCACGACTGGACCGGTCGAGAGATCCAGCGCGTCTACTCGGACCAGTGGGGCCGCTACGACGGGCCCGTCCCGTCCACCTTCACCGCGAACATCCCCATTCCGAGCGGCTACTCGGCCAACGTCCTCACGACCTGCATCAACGACCCCGGCCCGATCCCCGGACCCGGCGGCACGCTGATCACCGATCCCGCCTACGATCCGCGTTACAGGCACGTCTGCTATGCGCTGCAGTTCATGCCGGGCACGACCACCTACCTCGACACGCCGATCCTGCCCACGGCCGCCTTCGCGGCCGGCGACGGCCCAGCGGACTGCGCTCTTCCAAACCAGACTCCGGTCATCCGCTCGGTCAACGGCACGGGAACAGGGCCTTTCCTCAATCCGTCGCAGGGCGACGTGCTGACGATCACTTCCGTCGGAGAGGTCGAAGTTCCCAACTCGCGCTACACCGGACCGACCGGAACCCAGCCCGCGACGATCCCCCGCAACTTCGGCTTCGGGGGGGGAGGCAACTCAGGGAACGCCATCCGACTGGGCAACGTCGCCCTCCGCGTCGTCAGCTGGAACAACGAGGAGATCCGCGCCAGCATCAAGGACCTGGGAGGCAACCTGCTCGTGCCGGTCCCGAGCAGCGGCCAGCTGGTCATCACGAGAGGCAGCAGCGGCAGGTCGACGGTCACGGGGATCACTGTGACGGTCTCGAGCGAGACGCCGCGCCGCGTCCCAGACCAGCATCCGACGATCCAGGCGGCCATCGACGCGGCGAACCCCGGCGATCTGATCCTGGTGGGCCCGGGCACCTACAACGAAATGGTCGTGATGGCGAAGCAGGTCCGTCTCCAGGGCGCGGGCGCGGGCTCCACCTTCATCAACGCGGTGAAGCGGCCTGCCGAGAAGCTTTCCCAGTGGCGGGACCGGATCGCGGCCCTGTTCGGCAGCGGAACGGTGGACCCGCTTCCAGGGCAGACACCGATCGCCGCTCCCGGGCTCGAGCCCTTGTGGCTGGGCTCGGAAGAGGGGGCCGGGGTCACCGTGCTGGCGAAGAACGCGGCTGCCTCGCCCGGCTCGCCGAACGCCTTCGTTTCCGCACGCCAGGCGCGCATCGACGGCTTCACCATCACGGGCAGCGACCAAGGCGGAGGCATCTTCGTCAATGGCTGGGCGCACGGGCTCGAGATCAGCAACAACCGCCTCTCAGGCAACGGGGGCTTCTACAGCGGCGGCATCCGCGTCGGGCACCCGTTCCTGGTCCAGCCCGATCCGTCGGGCCCGTCCTACGCCTATGGCTACAACACGGGCTTGAAGCTTCACAACAACGACGTCACCGAGAACGGAGGCCTGTCCGGAGCCGGCGGAGGCGTCTCGCTCTACACCGGCACCGATGCATACCAGCTCTACGACAACTGGGTCTGCGGCAACATGACCCAGGGCGACGGCGCAGGCGTGGCCCACTTCGGGCTGAGCGACGACGGCCAGATCCGCCGCAACACGATTCTGCTCAACCAGTCCTTCAACCAGGGGCTCAATCGGTCCGGGGGCGGGCTGTTGATCGCGGGCGAACCGGCCGGCAACGCCCTCAGCCGTGGCGCCGGCGACGTCGTCGTCGACGCCAACCGCATCCAGTCCAACCAGGCGGGCTCCGGGCACGGCGGCGGCGTGCGGCTGGAGCGCGTGAACGGCCTTGACGTTCACAGGAATCCGAGCAACTCCACGACGTGGTACCGCGCGCAGCTCACGAACAACATGATTGTGAACAACCTGGCGGGTTGGGCGGGCGCTGGCGTGTCGCTCTTCGACGTTGCGCGGGCTGACATCATCAACAACACCATCGCGCGCAATGACAGCACGGCGACCGTGGGCTCTGCCTTCACCACGAACAACCCCAACGTCTCGGCGAAGCAGCCTTCGGGGATCGCCACCCAGAACCACAGCGCGACGCTGGCGGCGGCCGTGCCAGGCGCCAACCAGGACTTCTCGAATCCGATCCTCGTGAACAACATCGTCTGGCAGAACCGCGCGTTCCACTACGACGGCACCGGCGCGACGCCGCGACTCATGCCGAACCTCAACCCCGGCGCTGTCGAGCAGTGCGCAAACGGGGCATATTACTGGGACCTCGGGAAGCTGGATGCCGGCTCCGGGCTGACACCCCGTTACTCGCTCCTGACGAACCTGACCGGTCCCGACGGCCGGAACTACAACAACAACAACAACACGACCGGCAACCCTCAGTTCGCCACCAGCTATTGCAACGGCGCGCGCAACACGACGCTCACTCCGGGCTTCCGAGGCTTGCAGGTCGCACCTGCGACGGACGAAGGCGGCAACTGGATCGACGTGCGCTTCGGCCCGTTGGCCCTCACCGGCGACTACCACATCGGCGGCAGCTCGGCGGCTCGCAACACCGCCCTCGGAAGCTCAGCGCCCGCCCAGGACTTCGACGGGCAGAACAGGCCGCAGGGCACGGGTTACGACCGCGGCGCCGACGAGCGGCCGTAGGCGATTGTGTTCGCCCTGCTTCTCGCCATCTTCCTCTCGGCGCCGGCTTCGACTCCGGCGCCGGGGGGGGGCGCTGGCCACCCACGCGAAAGCAGCCTCGTCAAGCGCCGCTGGGGCGTCGACGTGATCGGCGTTCGCGAGTCCGCAGCCGGCTACATGCTCGAGTTCCGCTACCGCGTGATCGACCCGGCCAAGGCCGCGCCGCTCTTCGCACGCAAGACCAAGCCGCTGCTGGTTCACGAAGAGAGCGGCGCGAAGCTCGTCGTGCCGACGCCGGCGAAGACCGGCGCGCTTCGCAACTCCGACACCCCCTTGGCCGGCCACACGTATTGGATGTTCTTTGCGAACCCCGGCAGGCTGGTGAAGCCGGGCAACCACGTGAGCGTCGAGATCGGCGCATTCAAGACGGACAGGATGATGGTCCAATGAGAGCATCTCGCACGACCTGGAGGGCCGCGGCCGCCGCCGTGGTGTCCACGTGGAGTCTCGTCGCCTCGGCGGAGACCGTGGACGAGATCCTGGCGCGCAACGCTGCGGCGCGCGGCGGGCTCGAGGCGTGGCGGGCCGTGACGTCGATGCGGATGGCGGGCCAGATGGACGTCGGCCGCGGCATGCGCGTGCCTTTCCGGCTGGAGCAGAAGCGGCCGCGGAAGATGCGCCTCGAGTTCGAGTTCGACGGCACGACGGCCGTGCAGGCGTTCGACGGCTCGGCGGGTTGGAAGCGCATGCCGTTCCTGGGGCGCGACGAGGTCCTGCCGTTCTCCGAAGCGGAGGCGCGAGGCGCGGCGGGCCAGGTGGACCTGGACGGGCCGCTCCTCGACTGCCGGGCCAGGGGCGAGAGCGTCGAGCTCCTGGGGCAGGAGAAGGTCGAGGGCCGCGACGCCTTCAAACTGAAGGTGGCCACACCGGCGGGACTGGAGCGCGTCGTCTACGTCGACGTCCAGAACGGGCTGGAGGTGAGGGTCGAGTCCGCACAGGTGCTCCGTGGCGGCGAGAAGCGCGTGGACACCTTCTTCAGGGACTATCGTGAGGTGCAGGGCCTGCTGATCGCCCACGTCGTCGAGTCGAGGCTCTCGGACGCCTCGGTGGGGCAGAAGCTCGCGATAGAGTCGGTGCAGATCAATCCCCGCCTGGACGACGCTCGCTTCGATACGCCCGCGCCTCCACGCCCCGTCGGCTCTGTGCCGAAGGGTTCGAGCCCCTGAACCTCGCCCTTGTCCTTGCGCTCGCGCAAGGACTGCGCCATCCACGGCCGCTATCGTGGGGCGACCTGCCGATCGAGTCCGTGTAGACTTCCGGCGCCGCCTAGAGCGAGGTCCCTTGGAACCCACGAGCGTCTCCGCCGACCTGAAAGACTACCTGATCCTGAAGTGCTCGCTGTTCCGCGGGCTGGGCAGGGAGGCCCGCGCCGAGGTTGGTGCGCGGGCGGCGCACAGGCACGTCGAGCGCAAGGAGGTGTTCTTCCGCGAAGGCCAGCCCGCGAGCGTCTTCTATCTCCTGTATTCGGGGCGCGTGAAGCTGTTCCAGGTCGACGGGGGCGGGCAGGAGGTGATCGAGCGCCTGATCGGTCCGGGGCAGTTCTGCGGCTGGCTGGGCCTGCCCATCACGGAGGGCTATCCCGCGACGGCCATGGCGCTGGAGCCGAGCGAGGCGCTCGCGTGGGAGAAGAAGGACCTCGACGAGCTCTTCGCCCGGCATCCCGAGCTGACCCAGAACGCCCTCCGCATCCAGGCGCGGCGGCTGCGCGAGCGGGACGAACGCTACCGCGAGCTGGCGACGCTCAGGGTGGCCGAGCGTCTCGCCCTGACGCTGCTCCGGCTCGTGTACCCCCACGGGCGGCGCTTCGAGGACGGGATCTACGACGACGTCCCGCTCTCGCGCGCGGACCTCGCCCAGCTCACGGGCACGACCCTGTTCACGGTGAGCCGGCTCCTCTCGGACTGGGAATCGAGGGGGCTCGTGACGGCCCGGCGCGGCTCCGTGCGCGTCGAGGACTTCCGTGGCCTCCAGGGCCTGGCGAGCGATGGGCCCAACGGACGCTCGCCGCGCCGGCACTGAGGCGCGCCGCTAGGGATCGAAGGGCAGGCGTCGCTGCAGGGCCCGGCGTGGCCGCTCGGGCTCCGGCGGCAGCATCGCGCGCAGGGTCTCGATCCGCTCGGCCTCGCGCGCGGGCTTGTCCCGCCGCCAGCGCAGGATGCGCGGGAAGCGCACGGCGATGCCCGATCGGTGGCGGGTCGAGCGGGCGATGGCCTCGAAGCCGAGCTCGAAGACCTGGGTCGGCTCGACGCGGCGCGTCGGCCCGTGCCGCTCCAGGGTGTGGGCCCGGATCCAGCGGTCCAGCTCGCGGATCTCGTCGTCGGTGAGGCCGGAATAGGCGCGCGCCACGGGCGCGAGCCCTTCGCCGTCCCAGACCGAGAAGGTGTAGTCGGTGTAGAGGCTGGCCCGCTTGCCGTGGCCGGGATGCGCGTGGGTCATCACCGTGTCGATGGTGTAGGGCTCGATCTTCCACTTCCACCAGTCCCCGCGCCTGCGCCCGGCGCCATACGGCGACGACAGTCGCTTGAGGATCAACCCTTCCACGCCCCGTCCCCGCGAGCCCCCGCGCGCCGCCGCCCAATCCGGCCACTCGGCGCCCGGGACGCGCTCGGAGAGGAGGAGTGCCCCCGAGGCTCCGGCGAGCAGCGACTCGAGCCGTCGGCGCCGCTCCGCGAGCGGGCGCTCGCGGAGGTCGACGCCGTCCTCCTCGAGCAGGTCGAAGGCGACGAAGGCGACGGGTGCTTCGCGCAGCGCGCGGGGGGTGACGTCGAGCCGGCCGATGCGCCGCTGCAGCACCGCGAAAGGCAGGACGCCGTCTCGCCAGGCGAGGATCTCCCCGTCGAGGACCGTGCCGTCGGGCAGCGCGGCGAGCTTTCTCGCGATCTCGGGGAATCGGGGTGTCACGAGCTCCTCGCCCCGCGACCAGAGGTGCGCCTCGCCGCGGCGGCGGAGCGCCTGCGCCCGGATGCCGTCCCACTTCCACTCGGCCAGCCACTCGGAGGCATCGCCGAGGGCTGCGACGGGGTCCTCCAGGGGAGCCGCGAGGAAGAAGGGGTAGGGCTGGAGCGACGCAGGGTCGGCCCCGGAGAGGAAGCGCGTGAAGGCCTCGGCCGTAGGCTCCCAGTCGCCCATCACCCGGTGCGCCACCACCGCGGGCTCGACCTCGGCCACCCGCGCGAGCGCGCGGAGGACCAGCGTCGCCGCGGCGCCGACGCGGAAATCGCCGGTCACGAGCTTGTTGAACACGAGGCGCTCGCGCGGCCGAAGCGACGCCCACGCTTCCTGGAGGGCCGCACGCTGCGCCTCGGCGCTGGCGGCGCGCAGCGGCAGGATCCGATCGACGACCCAGGTCCGGAGCGGCAGCTCCGGCGTCTCGCCGGCCGGCGTCTCCAGGAGCAGCGCCGTGACCTCGGCGAAGTCGCCGACCGCCGCGTAGCAGTGCTCGAGGAGCCACCCGGGCAGGCCGCTCGCGTCGCGCACGAGCTCCCACAGCACGCGCGAGGGCAGCAGGCGCTTGAGGCGACGCCCGGTGAGGAAGTACAGCGCCCAGGCCGCATCCCCGGGCGGCGCCTCGCTGAAGTACCCGGCGATCGCGTCGACCTTGGCGTTCGTCGACGTCGTCCGGTCGAGGGCTTCGTAGAGCGCGGCGAAGCGCTTCACGCGTCCGCCTCGCCCTCGAAGGAGGTGGCGAGGGCCTCCGCCTCGAAGCCGCGCTCTCCGAGGAAGCGGGCCAGCTCTTCCGCGTAGCCGTGGGTGGCCAGCACGCGCCGGGCGCCCGTTTCCTCGATGGTGCGCAGGAGCGCCGGCCAGTCGGCGTGGTCGGACAGGGCGAAGCCCCGGTCGTAGCCCTGACGGCGGCGGGGGCCGCGCACGCGCATCCAGCCCGAGGCCATGGCCGTCTCGGCCGACGCGAGCCGTCTCATCCAGGGCGTCGCCCGCGCCGAGGGCGGGGCCAGGATGAGCGCGCCCGCCAGGTCCCGCTTCCTGGGCGCCTCGGCGAGAGGCTCGGTGCGGAGCATGGGGATCCCCGCCTCGCGATAGAGCCGCACGAGGGACTCGACCGCGCCGTGGGTGAGGACCGGCCGGTCGGTCAAGGGCGCGAGCTCGGCGAGGATGCGCTGAGCCTTGCCGAGTGCGTAGGCGAAGAGGACCGACGGGCGCCCGGGATTGGCCCGCCACCAGTCGTGGATCTCGGCGGCCACGACCGAGGGCTCCTCCCATCGGTAGATCGGAAGGCCGAAGGTGGCCTCGGTCACGAAGACGTCGCAGCGGACGACCTCGAAGGGAGCGCAGGTGGGGTCCGGAGCGCGCTTGTAATCGCCCGAGACGACGAAGACGCGGCCGCTCTCCTCGATCCGGACCTGGGCCGATCCGAGGACGTGGCCGGCGGGGTGGAGCGAGACGGTGGCCGAGCCGATGCGAAGGCGCTCCCCGTACGGCACGCCGCGGATCGACGCCTCGGGACCGAGCCTCCGCCGCAGCAGCGGCACGCACGCCTCGGCGCAGAGATAGCTCCTCGCGACGGGCCGCGCGTGGTCCGCGTGGGCGTGGGTGATGATCGCGAGATCGGCCGAACCCCAAGGGTCCACGTGGAAGCCGCCCGCGGCGCAGTGGAGCCC
This sequence comes from Vicinamibacteria bacterium, assembly GCA_035691285.1. Classification (GTDB taxonomy): domain Bacteria; phylum Acidobacteriota; class Vicinamibacteria; order Fen-336; family Fen-336; genus DATFEN01. The sequence goes on along the minus strand of DASSJI010000246.1, from coordinate 57,065 downwards.
GGCCGGGGTGATCGCGACGAGGTCGTCGGGGCGCACCGGCCCTCGAATTGTAGCGGGCGCCCGGCTCAGTGCTTGACGAGGTGTGTCGGGCCCACCCCGTCGAGGAACTTCAGGTTGAGGCGGCGGACGCTGTTGGCGCCGACGTACGTGCCCACGATCTCGGCACGGGCCTTGAACGCGCCGCCCACCTCGCGGACCACGATGACGTCGCCCACGGCGAAGGTGTGGTTGGTCAGGACGCGGGCGCCCCCGAGGCTGATGTTCTCCGCCACGGTGCGCTCCTCTTCCAGCAGGGTGCCCCACTCGTCCACGTGGAACAGCTCGAGCTCCACGAACATGTCGAAGCGCTCGTGGCGTCGCTTGCCGGCGGGGTCTGTGGGAGCCTCGGGCTCAGGGTGCGGGCGCTTCGGCCTGCGCCGCTCGGTCTGCAGGTCGCTGGGAAGGAGATAGCGGGCGGCGGGGTTCCGCTCGTAGCCGCGGGGAGGCTCCTTCCCGAAGAACATCACGCCGATGCGACAGCCTTCATCGTCCACCAGGACGTTCCGCACGATGGCGTAGACGTGGTAGCGATCGGTTTCCTTGCCGAACTGCCGGAGGCTCTTCGGCACCGGCGCCTCGAGCTGCACCACCTGCCCTTTGCGGAGGGGCAGCAGGCTGCGAAACGCCATGCCGCCCGTGGACACGTCCTGCATCAGGGCTTCTTCTTCCCAGGGCGCGCCCTTGGGCGAGTACGTCCGGACCTGGACGGGCATGAGCAGCGACAGGCGCTCCTCCTTCCGCGGGATCGCATAGGCGGCCGCGTCGTCCGGCGGCGGAGGGCTTCCCTGCCGAGAATCCACTTTAGATGTCGCTGTCTAAGGTCCTTTCAATTAAGCACTATTGACCAGACCGTGTCAAGCGATTTCTCGCGGAGGGGTTAGCATGGCCTGTGGCCTCGGTTTCGACCGGGCGAAAGGACGCGTTCCGGGTCGTCGACTTCGAGCCCGCCTACCACTGTCTGAGCCGCGCGGAGCTTGACGGCAAGGTGGCGGCCGCGATGACGGAACTGGAGGACTGCCGCGCCTGTCCCCGCAACTGCGGCTGCAACCGGCTCGAGGACGAAATGCGCGCCTGCCACACCGGGCGCCACGCCGTCGTCGCGAGCGCCTTTCCGCACTTCGGAGAGGAGGACTGCCTGCGCGGCTGGCGGGGCTCCGGCACGATCTTCTTCAGCCTGTGCAACCTTCGCTGCGCCTTCTGCCAGAACTGGGACATCTCGCAGCGGCGGTCCGGAGAAGAGCTCGACGCGCGCGGCATCGCGGGCCTCATGTTGAGGCTGCAGGAGCAGGGCTGCCACAACGTCAACTTCGTGACGCCCGAGCACGTGGCGCCCCAGCTCGTCGAGGCGGTCGCCGAGGCCATCCCGATGGGGCTCCGTCTGCCCATCGTCTACAACACGAGCGCGTACGACGGGATCGCCTCGCTGCGGCTCATGGACGGGCTCGTGGACGTCTACATGCCCGACTTCAAGTTCTGGCGGCCGGAGACGTCGCTGCGCCTGGCTCTCGCCAGGGACTACGCGGAGCGCGCCCGCGAGGCGATCCTCGAGATGCACCGGCAGGTGGGCGTCCTGCGCTTCGGCGAGGACGGGCTCGCGAAGCGCGGCGTCCTGGTGCGCCACCTCGTGATGCCGGGGCAGGAGGACGAGGCCGCGGCGATCTTCGATTGGCTCGCGCGCGAGGTCTCGCCCGACACGTACGTCAACGTGATGGGGCAGTACCGGCCCGAGTACAAGGTCGGCGAGATCGCCCGCGACGGCCGACCGGCGCACGTCGACATCGGCCGGCGGCCCCGCCCGCGCGAGATGGAAGCGGCCCATGAGGCCGCCCGGCGGGCGGGGCTGTGGAGGTTCGACACGCGGCGCGCACGCGAGGCCGCCGCCGAAGCCTGAACGGCCTTCAGGGCCAGAGCCAGCCGAAGACTCCGGCGGTCAGCAAGGCGTACACGAAGCCGTCCGCGGCGTGCTTGAGCGCGATGCCCCAGCGCTCGCCCTTCCAGATCGGGTCCGTGGCGTGCGTCGAAAGATAGGCGAGGAAGGCCACGGTGCCGACGACGCGGAACACGGCGAGGTAATGGGCGCCGGGGCCCAGGGCGCGCCCCGCGAGGTACGCGGCGAACACGCCGACGAGTACGCTGAAGGCGAACCACTGTCCGAGCAGCTTGGGCATGGCCGGCGGCCCGCTCGGGATCACGTTCAGGATGCCGACCGGCCCCTTCTTGTACTTCTCGAGCATCTCGGGCGTGCTCATGTCCTTGGGGTTCGCCGCGCAAGGGAACGTGTAGGTGCCCGGAGCGACCCCCGCGCCGCGCAGCGCCTCGAGGACCGCGTCCTCGTTGGCGAGCTTGCCGTAGTCGCTGCGGTGGAGGCCGAGGACCATGTGGACGATCGAGCTGGCGACGAACACGAGCACGGCCGAGAGCAGGATCGGGAGCCAGAGAGACGAGAGGGGGACCATTGCTCCTCCTTGGGTTGACGGCCGGAGGGATTCTATGCGGAGCCGGATCAGCGGAGGCCGGCATCTCCCGGGTCGGGCGACGCCGCGCGGCGGGCGGAACGGCGCGCCTCGAGCCAGGCGAGCCAGAGGTCGAGGCCGGCGCCCGTCGAGGCCGACACCGGCAGGAGCGCCAGCCGGGGCATCACGTGGGCGAGCGCGTCCTGGATCGCCGCGAGGCTCACGCCGGGCAGGTGCGGGAGCAGGTCCATCTTGGTGAGCAGGACCAGATCGGCTCCGCGGAACATCACCGGGTACTTGAGCGGCTTGTCCTCGCCCTCGGTCACCGAGAGGGCGACCACGTTCGCCTCCTGGCCGAGGTCGTAGACGGCCGGGCAGACCAGGTTGCCGACGTTCTCGATGAAGAGGTAGTCGAGCTCCCGCCACGGGAAGTCGTGGAGGGCGCGGTGGACCATCGCGGCGTCGAGATGGCAGGCCGAGCCGGTAGTGATCGGGCGCGACGGGATGCCGGCGGCGCGCAGCCGCTCCGCGTCGCGCTCGGTGGCGAGGTCGCCGGCCACGGCGCCCAGCCGCCGTCCCATGAGCCGCCGGGCGGTGGCCTCGAGGAGCGCGGTCTTGCCCGAGCCGGGCGAGCCCATCAGGTTCACCGCCACGACGGAACGCTCGGCGAAGTGGCGGCGGTTGTGGCGGGCCGTGCGCTCGTTGCCCGCCAGGATCCGCTCGTGAAGGTCGACCGACACGATCTCGGGATCGCCGCAGCCGCAGGTCTCGCACATCACGCCACCTCCAGCTCGAGCTGGTCGAGCACGATCTCGTCGCCCCGGGCGAGACGCCCGGGCTTCGCGCACTCGGGACAGCGCAGGAGCCCGCCGCGCTCGAGGGCGCGGCCGCAGTCCGAGCACTCCCAGCGCGCCTCGATGCGGTTCACCTCGAGCGGCGCCTGGGCGCACGGGGTCCGTTCGCGGAAGGTCTCGTAGGCGGTTCGCAGCAGCTCGATCTCGACGCCGGCCAGCTCCCCGATCGAGATCCGCACCCGGCGGACCGCGGTCGCGCCGTGGCGCCGAGCTTCCTCTCCCACCCGCGCCAGCAGGGCCTGCACGATGGAGTACTCGTGCATGTCGGCCTATCCGCCGAAGCGCGGCGCCCGCTTGCCGAAGAAGGCCGCGATGCCCTCGGCGAAGTCCGGGCCGTCGGCGATGCGCGCGAGGCTCGCGAGCTCCTCGTCGAGGTGGTAGTCGAGGCGATCGACGCCCGCCGCCTGGTTGAGCAGGGCCTTGGCCACGGCATAGGCCTCGGTGGGCCCCGCCGCCAGCCTGTGGGCGACCTCCATCACGTCGCGGTCGAAGGACGCGTCCGGGAAGACGTCGGTGACGAGGCCCATCTCCAGAGCCTGGCGAGCCGTGAGGCGCGGGTTGAGCAGGACGAGCTCCAGCGCCTTGCGGAGGCCGACGAGCCGGGGCAGGAAGAAGGTCGAGCTCTCGGCGCCGGTCAGGCCGGTCTTGTGATAGGCCCACTCGAAGGTGGCGCGCTCCGAGGCGAGCACGAGGTCGCAGCACATGGCGATCCCGAAGCCGCCCGCCGCCGCCATGCCGTCGACGGCCGCGATGAAGGGCTTGGGCGCGCGGCGGATCTCCGAGATCGTGGCGTGGAGGTATTCGAGGATCTGCTTGAAGACCTCGCCGTACCCGCCCGGCACCTCCCGTGAGTCCGGGTGCAGGTAGCCCAGCTCTCGCGGGTCGCCGCCGGCCTGGATGTACTTGAGGTCGGCGCCGCTGCAGAAGACGCCGCCGTCCCCGCGCACGACCGCCGCCCGGACCTCGGGGTCGCGGGCGAGCTTGAGGCCCGCGCTCCGGAAGTCGCGCGCGGTCTCGACGTCCATGGAGTTGAAGCGCTCGCGCCGTGCGATGGTCAGGATCCCGACCGCGCCGTCGCGTTCGAGGCGGATGCTCAGCATATGCGCGGCAGCAGCTCGCCCTCCGGCTCGGCCAGGAGTCGCCGTCCGACGCCCGTGTCCAGGATCACCGAGCCCGGACGCTCGGCGACGCAGGCGCCCACGATGGCCGCATCGCGTCCGAGGGGATGGGAGCGCAGGGCGTCGAGCACGCGCCCGGCCGCCTCGGCGCGGACGCCGATCACCGCCTTGCCCTCGTTGGCGACGTACAGGGGATCGATTCCCAGCATCTCCGAGGCGGCGCGCACGGCGGCGGAGACCGGCACGCTGGCTTCCTCCAGGACCACACCGACGCCGCTCTTCGCCGCCATCTCGTGGAGCACGCCGGCGAGGCCGCCGCGGGTGGGGTCCTTCATCGCGACGACTTCGTCTCCGCCCGCGGCGAGGGCGCTCCGCACGAGCCCGTTGATGGGTGCCACGTCCGAGCGCAGGTCGCCCTCGAGGCCGAGGCCGTGGCGGACGGCCAGGATCGCGAAGCCGTGGTCGCCCATGCTGCCGGTGACGAGGATGCGATCGCCCGGGCGCAGGCCGGAGTCGGGGACCGGGCGGTCGGTCAGGGCGACGCCGGTCGTGTTGAGAACGATGCCGTCCAGCTCGCCCTTGCCCATCACCTTGGTGTCGCCGGTCACGACTTGGGCGCCGGCCTCGGAGCAGGCCTGTCGCATCGAGGCCTGGACGCTCTCGAGGTCCGCCCGGGCGAAGCCCTCCTCGAGGATCACGGCGCAGGTCAGTGCCGGCGCGTCCGTGGCGCCCATCATCGCGAGGTCGTTCACGGTTCCCGAGATGGCCAGCCGCCCGATGTCGCCGCCCGGGAAGAAGGCGGGCTTTACAACGTGGGAGTCGGTCGTCACGACGAGCCAGCGGTCTCCCACGCGGAGCGCCGCGCCGTCGTCCATCGCGGCGAGACCGATGCCCTCCGAGGCGCCGTCGACGAAGCCGGGCAGGAACACGCTCTCGATGAGCGCGCGCATGGCGCGTCCGCCGGCGCCCTGCTTCAGGCTGATGCGCTCCACGCGGGCCCTGAGGGCGTTCACGGCGCCGCTCCCAGCTCCGGCACCGCGCCGTACTGGTGCCAGATGCGGCAGGTGCCCTCGCTGCTGACCATGCACGCCCCCACGGGCGCGTCGGGGATGCACTCCTTCCCGAACAGCCGGCAGTCGGAGGGCGACCTCACGCCGGCCATGATCTCGCCGCAGATGCAGTGCTGGACCAGCCCGGCCGGCGCCTCGTCCCACAGGCCGGCCAGGTCGATGTGAAAGCGCCGGCGCGCGTCCAGCCTCGCCCACTCCTCGCGAAGGCGCAGGTTGCCGTTCGGGATGTGGGCGATGCCACGCCAGCGGCCGCCCACCGGGCGAAACACCTTCCAGAGCATCTCCTGGGCGGCGCGGTTGCCCTCGCGGGTCACGCAGCGCGGGTACATGTTGTCGACCCTGGGCAGGCCGTCGCGCACCAGCTCGACGAGCCGCACGAGGCCGGCGAGGATGTCGAGGGGCTCGAAGCCCGCGACCACCACGGGCAGGCGATGGCGCTCGACGAAGTGCTCGAAGATGCCCCAGCCGGTGATGGTCGCGGCGTGGCCCGCGGCCAGGAAGCCCTCCACGCGCGTATCGGGCATCTCGGCCACGATCTCCATGACGGGCGGGATGTACTTGTGGGCCGAGAGGATCGAGAAGTTGGGCGGCGTGCCGGCCAGGACCGCCGCGGCCGTGGCCACCGCCGTGGTCTCGAAGCCGGTGGCGAAGAAGACGACCTCGTCCGAGGTCTTGCGGGCCAGCTCCACGGCCTGGGTCACCGAGTAGACGACCTCGATCCTCCCGCCCTCCGCCTGCGCGTCCGCGAGGGACAGCGCGGTGCCGGGCACCCGGAGCATGTCGCCGTAGGTCGCGATGCGCGCGCCCTGGCGGGCGAGCGCCACCCCCTCGTCCACCTCGGGGGTGTCGGTGACGCACACGGGACAGCCGGGGCCCATGATCACCTGGAGGTCCCTGGGGAACGCGGCCCGCAGCCCGAACTTCGCGATGGCCTGCTCGTGGCTTCCGCACACGTGCATCACCGCGACGGGCGCGCGACCCACCTCGTGGGTGACGGCGGCGAGCTGCGCGGCCAGGGCCCGCGCGCGTCCCGGGTCGCGGAACTTCAGCTCCGACGCGAGGAGGTCGCGGTCAGGCGCCATCGCGCGTCCTCCGGCCCGTCGCCTCGATCTCGGAGCGGACGTCGGCCGCCATCATGTCGTCCCCCGCCTCGCGGAGCAGCGTCTCGTAGAGGGCGAGGGTCTCGGCGATGTGCTCGCTCGGGATGCGGCGGATCGCGAAGCCGACGTGGTTGAGGATGTAGTCCCCGGGCGCCACGGGCTCGTCGACGATGTCGAGGCGCACGTCCCGGCGCACGCCGAAGAAGTCCACGAGCGCGACGTCCCCGGCGACCCTCAGCACGCGGCCCGGCACGCCTAGGCACATGACGGTCCCTCCCGGCCCTCCTCGACCACCGCGCGTGCGACGACGGCCTGGCCGAGGGCGAGCCCGCCGTCGCCAGGTGGAACCGCGCGGTGCAGGTACACGGGGAAGCGAGGGGCGAGAGCGTCGAGGACGCGCTCGGCGAGCAGCGCGTTCTGGAAGCAGCCGCCGCTGAGCGCGACCGGCAGGCCGCCTGCGCCCAGGGCGGTCCGGCGCACGGCGTCCGCGGTGGCGAGGGCGAGGGCATTGTGGAAGCGCGACGAGATGCGCGCCGGACCGGCTCCGGCGCGGAGGTCGTCCACGACGGCCCGCACCAGCGGCCGGAGGTCGATCATCCACGGCGAGGCGGACTCGTCGATGTCGTACGGGTAGGCGCCACGTTCACCGGGATCGGCGACGAGATTCCACTCGAGGGCCACCTCGCCCTCGTGGTGCGAGAGCGAAAGGCCCAGGACCAGCGCGCCCAGGGCGTCGAAGTAGCGCCCGACGCCGTGGGCGCGGGGCGCGAGCGTCGGAACCCGTGCGATGCGTCTCACGCTCTCGACCGCGGCCTCGGGGACATGGCGGAAGAGCGGGAAGGCGTCGAGCGACGGCGGGGCGCCCTCGAAGGCGTCGTCGAGCAGGACGAGGGCGAGGCGCCAGACGTCCCGGATCGCCGCCTCGCCGCCGGGCAGCGGCAGCGGCCGCAGCGTGGCGCGCCGCTCGAAGCCCGTGAGGCCCGCCACCAGGATCTCGCCGCCCCAGAGCGCGCCGTCGGTGCCGTAGCCCGTCCCGTCGTACGCCACGCCGATGACCGGGCCGGCGAGGCCGTGCTCGGCCATGACGCTCGCCACGTGGGCGTGGTGATGCTGGACGCCCACCTTCAGCGGTTCCTCACGGGTGAGCGCGTAGACCGTGGAGCGGTAGCCGGGGTGCAGGTCGTAGGCGACGATCTCCGGCCGCACCTCGAGCAGCCGCTCGAGGTGCCTCACGGCGTCCTCGAACGCCTGGACGTTGCCGAGGCTGTCCAGGTCCCCGACGTGGGGGCCGAGGTACGCCGTGTCGGATACGCCGATGCAGGCGGCGTTCTTGATCTGGCCGCCGCAGGCCAGGACCGGGCGTTCGAAGGGCGGGCTCACGGCCACGGGACGCGGCACGTAGCCCCGGCCGCGGCGCAGCACGACCGGTCGGCCCGCGACGATGCGGGCCACCGAGTCGTCGCAGCGGGTCTCGATGTCGCGGTCGTGGAGGAGGAACAGGTCCGCCACGCTGCCGAGCCGCTCCAGGGCCTCGTCGTTGTCCTTCGCGATGGGCTCGTCGGAGAGGTTGCCCGAGGTCATCACGAGCGGCGTGTCGGCCTCGGCGAGGAGCAGGTGGTGGAGCGGCGAGTAGGGGAGCATGAGCCCTACGAGCGGGTTGCGCGGGGCAACTTCCGGCGCGAGGCCGGAACCAGCGCGGGCGCGCGCCAGTACGATCGGGCGCTCGACCGACGTGAGGAGCACGCGCTCGTCCTGCGTGAGGTGTGCCAGCCGGCCCGCGTCCGACAGGTCGCGCGCCATCACGGCGAAGGGCTTGTGGTCGCGCCGCTTGCGCCGCCGCAAGCGCGTCACCGCCGCGCTCGAGGACGCGTCGCAGGCGAGGTGGAAGCCTCCGACGCCCTTGATCGCCACGACGAGCCCGCCGCGCAGCGCCTCGGCGGCCAGCCGGAGCGGGTCCGCGTTGTTCTGCACCTGGCCGCCCGGCGACACGGCGACGAGGCGCGGGCCGCAGGCGGGGCAGGCGTTGGGCTCCGCGTGGAAGCGACGGTCGAGGGGCGACTCGTACTCCCGGCGGCAGGCCGCGCACATCTCGAAGCCGGCCATGCTGGTCGTGGCCCGGTCGTAGGGGACGCCGCGGAGGATCGTGAAGCGCGGGCCGCAGCTCGTGCAGTTCGTGAACGGGTAACGATGGCGGCGATCGCGGGGATCGAGGATCTCGCGCCGGCAGTCGGGACACGTCGCCAGATCGGGCGGCGCGGAGACGCGCCGCTCGCCCTGGGAGAGGCTCTCGACGATCACGAAGTCGGCGGCCCGCTCGGGCGCGATCACAGCGGTCTCGAGCTCGCGGATCGAGGCCGCCGGCGGAGGCGCCTCGGTGAGGCGAGCGACGAAGCCCTCGAGGGCTTCGGCCGAGCCGAAGGCTTCGATCGTCACGCCGCGCGCGTCGTTGCGGACGCGGCCGGAGATGCCAGTCGCCCGCGCCAGCCGATAGACCCAGGGCCGGAACCCGACGCCCTGCACGGTGCCCCGAACCTCGATTCGCCTCCCCTCGATGCAGCTCTCCATCGCCGTTGCTCGATGGGCCGTCGAGAGTGCACGAAGCGCGCCATGGTTTGCGGCCTCACGCACTCGCCCCGAAAGCTCTGCGTCGCGCAGAACTTGCCCGGGCGTCTCCCGGGCGCGCCGTTCTTGCGGCCTCAGCGGGGCGGCGATGCCTCGCCGGCCGAGAGCAGGAAGGCCACGAGGTCCCAGACCTCGTCGTCGTCGAGCGACTTCCAGGCCGGCATGGCCGTACCCCGCACTCCCTCGCGGACGGCGTAGAAGACGGCCCGTGGCGAGGCCCGCTCCCGCCAGGCGGGATCGGTGAAGTCCCGCGGTTTCGGCTGGAGGCCCTCGCGCCGCGCGCCGTGCCCGTCGGCGCGTGCGCCATGGCAGAGGGCGCAGTGGTCCTGGAACAGCGCCGCCCCCTGAGCGCGCCTCTCGGGCGAGCGGAGGTCGTCGGGCACCTCGAGCCCCGCGTAGGGGTCGGGCAGCCCCGCGTCGCCGCGGCTACATGCCGAGGCGAAGAGGAGCCAGAGGCTGGCGAGCGCGTGGCGGCTCATCGGCGGCGGCCCTCGGCTCGAACGCGAAGCCCAGCGCCCGGGCCTCGGCTGCGGTCCGGCGCACCAGCTCGGGCAGGGCGTCCTCGACCGGTCGCGAGAGCCCGAACCCGAGGTCGAGCCGCGAGGGGACGAGGCCCAGCAGCACGAGGCGCTCGGGGAAGCGATCCAGGAGCCGCGCTGCGTCGAGGAGGTCCGCGACCCCGACCTGGTGAGGCGACAGGCGCACCGCTGCCGCCGGCGCCACCTCGTCGCCCTCGAGGCGGACGTGAGCCCCCGGGGGACCGTCACCCTGGATGGCGTCCACCAGGATGACGGCGCGGGCGTCGAGCAGGTGGGGCAGCAGCGAGAGCCCGAGGGTGCCGCCGTCGAGGATCTCTACGCCTTCGGCGGCCGCGTACTCCTCGCAGAGACGGCGCACGGCCGCGACGCCGAGGCCGTCGTCGCTGCAGAGCAGGTTGCCCAGCCCCAGGATCAGGAGCGGCGTGGGGCGGTCAGTGCTCCGCATCCTTCATGCCGAGGAACCGGTAGCCGGAATAGTGGAGGTCCTCACGGGGCACGAACTTGTAGCCCGAAGCCATGGATTCGATCGTGCCGCGAGCCTCGACCTGCGACATCAGCACCGAGCTGTAGACGTGGTGCACGGCGAAGGCCAGGATCATCCACATCACGATGTGGTGGACGAAGCGCGCGGTCTGCGCTCCGCCGAGCAGCGGCAGCAGGAAGCCGAAGAGACGGAACGGGGAGTCGACGTGGGCGCTCACGCTGTACAGAGCGAGCCCGGTCACGATCATCGCGAAGTACATCAGGAACACGAAGCTGTACGTGAAGCCCGCGAGGGGGTTGTGGCCGACGAAGCCCGGAGGCTGGCGGAGCTGGAACAGGTAGTAGCGCAGCGTCAGGCCGATCGCCGTCCAGCGCCTCCGGGTCATGGGCAGGAACTTGTTCCAGTGGGAGTACTGGTTGCCGAGGAACATCCACGCCACGCGGGCGAGGACCGAGAGCGCGAAGACCGCGGCCGCCCAGAAGTGGATGATCTTCGCCCACCCCATCACGAAGCTGGCCCCGGCGGGCCCCGGGACCGTGATGAACGGGTGGCCCATGTAGTAGCCGGTCGCGGCGAGGGCCAGGATTGCGTAGGCGGTGCACCAGTGCGCCATGCGGACGGGCCACTCCCACACGTACACGCGGACGAGATCCTGAGGCGCCTTCATACGGCCCTCACTCGCGCGAGCTCGCGCCGGTTCGCGTCGACCACGTGGACGCCGCAGGCGATGCAGGGGTCGAAGGAGTGCACGGTCCTGAGGATCTCGACCGGCCGCGCGGGATCGGCGACCGGCGTGCCCACGAGGGCCGCTTCGTAGGGCCCGCGCTGGCCCTGGGCGTCCCGGGGCCCCGCGTTCCACGTGCTGGGGACGATGCACTGGTAGTTGGCGATCGCGCCGTCCTTGATGTGCACCCAGTGGCCGAGGGCGCCGCGCGGGGCCTCGTGGAAGCCGGCCCCCGAGCAGTCGGCGGGCCAGCTCGCGGGATCCCACTTCGAGTTGTCGTGGATGCGCAGGTCGTGGCGCTCCATATTGGCCTGGAGCTCGTCGAGCCAGCCGTCCATGCGCTCGGCCAGCAGGAGCGTCTCGATGCCGCGGGCCGCCACGCGACCGAGCGTGGAGAACAGCGCCTCGGGCCCGACGCCCAGCTTCTGGAGCACCGATCCGACCAGCTCCTTCACGCGGGGATGGCCCGACGCGTAGGCGACGAGCATCCGCGACAGCGGGCCGACCTCCATGGGCAGCCCGTCGTAGCGCGGCGACTTGAGCCACGAGTACTTGCCCTCGGTGTCGAGGCGCTCGAAGGGCGGCGCGGGACCCGTGAACTTCGGCTTTGTCTCGCCCTTCGTGGGATGCAGGGCCGCGTCGTCGCCGGCGGAGTAGGCGTACCAGGAATGCTTGACGTGCTCGGTGATCTTCGCCGCATCGAAGGGCTCGACCTTGGTGAGGTCGCGGCTCCGGATCACGCCCGACGGCAGGAACAGGCTCGGCCGCGGGTCGTCGTTCTCGGGGTACTCGCCGTAGACGAGGTAGTTGCCGACGCCCTGGCCGTGTGCCGCCCAGTCCTTGTAGAACGAGGCCACGGCGAGCAGGTCGGGGATGTAGACCTTCGCCACGAAGTCGCGAGCCGAGGCGATCATCCCCCGGAGTCCGGCCAGCGTGCCCGCGTTGATGGAGGCCTGCTTGTCGGGATCGACGGGCGTCGCCATGCCGCCGACCAGGAAGCTCTGGAGGTGCGGGTTCTTCCCGCCGAGGACGGCGTGGATGCGGATGAACTCTCGCTGCCAGTCGAGGGCCTCGAGGTAGTGGGCCACGGCCAGGAGGTTCGCCTCGGGCGGCAGCTTGTAGGCGGGATGGCCCCAGTAGGCGTTCGCGAAGGGGCCCAGCTGGCCGCGGTCCACGAAGGCCTTCACGCGGGCGCGGACGCCCTCGAAGTACTTGCGGCTCGACAGCGGCCAGTCGGAGATCGACTCCGCGAGGGCCGAGGCCTTGGCGGGGTCCGCCGAGAGCGCGGAGACGATGTCGACCCAGTCGAGGGCGTGCAGGTGGTAGAAGTGGATCACGTGGTCCTGCACGCACTGCGACGCGATGATCAGGTTGCGGAGCAGGCGCGCGTTCGGCGGAGGGGACGCCCCGATCGCGTTCTCCACGGCGCGGATCGACGCGATCGCGTGCACCGTGGTGCAGACGCCGCAGATCCGCTGCGTGAAGGCCCAGGCGTCGCGCGGGTCGCGCCCCTGCAGGATCAGCTCGACGCCGCGGAACATCGTGGCCGAGGACCAGGCGTCGCGGACTGTGCCTTTGTCCACCTCCGTCTCGATGCGGAGGTGGCCCTCGATGCGGGTGACGGGATCGACGACGACGCGCGTCACGACGGGCCTCCTTTCTGCTCGGGGCCGCCGCCGGCGTCCTCCTCGCGCCGGCGCGCCTCCTCGGCGCGCTCCCGCGCGGCCGGGTGGTGCTCGGCGCGCCACCAGCGCTGGGCCAGCGACATGAAGCCGTGGGCGGCGAAGGCCGCGCCGACGCCCACCGTGGCCCACAGCCCGACCCTGTCGACCGTGGCGCCGAGGCCGAAGCCGGGGACGTTCGGGAGGTGCTGGTAGAAGGGCGTCATCTTGTCCCAGAAGTCCGGCTCGGCGCAGCCGATGCACGGATGCCCGCAGCCGATCGGCCAGCTGGTGCCCTCGTTCCAGCGGACGTTGGGGCAGTTCTGGAACGTCACGGGCCCCTTGCAGCCCATCTTGTAGAGGCAGTACCCGGTCCGGTGCGGCTCGTCGCCCCAGGCCTCGACGTACTGGCCGGCGTCGAAATGGGCGCGACGCTCGCAGTTGTCGTGGATGGACTTGCCGTAGGCGAAGAGCGGCCGCCGCCAGGCGTCGAGGGGCGGCCAGTGCTTGAAGGTCAGGAAGTAGACGATGAGGGCCGTCAGGTTCTCGGCGTTGGCGGGGCACGCCGAGAGGTTGATGAGGTTCTTGACGCCGGGGACCGCGTCGGCCACGCCCAGGGCGCCGGTGGGGTTCGGAGCCGCGGCGGGCAGGCCGCCGAAGGTCGCGCAGGTGCCCATGGCGATGGTCGCGGCCGCTCCGGCGCACGCCTCTCGCACGATGTCGAGGGCGCTCCGCCCGCCGATCATGCAGTAGGCGCCGTTCGCGCCGGTGGGGATCGAGCCCTCGACGACCACCAGGTACTTGCCGGCGCGCTCCTTGATGGTCCGGGCCAGGTTTTCCTCGGCCTGACGCCCGGCCGCGGCCATGATCGTCTCGTGGTAGTCGACGGAGAGCGTGTCGAGGACGATCTCGGCGGCCGTGGGCCGGCTCGCGCGCAGGAACGACTCGGAGTTCCCGCAGCAGTCCTGGAACTCGAGCCAGACGAGGACCGGCTTCTCGGTCTTCTCGATCTCGGCGGCGATCCGGGCGACCGCCGTCCGCGGCAGCGCGAGGGCCGCCGCCATCGCGCTGCAGAATCCCATGAACTCGCGCCGCGAGACGCCGCGCGCCTCGAGCTCCTGGAGGAACCAACCCTCGGCCTGTTCCATGGCCCCCTCCCAACGGCGAACGGCCGCGCAGCCCGCGGCCCCCAGTCGCGATTCCCCGAGCGGAGTTTGCCCGGCGAGGAGCAATGGCTGTGCCAGGACGAAGTTCCTGAAAAGCAGCGCCCTCCGAGGCTTCACGGACAGCGCCGAGCAATCGATGCGCGCAACGGGGCTCGCGGACCGCACATCTCGCGTCGCGCGAAGCCCGAGCCCGTGGCGCGTCGCTTGCACCTCTGCCTCGCGGACCTTCCCTCCCGGGAAGGATCCGCGGAGGACCCGTGGGCCGCCGCATGCCCCTCCCCGGGGCGCCGTGCCAGGCGAACACCCTGAGCGGCAAGGAGCTGCTTGTCGCCCGTGCCTCCTTGTCCTCCGTTCCCGGCTGCGCAGCAGCCATTCGACGCCGGAGGTCGCCCACATGCAATCCTTGCGGATGAAGGCCGCGTCGCTGCCGGCATTCGTCGAGAGCCTGAAGGCCTGGGGCACGGTCTGGGCGCCGGTGGAGAAGGCCCCCGACGTCTTCACCCTGGAGCCCATCGACGACGTGACGAAAGCGCGCCCGGACGCCCTGCGCACGATCCTGCCGTTCAAGAAGCTGCTGATGAAGCCGCGCTTCACCATGGTGGAGAGCGACGCAGGGGGCCCGCGGGAGTCCCACGACAACGACCGCGGGCCGATCGTGTTCTTCGGCGCCCACGCCTGCGACGTGCATGCCCTGAAGATCCTCGACATGCTGTACCTGTCCGACTTCCAGGACAGCTACTACAAGCGCAACCGCGAGCAGCTCACGGTCGTCGGGTACGGCTGCTGGCCGGACGGCAAGTGCTTCTGCGACTCCCTGGGCACGTCCCACGTCGACGAGGTGTTCGACCTGTTCCTGAACCCGATCGACGACCGCTACATGGTCACCGTGCGGAGCGCCCGCGGCGACGACATCGTGCGGGCGAACGCGGCGCTGTTCCAGCCCCTGACGCGCCAGGACACGCGGGACTACCTGGCGCGCGTCGAGCGCCGGCGCCAGGCGTTCACGCTGAAGCTGGACGTCTCCGACCTGCCGTACATCCTCGAGCTCAAGAAGGACGACCCGGTGTGGGACGAGTTGGGCAAGAAGTGCCTCTGCTGCGGCTCGTGCTCGATGGTCTGCCCGACGTGCGCGTGCTTCAACGTGCTGGACGAGATCCGGAGCGAGGGCGGCGCACAGCGGCTGCGCTGCTGGGACGCCTGCCTGTTCCGGGACTACGCCGTGGTCGCCGGGGGCCACAACTTCCGCGGAGACCGCGCCGACCGCGTGCGGAACCGCTACTACCACAAGCAGGAGGCCTTCGTGCGGGAGTTCGGGATGCCCTCGTGCGTCGGCTGCGGCCGCTGCATCGAGAACTGCCCGACCGGCATCAACGTCGTCGAGGTGTTCCAGCAGGTGCGAGGTGAAGCATGCTGATCTCGGGCCGCATCGACGGCGACGCCCCGGTGCGCAGCGCGGCGCGCGGGCTGCCGACCGGCGTCAACCCCTACCTCGAGGCGCCGGCCCGCATCATGCGCTACAGCAGCCTGCTCCCCGACGTGCGCCTGTTCGACGTGCGCTTCGCGGAGCCGTCCCTCGCCGAGGCCTTCGACTTCCGCCCCGGCCAGTTCGTCATGCTCTCGATCCTGGGCGTGGGCGAGGGGCCCTTCTCGCTCCCGTCGTCGCCGACGCGGCGGGGGGCGTTCCAGCTCGCGATCAGGCGCGTGGGGGTGCTCACCGACTACCTTTTCGACCACGTGCGCGAGGGAGACGTGATCGGGATCCGCGGCCCGCTCGGCAACGGCTTCCCGGTGGAGCGCCTGCGGGGCAGCGACCTGCTGCTGGTGGCGGGCGGGCTGGGCATGGTGCCGCTGCGCGGCCTGCTCCAGTACGTCATCGACCTGCGGCACCTGTTCGGGCGCGTGATGCTGCTGTACGGAGCGCGCACACCGGACCAGATCCTGTTCGCCCACGAGCTGGCTTCGCTGGCGCGCCGGGGCGACGCCGAGGTGCTGCTCTCGGTGGACCGGGACAACGGCCTGCCCTGGACCGGCAAGGTGGGCGTCGTGACCGAGCTGCTCGACGACGTCCGGCTCGACGTGACGAGGACCCACGCCGTCGCCTGCGGTCCGCCGGTGTTCTACAAGTTCATGCTGGAGCGGCTGGTCAAGCTGGGCTTCGCCAAGGACCGCATCTACGTCAGCCTCGAGCGGCGCATGGAGTGCGGCGTGGGCAAGTGCGGCCACTGCGCGATCGGCTACACCTTCACCTGCCTGCACGGACCGGTGTTCAGCTACTGGGACGCGCTCAACCTGCCCGAGCTGATCTACACGTAGGAGGCGCCATGCTGAACGGCAAGCCCCGGGTCGGCATCTTCGGACTGACCGGCTGCGCCGGGGACCAGCTCCAGATCCTGAACTGCGAGAGCGAGCTGCTCAAGCTGGCCGAGCAGCTCGACATCGTCGACTGGGTGATGGCGAAGTCCGACAACGACCACGCCTGCCGCCTCGACCTGGCGTTCGTCGAAGGCGTCGTGGCGACGCAGCGCGACCTGGAGACCCTCAAGGAGGTGCGGGCGCGCTCGAGGGTGCTGGTGGCGCTCGGCACCTGCGCCGTCTGGGGCGGGCTGCCTGCGATGCGCAACGAGCTGCCCCGGGAGGTTCTGGCCCGGGAGGTCTACGCCGGGGGGGCGGCGGACCTCGACACGGTGGAGGCGCGGCCGGCGTCCAGCTTCGTCCCCTTCGAGATCATGCTTCCCGGCTGTCCCATCGAGCGCGAGGAGTTCCTGAAGACCGTCAACGCCCTGCTGCGCGGCACCCGGGCCGAGCTCATGCGGGTGCCGGTCTGCTGGGAGTGCAAGACCCGGGAGAACCTGTGCCGCGTCGTGCACTTCGGGGAGGTCTGCTGCGGCGCCATGACCCGCGGCGGCTGCGGCGCGCGCTGCCCGTCCCACGGCGTCGCCTGCGCCGGCTGCCGCGGCCCGGTCGAGGAGCCGAACTACGACGCGAACGTGACGATGTTCAAGGACCGGGGCATCTCGTGGGTGGACATCGCGCACAAGATGTCCAGCTTCTCGGCCCCGGTGTGGATGAAGCTCGGGCTCGAGCGAGAGGTGCGCGGTGATGCCGGCAGGTAGGACGGTCACGGTCTCGCACCTGGGGCGGATCGAGGGGCACGGCGGCATCTCGGTCCGGATCGTGGGCGACGTCGTCCACGAGGTGAACATGGACGTCTTCGAGGGGAGCCGCTACTACGAGGCGCTGCTCAAGGGCAGGCACTTCCTCGAGGTGCAGGGGATCATCACCCGGGTCTGCGCCATCTGCTCCGCGAGCCACACCGTGGCCGCCCTCACGGCGCTCGAGAAGGCCCTGGGCCTGCAGCAGTCGGCGCGCGTCCACCACTTGCGCGGGTTGCTCGTGCTGGGCGCGACGGTCGAGTCCCACGCCCTGCACGTCTTCGCGCTGGCCCTGCCGGACTTCCTGGGCTTCCCCTCGGTGATCGCCATGGCCGCCGAGCATCCGCGCGAGGTGGCCTTCGCGCTCAGGCTCAAGCAGCTCGGCAACCGGATCCAGGAGCTCGTCGGCGGTCGGGCCATCCACCCGATCAACACGCTGGTGGGCGGCTTCGGCCGCCTGCCTGGAGCCTCTGCGCTGCGGAGCATCCGCGAGGAGCTGGGCGCAGCCCTCGACCCGTTGATGGGCACCGTCGACCTGGTCGCCTCGATCGCGGTGCCGGACTGGCCCGCCCAGGAGACGCTCTACGTCGCCCTCAAGCCCTACGAGGACGCCTACCGCTTCCGCGGCGAGGAGCTGTGCACGTCGCGGGGCGAGCGGCATCCGGTCGAGAGCTATCGGGACCTGGTGCGCGAGTTCACCGTCGAGCACTCGCACGCCAAGCACTCGGCGCTGGCGTCCGGCGAGACGTACATGGTCGGGTCGCTGGCGCGCCTCAAGCTCTGGGGCCACCTGCTTCGGGGCCGAGCCCGCGAGGCCTTCGAGCGGCTGTTCCCGCGCGGGGTCGAGGACAACGCCCTCCTCAACAACTGGGCGCAGCTCGTGGAGCTGATCCACTGCGTCGAGCGCGGCATGGAGGTCTGCGACATCCTCCTCGGGATGCCCGAGGAAGCCAGCGAGATGCTGGCCTACGACGTGCGGGCGGGGCGAGGCGTCGGGGCCCTCGAGGTTCCCCGCGGGACGTTGTTCCACGAGTACGAGCTGGACGAGGAGGGGCGCGTGGTCTCGGCCAACGTCATCACGCCCACGGCCCAGAACCTGGCGAACGTCGAGCGCGACATGCGCCGCGCCGTCGAGCGCATGATCGCGAAAGACGCCGCCATCCCCGAGCCGCGCCTCAAGCTGGGTCTCGAGATGGTGGCCCGCGCCTACGACCCGTGCATCTCCTGCTCGGTGCACGTGGTCCGCGAGCGCTGAGCGGAGCGTGGCAGGGCGCGTCCTCGTCGTGGGCTTCGGCAGCGGCCTCGTCGCGGACGACGGGATCGGCCCCGCCGTGATCCGGCGCCTCGAGGCGCTGGGCCCGGTTCCGGGCGTCCGGGTGGAGCATGGGGGCCAGGACTCGCTGCGCCTGATCGGTCTCTGGCGGGGCGAGCCCGAAGTCTGGCTCGTGGACGCGATCGTCCGCGGCGCGCCTCCGGGGACGGTCCATTGCCTGGGACACGAGGAGCTGCTGGCGATCCCGCAGCAGCACGGGACCGCGCACCAGCTCAGCCTGCCCGAGAGCCTCCGCTGGCTGGCGCTCTCGTACCCGGACATGGCCGCGGTGCGCTACCGCCTGTGGGGCGTCGAGCCGGAGCGCCTCGAGCTCGGCGTGGGGCTGAGCCCGGCGGTTGCGAGGGCGGTGGACGCAGTCGCTGACGAGGTCCGGCGGGCGGCTGGCCGCTGAGGTATCCTCGCGGCCAGCGAGGCGCTCACTGCTGGATCGGATCCGCAGCCTGTTCGTGCCGCAGCCGCTCACGCCGGAGGAACGGGAGCACCTCGCCCGCAACCTGCGCCTCGTGCTCGGCCTCCTGCTCCCGGCGCTGGCGGCGGGCAGCCTGATCACGTGGCTTCTGGGATCGAGGGCGGCCATCGCGGTCGCGGTGGCCACGCTCCCCATGTTCCTCCTCTGGCGCCTGCCGCGACGCGGTCGTGTCTACACGGCCAGCTTCGTCCTGCCTCCGGCGCTGCTCGCCCTCGCCACCTGGCTTCTCGTCCAGGGCAGCGGGCTGCAGGACATCGCCGTGCTGCTCTACCCGGTGATCCTGCTCGTCGCCGCACTGCTCCTCGAGCGGCGCCCCTTCGTGCTCCTGACCGTCCTGGCCCTGCTCTCGCTGGGGTTCGTCGCCTGGGGCCAGGCCCGGGGCTTCGTGCGGCTCGCGGACGAGGCGGCGCGGCCTCGCATCCTCGCCAACTTCCTCCTGGCCGCGCTGATGCTGTGCGTGGCGGCGGCCATGGTCCACCTCCTCGCCGAGGATCTGCGCGTGAGCCTGCGCGCCGCCCGGCGCAGCGAGGAGCGTTACCGGCTCATCTCCGAGGTCACCTCCGACTACACCTTCTCCTCGGTGGTGGACGCCGCGGGACGCGTGCGCCAGGACTGGGTCGCGGGCGCCTTCGAGAAGATGACGGGCTACAGCTTCGACGAGTACATGGCCCGGGGAGGATGGCGAACCGCGCTCCACCCCGACGACCACGCGCAGGACGACCGGGATCTCGAGACGCTCAAGGCGCACCGCCCGGTCGTGACGGAGGTGCGGACCATCACGCGCAGCGGGGACGTGCGCTGGGTCCGCGTCTACGGCCATCCCGTCTGGAACGAGGCCGAGAACCGCCTGGCGGGCATCTACGGGGCGGTGAAGGACGTCACCGAGGCCAAGCAGGCCGAGGCCGAGCGGGAGGCGCTGATCCGCGAGCTCGCGGCAAAGAACGCCGAGCTCGAGCGCTTCACGTACACGGCGTCCCACGACCTCAAGAGCCCGCTGGTCACGGTGCGGGGCTTCCTCGCGTTCCTGGAGCGCGACGCCCTCGAGGGGAACCACGAGCAGCTCCGGGAGGGCATCCGCAGGATCGAGCGGGCGACGGAGCGCATGGCGCGCCTGGTCGACGAGCTGCTCGCCCTTTCCCGGGTCGGGCGCCTCGTGGGTCCGGCGCGCCCCACGCCGTTCGGGGAGCTGGCCGAGGAGGCGGCCTCCCTCGTCGCCGGGCGGATCGAGCAGCGGGGGGCCCGGGTGCGGATCGCGGACGACCTGCCGGTGGTCTGGGGAGACCGCTCGCGTCTCGTCCAGGTGGTGCAGAACCTGCTCGACAATGCCGTCAAGTTCATGGGCGACCAGAAGGACCCCGTCATCGAGATCGGCGTCCGCCGGCAGGGAGCGGAGCCCGTGCTGTTCGTGCGCGACAACGGCGCGGGCATCGCGGCCGGGGACCAGGAGCGCGTGTTCGGGCTGTTCGACAAGCTCGACCCGGAAGGGGAGGGCGCGGGCGTGGGTCTCGCGCTGGTGAAGCGCATCGTCGAGCTGCACGGCGGACGGATCTGGGTGGAGTCCGAGGGGCCGGGCCGCGGCTCCGCGTTCTGCTTCACGCTTCCGCCGGCGCCGGCCGCGCCTTGATCGCGGCTCGCCCTTGTCGCTAGACTCCTCCGAAGGTGACGCACCGCCAGATCCTCGACTTGGCCGCCGAGCTCGCTCGGCGCGGCGAGCCGTTCGCGCTGGCGACGGTCGTCGGACGCCGGGCTCCGATCTCGGCGCAGGTCGGCGACATGGCCCTCGTGACGCGGTCAGGCCAGCTGCACGGATGGGTGGGCGGGAGCTGCACCCGGGACACCGTGCTGGCCGAGGCGCGCAACGCGATCGAGGACGGCCGGCCGCGGTTCGTGGCGCTGGACCCCGACCCCGCCTCGAAGGAGCGGCCGGGCGTCTCGGTCTACCTGATGACCTGTCACAGCGGAGGAAAGGTGGAGATCCACGTCCAGCCCGTGCTGCCGCCGCCGGTCGTGCTCGTGTTCGGCGTGTCGCCGACGGCTCGCGCCCTGGCCCGGCTCGCCCACGCGATGGGCTACGCGGTCCACGCCGTCGATCCCATGGCGGACGCCGAAGCCTTTCCAGGCGCTGCGTCGCTCGCCGGGCGGCCCGAGGACCTCCGTCTGGCCAGGACGTCCGCGCCGGTGGTCGCCGTCGTGGCGACCCAGGGACAGTGGGACGAAGATGCGGTGCTGGCCGCCCTGACCCAGAAGCCCGACTACCTCGGCGTGGTGGCGAGCCCGACGCGCTTCGCGCAGATGCGGGCGGCCCTGGCCACGAAGGCGCCCGAGGCGGAGCTCGCGCAGGTCCGGAACCCGGCCGGGCTCGACCTCGGCGCGCGCCTGCCCGAGGAGATCGCGCTCAGCATCCTCGCCGAGGTCGTCACGCTGCGGCGCCAGGCAGCCCGGCCGGCGCGGGGCGAAGCCGCGCCGGCGGCCGCCGAGGCCCGCGACCCCGTGTGCGGCATGACCGTGCGCGTGGACGGCGCACGCCACCAGGCCCGGCACGAAGGACGCGACTTCTACTTCTGCTGCGCCGGCTGCAGGGAGCGCTTCGTCGCCGATCCCGTTCGCTACCTGGAGGCGCCGGCGCGCCCGTGAACGCCGAGATCCGGGACGTGCTCGCCGGCCTCGAGGCGGAGGGCTACATCGCCGACGCTCCGATCGCCACGGCCGTGTTCCTCGCACGGGGGCTCGGCAAGCCCCTGCTGATCGAAGGCGACGCCGGCGTGGGGAAGACGGAGCTGGCGAAGGTCCTCTCGCGGCTCCTGTCGACCGAGCTGATCCGGCTCCAGTGCTACGAAGGGCTCGACGTCCAGACCGCCCTCTACGAGTGGGACTACTCGCGCCAGATCCTGCGCCTCCGGATCGCCGACCTGCGCGGCGAGGCGCCCGCGGACCTGGAGCACCGCATCTTCAGCCGGGAATACCTGCTCGAGCGACCGCTGCTCAAGGCCATCGCCCACACGGGCAAGGCGCCGGTCCTGCTCATCGACGAGATCGACCGGGCGGACGACGGCTTCGAGGCCTTCCTGCTGGAGCTCCTGTCCGACTTCCAGGTCACGATCCCGGAGATCGGGACGATCCGGGCCGAGGAGCCGCCCCAGGTCGTGCTGACGTCGAACCGCACGCGCGAGCTGGGGGACGCGCTGCGTCGGCGGTGCCTGTACCTCTACATCGAGCACCCCAGCCTGGAGAAGGAGGTGCGCATCATCCGCACGCGCTGCCCCGAAGCGGGAGAGCGGCTCTCGCGCGAGGTCGGCCGCTTCCTCCAGGCGCTGCGCGAGCGGCCGCTCGTGAAGCCGCCCGGCGTTGCCGAGACCCTCGACTGGACGCGGGCCCTCGTGAAGCTGCGGAGCGGCGCCCTGGAGGCCGAGCTGGTCAGCCAGACGCTGGGATGCCTGCTGAAGGACCGTCAGGATCTGGCGGCGGTCACGCCCTCGGAGCTCGCGTCGCTGCTGTCGCGGGCCCAGGAGGAAGCGCAGCCGTGAGGGATGCCGCGGAGCGCCTGGCTCGCCTGGGGCGCGCCCTGCGAGCACAGGGAGCGGGAACCAGCCTGCGCGACGAGCTGGATGCCGCCGAGGCTTTGGGCCTCGTCGACGGCGAGGATCGCGGCGAGGTGAAACTGGCCCTGCGCATCGCCCTGCGGATCCCTCCGGAGGCCTTCGCCCTCTTCGAGAGGCTCTTCGGTGTGTTCTGGGATGAGGCGCCTCCTCCCGAAGTCGCGGCGCCGCGGCATCCTCCGCGCGGAGCGGCCTCACCCCCACCGGGTGCGCTGCGCTGGGACCCCGACACGCGGCGGCTCGGGGAGCCGCCCGCCGCTCAGGCCGCCGGCGAGCAGCCCGGCTACAGCCCGGACGCCGCGCTGCGGCGCAAGCCGTTCGAGAGCCCGTGGTCGGCGCGAGAGCTGGTCGCGCTGGAGCGCCTGCTCGCGCGGCTCGCCCGCCGGCTCGCCAGGCGGCGGAGCCGCCGACTCGTGCCGACCCGCGGCCGCGGCCGCGCCGACCTGCGCGCGAGCTATCGGCGGTCGCTGCGCACGGCCGGCGAGCTCCTGTCCCTGGCGCGGCGCGCGCCGGCCAGGGAGCGGCCCCGGCTCGTGTTCCTCGTGGACACGAGCGGCTCGATGGAGGCCTGCAGCCGGTTCCTGCTCGCCTTCCTCGCGTGCGTGCGGCGTGCGGTGCCGGGCGCCGAGGTCTTCGCGTTCAACACCGAGCTGGTGCGCCTCACGCCTTCGCTCGCCACGGGAGGGCGGCGCCTCGACATCGCGAGGCTCCTGGAGGACGTGCCCGACTGGTCGGGCGGGACGCGCATCGGCGCTTGCCTGGACGGCTTCGTGCGCCGCCACCTCGCCCGCGTCGACCCCCGGACCGTCGTGGTCATCCTGAGCGACGGGCTGGACCAGGGAGACGTGCGCCTGCTCACCGACTCGGTGCAGGTCATCGCGCGCCGGGCGCACCGGCTGATCTGGCTGAACCCGCTGCTGGGCGACGCGCGCTACGAGCCCACGGCCGCAGGCATGCAGGCGGCGCTGCCCTTCGTCGATGACTTCGCCTCGGCCCACGACCTGGCCTCGCTCGAGCGGGTCGTGGCCGGTCTGGGCTGCTGAATGGGCCTGCGCTTCGAGCACGTGTTCACGGTCAAGGCGCCCGCCGAGCGCGTCTGGGCGTACCTGAGCGATCCATTCCGCGTGGCGCCTGCACTGCCGGGCGCGGCGGTGACCGAGAAGGTGGACGAGCGGACCTTCAAGGGCACGATCACCGTCAAGGTGGGCCCGGTGGCGGCGCGCTACAAGGGCACCGCGCGGTTCGACTCCCTCGATGCGGTCGCACGCACCATGGAGATGACCGGCTCGGCGCAGGACGTGACCGGCCGCGGAGGCGCCGAGCTGAGGATGAGCAGCCGCCTGGTGGAGACGGCGCCGGGACAGACCGAGGTCAGCATCGTGTCCGAGACGAGCGTCACCGGGATCCTGGCGCAGTTCGGACGCGGAATGATCCAGGACGTGTCGAACCAGATGTTCCAGCGCTTCACCGAGGCCGTGCGCGCCGAGCTGGAGCAGGAGGCCGCGCCCGAGGCGAGCGCCCGGGCGTCGGCGTCGGCCCCGGAACCGGCTGCAGCGCCGCCGATCGAGGTCGTCTCGTTCGGCACGCGGGTCCTCGGCCGCGCGGCCGGGCGCGCGCTCGGCCGGCCCGGCGTTTGGGCGGCCTTCGCAGCCGTGCTGCTCCTCGTCTGGTGGTTGTGGTCCCGATGAGCGTGTCCGAGCGAAAGGAGCCAGAGCGATGATTCCTCCGCCCTTCGACTATCACTCGCCGAAGACGCTGCCCGAAGCCCTCGAGCTTCTGGGCCGCCTGGGCGAGGACGCCAAGATCCTCTCGGGGGGGCAGAGCCTGCTGCCCCTGCTGAAGCTGCGGCTGGCGCAGCCCGCGCACCTCGTCGACATCGGGCGCATTCCCGGGCTCGACTACATCAATGAAGAGGGCGGGTTCCTGCGGATCGGGGCGCTCGTGCGCGAGTCCGCCCTGGAGAGCTCTGCGCTCGTGCGCTCGAAGTACCCGATCCTCGTGGACACCGCATCCGTCGTGGCGGACCCGCTGGTCCGGAACCTGGCGACGGTCTGCGGCAACCTGGCCCACGGCGATCCCGCCAACGACCACCCCGCCACGATGCTGGCCCTCGGCGCCGAGGTGGTCCTGACCGGTGCGAAGGGGTCGCGCACGGTGCCCGTGGCGGAGTTCTTCACGGGCCTGTTCGCGACCGCCCTCCGGCCCACGGAGGTGCTGAGCGAGATCCGCATCCCGGTCCCGCCCGCCGGCAGCGGCGGCGCGTACGTGAAGCTGGAGCGCAAGGTGGGGGACTTCGCGACCGCCGGGGCCGCGGCCTTCCTCGTCTCGAAGGGCGGGACGATCGAGCGGGCCGGCATCGGCCTCACGAACCTCGGCCCGACGCCGGTCAAGGCCCGCGACGCGGAGAAGGCCCTGGCCGGCAAGAGAGCCACGGAGGATGCGTTCGCCGAGGCCGGACGCCTGGCGGCGGCGGCGGCGAGCCCCAGCGCCGATCGGCGCGGATCGGTGGAGTACAAGCGGGAGATGGCCCGCGTCCTGACGGTCCGGGCGCTCCGCCTCGCGGCCCGGCGCGCGGAGGGAAGGTAGCCATGGCGAAGCACGCGATCAAGCTCACGGTCAACGGCGCCCCGCGGGAGGCCAGCGTGGAGTCCCGCCTGCTGCTCGTCCACCTGCTGCGTGAGGGCTTCCGCCTCACCGGCACCCACATCGGCTGCGACACCACCCACTGCGGGGCGTGCACGGTGCTCCTCGACGGCGTGCCGGTGAAGTCCTGCACGGTGCTGGCGGTGCAGGCCGACGGGCGCGAGGTCCGCACGGTCGAGGGGCTGGAGAAGGACGGCAAGCTCGACCCGATCCAGGAGGGCTTCATGCAGGAGCACGGCCTGCAGTGCGGCTACTGCACGCCCGGCATGATGATGACCGGGCGCGCCCTGCTGGACCGCAGCCCGGCGCCGAGCGAGGACGAGATCCGACACGCGATCTCCGGGAACCTGTGCCGGTGCACGGGCTACGTCAACATCGTCAAGGCCGTGCAGCACGCGGCCGGAAAGCGGGAGGGAGCATGAGCACGACGCCTCGCACCAGCCCCGAGGTCTGCGGCATGGGCCACTCCATGAAGCGCAAGGAGGACCCGCGCTTCATCCGCGGCCAGGGCAACTACGTGGACGACGTCTCCCTGCCCGGCATGGTCCACATGGACATCGTGCGCAGCCCGTACGCCCACGCGAGAATCAAGAAGATCGACACCGCGGCCGCCCTCAAGGTGCCCGGCGTGGCCGCGGTCATCACCGGCGAGACGCTGGCGCAGTACAAGCTGCACTGGATGCCGACCCTGATGTCCGACACCCAGATGGTCCTGCCCACCGAGAAGGTCATGTATCAGGCGCAGGAGGTGGCGGCCGTGATCGCCACCGACCGTTACGCGGCCGCCGACGGCGTCGCCGCCGTCGAGGTGGAGTACGAGCCGCTGCCCGTCGTGGTGGATCCCTGGAAGGCCATCGAGCCGGGCGCGCCGGTGCTGCGCACCGACAAGCCCGACAAGAAGGACAACCGGATCTTCCATTGGGAGGCGGGGGATCGCGCGGCGACGGACAAGGCGATCCGGGAGGCCGCCGCCGTCGTGAAGGAGCGCATCTACATCCCGCGCATCCACGTGGCCTCCATCGAGACCTGCGGCTGCGTCGCGTCGTTCGACAAGGCCCAGGGCAAGCTGACCGTGTGGATGACCACGCAGGCGCCCCACGCGATCCGCACGGTCTTCGCGCTGGTCGCGGGCCATGTCGGGCTCTCGGAGGAGAAGATCCGCATCATCTCCCCGGACATCGGCGGCGGCTTCGGCGGCAAGGTCCCGGTCTATCCCGGTTACGTGATCGCCGTGGCGGCCTCGGTCGTGACGGGGCTGCCCGTGAAGTGGATCGAGGACCGGATGGAGAACCTGCAGGCCGACTCCTTCGCCCGGGACTACCACATCGACGCGGAACTGGCGGCGGACAAGGACGGCCGCATCACGGCCCTGCGGATCAAGACGCTGGCGGATCACGGGTACGCCGACGCAGCGGCCAACCCCTCCAAGTTCCCGGCCGGGCTGTTCTCGATCTGCACCGGCTCCTACGACCTGAAGCACGCCTTCGCTGAGGTGGACGGCGTCTACACCAACAAGCCGCCCGGAGGCATCGCCTACCGCTGCTCGTTCCGCGTCACGGAAGCGGTCCACGCCATCGAGCGCATGACCGACGTGCTCGCGCAGAAGCTCAAGACGGATCCCGCGGAGTTCCGCTTCCGGAACTTCATTCCTCCCGAGAAGTTCCCCTACAAGTCGGCGCTGGGATGGGAGTACGACAGCGGGAACTACGCGGGGGCCTTGAAGAAGGCCATGGACATCATCGGCTACGCCGAGCTGCGCAAGGAGCAGGCGGAGAAGCGCAAGCGCGGCGAGCTGATGGGGATCGGCATCTCGAGCTTCACCGAGATCGTCGGAGCCGGGCCCTCGAAGCAGTTCGACATCCTGGGCATCAAGATGTTCGACTCCTGCGAGCTGCGCGTGCACCCCACGGGCAAGGCGATCGCCCGCTTCGGCACCAAGTCACAGGGCCAGGGCCACGAGACGACCTACGCGCAGATCGTCGCGGAGGAGCTGGGCATCCCCGCGGCCCACGTCCAGGTCGAGGAGGGGGACACCGACACGGCGCCCTACGGCCTCGGCACCTACGCCAGCCGCTCGACGCCCACCGCGGGCGCGGCGGGCGCCATGGCGGCGCGCAAGGTGCGGGACAAGGCGCGCAAGATCGCGGCCCACCTGCTCGAGGTCCGCGAGGAGGACCTCGTCTGGGAGCCCGGGAAGTTCTCGGTCAAGGGCGCGCCCCAGAAGAGCAAGACGATCCAGGAGATCGCCTTCGCCGCGTACACCAACCATCCGCAGGGCATGGAGGCGGGGCTCGAAGCGACCCACTACTACGACCCTCCGAACCTGACCTTCCCCTTCGGCAGCTATGTCTGCGTCGTGGACCTCGACCGGGGCACGGGCGAGGTGAAGATCCGGCGCTTCGTGTCCGTGGACGACTGCGGAAACATCATCAACCCGATGATCGTCCAGGGCCAGGTCCACGGCGGCCTCACCATGGGGATGGCGCCCGCGCTGCTCGAGGAGATCAGCTACGACGAGAACGGCAACGTGCAGGGCGGCAGCTTCATGGACTACCTGCTGCCGACCGCGGTCGAGACGCCGAAGTGGGAGACGGCCCACACGGTCACGCCGTCGCCCCACCATCCCTTCGGGGCCAAGGGCGTCGGCGAGTCGGCGACGGTCGGCGCGCCGCCGGCCATCGTCAACGCCGTCGTGGACGCGCTCTCGCACCTCGGCGTGACGCACATCGACATCCCGATGACGCCGGAGAAGGTGTGGCGCATCCTCAAGGAGAAGGGGGTGGCGGAGTAGCGGTACGAGAGCGTGACGATGTTGCCGGGCTGGCGTGCGAGGCCCAGGGCTCGCCCGGCGCGCCGAGCTTGCGAGACGGACCGCGTCGGCCGGCATCCGGCCGACCGACGCGGCCTTCCGCCGCTCTAGCTGCCCGGCACGGGCCGCAGGAACCGCATGAAGGCCCAGTGGGCGACGCGGCGCCCCTGGGCCCGCGCCGCGGTGTCCGCGAAGCGGAAGTGGATGCCGAGGTAGACGCGGGCCTCGACGACCTCCTGCGCGGCCTGCGAGAACCGGGCGAAGTCGCGTGTCTTCTGAACCGCGAGCGGGGCGTTGCTGGTGACGGAGAAGCTGAACTCGTCGGTCCCGAAGAAGAGCTCGAGGATCCTGGTGAACGCTCCCGTGAGGTTGTTGGCGCCCGAGGTGTAGTCGGGATAAGGCGGCGTGGCGATCAGGGATGTCCACGCGGGGTCGCCCACGGTCTCGGCGTTGCCGTCCGCGTCGCCTTCGCGGATCGCCGTGATGGGCCGCCAGAAGCTGAAGTGGTACTTGCTCTCCCACGCGGTGATCGCGGCGTCGGCCGCCGCCAGGCTCGCGAGGGCGAACAGCCGGGCGCTGTCGCCGATGTCCGGCACGTGCGCCTCGGCGATGGCCCGCAGCGCCCGGTTCCATTGGGCGATGAAGTTGTCGGACCAGAAGTGGGCCTGGTCGGTCTGCGCGGCCGTTCGAGTGCTTCCGGTCAGGGCGCCGAGCTCCTTGACCTCGTTGTAGTCGCGGAGGTAATCGCCGCTCGTCAGCGGCGGCGGCGGATCCGGCCGAAACTGTGAAGGGCGGAGCAGCGTGAAGGGCTTGGTGTAGCGCAGGAACTCGAACGCGCCGGACGCATTCGCCGGCGGCGTCGGGCGCCACTGCCCCGGCTCGGGCCCGCCGAGGTACGCGGGCAGGGGAATCAGCGGGCGGTACTGCGTGAGGAGGGCGGCAGCGGCCTCATCTCCGACGGCCAACCCGGGGTTCCCGCCGAGGCTGTTCGCCGCGAGGTAGTTTGCGTACTTCTGGTCGAGCCCCGTCGGGCCAGGCCGCTGCAAGGGGTAGAGGCCCGCCAGCACGCCATAGGCAGCCGCTGCAGCCGCGGCTTCCGTCGAGCCCTCCGCGCCAGGGATGGATGCGAAGTAGGGCTCGTAGCGGCCGTCGATCGCCTGCACCGCGTCGTGCATGGCGGCATGGACGAGGGCCAGGTCCAGCAGGCCGGGCGGGCCGGGGCGCCCCACCACGGCCGCTGCGACCGCCTGGTTGGCGACCTCGTTCCAATACGTGACGACGTTGGCCTGGGCCGTGCTCGGCCAGCTCAACCCGCACACGATCGCAAGAGCAGCCAGACGTGGAAGCCTCGTCATCGCTCCCCTCCTTTCGCCGGTCACAGTCGCCGTGGGCTGTCGTCAGCGAATCTGCGAGGCTCGCTTGCCAAAGTCATTAGAGAATCCTTAGGATTCGGACGCCGACCGCCATCAATGCGCGTCCAGTTCGGGGAGTTCGGTCTCGACACCGGGCGTCGCCGGTTGCTCCGCGGGCAGGAGCCGGTCCACCTCTCGCCCAAGGCGCACGACCTGCTCCGGGTGTTGCTGGAGGCGCGCCCGCGAACCGTGCCCAAGGCGGATCTGATGGCCGCGCTGTGGCCGGACGCGGCGGTGACCGACGGCAACCTCGCGGTCCTCGTATCCGAGGTCCGGGCCGCCCTCGGCGACGCGGCTGACGCCCCGCGCTTCGTCCGCACCGAGCATGGGCGCGGATACGCGTTCTGCGGCCATACGGACTCGTCTTCCGAGGCGGGCTCGGCCCGCGCCTGGCTGGTCTGGGAGGGAGGGCGAGCCGCGCTCACGGAGGGAGAGCACATCCTGGGTCGCGCGCCCGAGGCGCTGGTCTCCCTGAGCGCGCCCGGCGTGTCCCGGCGTCACGCCCGCCTGCGCGTCACCGACAAGAGGATCGTCCTCGAGGACCTGGGCAGCAAGAACGGCACCTACGTGCAGGGGGTCCGGGTGGGGTCGCCCGTGGTGCTCTCGGACGGCGACCACATCCGCCTCGGGTCGATGCTGGCGTGGCTCCGCCTCACGATCCCGCAAGCTCCGGACACCGACACGGGCGCCTGAACGGACCGCTCGTGGCCTTGGCGCCGGGCACGCGGCTGGGTCCCTACGAGATCCTCTCGTTGCGCGGGCACGGCGGAATGGGGGAGGTCTACGAAGCCCAGGACTCGCGGCTGGGCCGGCGCGTCGCGATCAAGACGGTGCCGCCCGCTTTCGCGCAGGACGCCGGACGGCTGCGCCGTTTCGAGCAGGAAGCTCGCGCAGCCGGGACCCTGAGCCACCCGAACCTCGTCGTCGTCTTCGACGTCGGCCGCCAGGACGACACGCCGTACATCGTTTCGGAACTCCTGGACGGAGCCAGCCTGCGCGAAGTGATCGAGGGCGAGCGGCCGAGCCTGAGGCGCGCCCTGGACTACGCCGGCCAGATGGCGCGAGGCCTGGCGGCGGCCCACGAGAAGGGCATCGTCCATCGCGACCTCAAGCCCGAGAACGTCTTCGTGACGCGTGACGGCCTCGTCAAGATCCTGGACTTCGGCATCGCCAAGCTCCGGCCCGAGTGGGGCCACGGCGCGACGGCGAGCGAGCGCTCGACGCTCTCGGGCACGATGCCCGGCGCCGTGATGGGCACGGTCGGCTACATGTCCCCCGAGCAGGTGAAGGGGTTGCCCGTCGACCATCGGTCGGACCTCTTCTCCCTGGGCACCGTGCTCTTCGAGCTGTTCTCCGGACGTCGAGCGTTTCGCGGCGAGACCGCTCCCGAGGTGATGACCGCGATCCTTCGAGAGGACCCGCCGGACCTGACGGAGATGGATCCGGCGGTTCCCACAGGGCTCGCGCGCGTCGTGCGCCGTTGCCTCGAGAAGCGGCCAGAGGAGCGCTTCGACTCCGCGCGCGACGTAGCCTTCTCGCTGGAGGCGCTTTCGTCAGGCGGATCCGCTCCGGGCGCGGCGGCGATCCGCTCCACCCTGACCATTGGCCGGCGCGCGCGGCGGACCCTGGGAGCGGCGCTCCTGACCGCACTTGTTGGCGCTGCGTTCCTCGTCGGGCGGGAGACGAGCGATCGGCCGCCACTGTCGTTCCAGCGCTTGACCTTCCGTCGCGGCCATTGCGGGAGCGCACAGTTCGCGCCCGACGGCCAGACCATCGTCTATGGCGCCGCCTGGGACGGCCAGCCGGCCCGGGTCTTCTCGACGCGCACCGAGAACCCGGAGTCGCGCGCCCTCGACCTCCCCGACGCGGACGCGCTCTCGGTCTCCTCGCGGGGCGAGATCGCCGTGCTGCTCCGCCGCTCCCTCGGCTTCCCGTCCCACAGCCTCGGGACCCTCGCCCGCGTCCCGCTCGCCGGCGGGGCGCCCAGAGAGCTGCTCGAGGACGTCCAGGGCGCGGACTGGTCGCCCGACGGCACGGAGCTGGCCGTGGTCCGGGTCGTCGGCGGAAAGCGGCGTCTCGAGTACCCGGTCGGCCGCGTCCTTTACGAGGCGAGCCACGTCGTCATGGCGCCACGGGTGTCGCCCGACGGCGACCGGGTCGCCTTCGTCGAGAGCGACGCCACGCGCGGCGACGAGTACCGGAGCGTGTCTGTCGTCGACCGCAGGGGCGAGGCACGGGCGCTGACGAACGGCTGGCGCTGGCTGAACTCGCTGGGCTGGTCCCCGCGCGGCGACGAGGTCTGGTTCCCGGCGAGCGAGGCCGGGCCGAACTCCTCCCTCTGGGGGGTGGCGCTCTCCGGGCGCAAGCGGCTGCTCGCACGGTTGCCGGCGTTCGCGCTGCTGCACGACGTCTCGCCGGAGGGTCGCGCGCTCGTGAGCCTCTCCGACGTCCGGGCGGGAGTGATGGGGGTGGCGCCGGGGGAGACCCACGAGCGCGACCTGTCGTGGCTGGACCTCTCGTCGCCTGCGGATCTGTCGCCCGACGGGCGCACCCTCGTCGGAATCGAGAGCGGCGAAGGCACGCGGCGCATGCGCGCGATCTACGTCCGGAAGACCGACGGGCTGTCGCCGGCCGTCCGCGTGGGGGACGGCTTCGCGCTCGCGCTGTCGCCGGACTCCAAGTGGGTCCTGGCGCAATCGCAGGACCACGCGACGGAGCTGATGCTGCTGCCGACCGGGGCGGGCGAGACGAAAGCCTTCGGCGATCCGGGCATCGAGTACGGGGGTGCGGCCTGGGCCGCCGGTGGCACGCGCGTGCTCCTGAGCGGCCGGCATGCCGGCCAGCCCTGGCGCTCGTACGTAATGGACGCGACCGGCGGGGAGCCGCGGGCGGTGACGCCCGAGGGCGTGGTGGCCGACGCCATATCGCCCGACGGCCTTCGTGTGGCCGCCCGCGACGCTGCGAACCGCGTCCTCCTCCACTCCGTCGAGGGCGGAGAGCCGCAAGTGGTGCCGGTCGATCCGGAGCCGGGTCAGATCGCGGTGTGGAGCGCCGACGGGCGGTCGCTCTTCGTCACGCACAGCGAGCGCATGCTGATCCGCGTCTTCCGCCTCGACCTCTCGAGCGGGCGCCGCGAGGCATGGCGCGAGATCACGCCCGGAGATCCCGCCGGCATCGTCCACCTGTCACCGCTTCTCTGCGCGGACGGGCGCTCGTACGTGTACAGCTACTGGCGCAGTCTCGGGAGCCTGTACCTCGTCGACGGCCTGCGCTAGAGACGGCGCACGTGCCCGTGTCACAGAGCGATGCCCAGAGTGCGGTGACGGCCAGGAACAGAGTCGGGTCTCCGCTCACGCAGGCGAGCGCCGTGGTGGGAGCCCTACCCTAAATGGCCCCGAGCAATCGAAGAGCCAGGCGGCGGATGCACGTTCAGCTCGGCGGGCCACGGCGAGAGGATAGAATGTGACATCTCCGGTGGCACGGGACAGGGCGCGTGAAGCGGCGGCGACCCGCTCCAGGGGCGGCCCAGTGCCGAGCCGCGGGCTCCTCTCCGACGTCCGGCACTATCTCCTGCACAGCCCGTCCTCGCCCACGCGGATCGAGTTCGCCTCCCCGGACGTGCGGGAGGAGTACGGCCGGCGCATCCTGCAGAGGCTGGGCGTCAGCGTCGAGCCGTACGACGTGCTCAACATCCACCGGATCGGCGTCGATGTGCCCGCCCGCTACGTCTTCGGGGAGCTCCGCAGCCCCGAGGTGGCCACGCTTTGCTGGCCGTGTCACCTCGCGGCGCTGGAGCGCGTTGGCAAGGGTACCGAGCGGCTGCGGGTCTACCTGTTGGGACGCCGAGGGTCGCTGTTCGGCCCCCTGTTCCAGCTCGACGAGCTCCAGGTCCAGGATCGACCAGACGCGCAGGACGTCGACAGCGCCCGCTTCCTCTTGTTCTCGTGCAGTGGCGGGTACCCGATCGGGATCCTCAGCGTCTACGTGCGCTCGAGCATCCCGAGCCAGGGCGAACGCGAGCAGACGCAGGTCTTCTTCTTGGTGAGCTTCAACTTCTACGGGAAGCGCAACTGGCCCGGATCCCACCTGATGGGCGGGTTCTGGGAGTGGATCCACAACCGAGTGACCTCGAACATCCTGACCCGCTTCAAGGAGCTCTGCGAGGCGCGTTTCGAGGCGCTCCGTGAGAGCGGTCTGGCGGACGCCGAGCACCAAACAAGGGACGCCCCTGCGCCATCATCCTGATCGCACCCTGGATGCTGCCGGGATCTCTCGAACCGGATCAGAGGTCGCCTCTTCGGAGCGGGTGGGGCGGCCGCGTCCGCGGCGGAAAGCCTGCGTCAGGTGGACGCTCCACGCATCCGCGTCGCCCCGACGGCTGGAGCGCCGCCGCTCGCGTGAGAACTCCCCTTCAACCCTGCGCCGCTCGCCGTGCCGGCGATCCGTCACGATCTCCACCTCGGGATCGCCCTCGAACTCGTGCTGCAACCGCTGGTACAGCTCGGGCTGGTCCTCGGGCACCACGTAGACGTAGCGCACGAGGGCGATCTGGCTCGCGTTGCGCAGCAACGCGAGCTCCTCGTCCAGGCGCCGAACCATCTGCGACATGCTCTCGAGCATCTTGTAGGCGAGCGAAGGGTCCTCGTGCACGCGGCGCAGGAAGGCCCGCTTGTCCAGCGTCAGGATCCGGGCGGGGCCTTTTGCGCGCACGCTGGCGGAGCGGGGCCGCCTGTCGACCAGCGCCATCTGGCCGAACACCTCCCCTGGGCCGAGCTCCCCGATCACGACCTCCCGGCCGCCTTCCATGCAGACCACCTCGGCGCGTCCCGTTTGGAGGACGAACATGCGATCGCCCAGCTCTCCTTGACGACAACACAGCTCGCCGTCGGCGTAGTCGCGGCCCAGCACACCCTCGTTCATGCCCGCCTCCCCGTAGCGCAGCGCCTCGCCGTCGTCGCCACCGCTCGCTGCATCCGCCAGCGCCGCCCGTGTCGGAGCGAGCGCATTGGCGCACGTGGGCCGCCCGCCCAGCACGGAGCGAACAACCTCCGTCGCGAGCCTGGTCACGAAGCGGGGGTGAAGCGTTCGGAAGAAGATCTGCCGATAGGCAGCGCTCCCGGTGAAGATGTCCCACAGCACGTGGCTCATCGACGCTGCCCCGTCGTCGCCTCCGACCTGTTCGCGAGCGACCATCCCCAAGACGCCCCGAAGCGCCGGGGGAACCGCCTTGAGGACGTGCATCACGGCGAAGACCAGCTCCCCATAGCGGTTGTCCCGGGCGATCGCGCGGTACAGTGGCAAGTAGTGTCTTTCGAAGTCCTTGGCGGCGACGCCGCTGAAAACGGCGGCGCGCGCGACGGCCTTCGCGGTCCGATAAGCAGAGCCGATGCCGTCCTTGTAGAGCCGACTCACCCCGCAATCGCCGACGAGCGCCACACGATCGATGAAGGGTCGCGTGGCCTCCCTCTCGGTGATCCGGGGCGCGCAATGGCACTTGCCCGGCCCGGGCGTGGCATCGGGCGGCAGGCAGCTTCGAACCGGCTCGCTGCGGAAGAAAGCGTCGATCGTGCTCGCATCGACGCCCGCGCCGAGCAGACAGACGGTCACGAAGTCGCCTTTCGGGACCATCGCGGCGCAGTCGAGCCTGGGAATGTCCAGCAGGAAGAGATGCATGGCGTCGCCGAAACACCGCGAGACCGTGGCTCGTCCGAGATTGAGCTCGGTCACAAACGTCTTCGCCGTTCGCGGAGGCCTGGACGGCAGGCCCAGCTCCTCGAACAGGTGCCACGCGCTGGAGTTGACCCCGGTGGCGCCGACGAGCAGGTCGTAGCTCCGGGCCTCCCCCTTGAGCCGCACCTCGGGGCGTCCCTGCGCGTCCCAGCCGACGTCCGTGACGCGCGCCCTGACCGGTTTCGCGCCCCGGTCCTTCGCGAGCCCCAGCAGGTAGCCGTCGAGGCCCCCGAAGCGCAGCGCCTCGGCATCGCGTGGCCCACCCCCGCGGTGGAGGGCGGCGATGCGCTTCTCCCTGAGAGGCGTCCCGATAGAGAGATGCCCGTCCGCCGTGTGCAGCACGTAGGAGTCGATGCCGCGCTGGACCAACGACGGCGGGAGCAGGATGCCCTCGACGGCCAGGGCCTGGACCAGCGACTCGGAGACGATACCCCCGCACATATTGCAGCCGGCAGGTCCCGCGACCGTGAAATCCCGGGGCTCGAAGATGTCGACCTGAAGGGCAAGATCGGCTCGCTCTGCGAACGACAGGAGGTGGTAGGCGAAGAACGACCCGGCCGGGCCGCCGCCGATCACGCCCACACGGGCGCCGTTCTCGAGCGTCAAGCCACGCCGAGCGGATGCTCTCTCACCTGCCACCGCTTCGCCCCTCCGATGAAACCAGCCGCCGGCGCTTGTCCCCACGGTCGGGGGCCGGCTGCGTCATGTCAATGATGCAAATGGTCCAGGCGCGGGCTCCGGCGCGCGAAGGTACCCAGTGTGACCATCAACGGCACATCGCCAGGCTTACTCCATGGAAGCTGCTCGTATGCTTCCAAAGAGTGTCGCGGGCTTCATGATGGCAACCCCCTTTTCCCTCCTACTGCCCCGGCGCTTCCAGGCTCTCCCTCCAAGTCTTGGCCTTCTCGGGCTTGCCCCAGGCCGTGTAGAGCCCCGTCAGCGCCATCCTGGCTTGATTGGTTCGCCCATGGGTCGCGCCAAGCGACTTCTGCAGCCGGGCATGCGCATCGAGCAAGGTCACTTCGGCGACGGAATGTTCGTGCAAGGCCGTCTGGCACCGGCCGAGGTTCAGAAGCGCGACGCCGATCATCCAATGATCCGGAGGCAGGCTCGATCGAAGGCCGTCGACCGCCTCGCGGAGGAGCGGCAAGGCGGCCACGGGGGCGTTGCGCTGCAGCAGCAGGAGACCCAGGTTGCTCGTCGCAATCATCGTTTCTGTCGCCCGCGGTCCGTCGTGCTGGCTGCGTAGCTCGATGACGCGGCGGAAGATGGGCTCCGCCTCCGCGAGGCGCCCGCCCTGGCGCAGCGCCTGCGCCAGGTTGTTCATGTAGGTCAACGTCGATGCGTGCCCTTCTCCAAGCGTCCGCGTCGCCCGGTCGACGACCGCACGATTCAGGGTAATTGCCCGTTCGTCCTGGCCGAGGCTCTTGAGGCTGCTCGCCAGCAGATCCATCGACACAAGGGTTTCGGGGTGGTTGGGGCCATACAGTCGTTCCTTGCCGCGAACGACACGAGCGAGGAGCGTCGCTGCCTCTTCGTGGCGCGACAGGTCGTCCAGGGACTCCGCTTCAATGCTGGCGGCCATCAGGGCGAGGTCGCCGTCGGCTCCATGAGCGGACGCCGCTCGCGTGGCGGCCTCGTGGGCCACTCGGAGCGCCTCCTCGGGCTGGCCGGCGCTATTGAGCATGTCCGCAAGGCTGCACTGGGACTCCAAGGTGTCGCGGTCACCCGGCCCGAGGCTCCTTTCCTGGTCCCGCAGGACCTCCCGGATCTCCGCGGTGGCGCCGTCCAGGTCACCTGCCAGCTGCCTGGCATAGGCCAGGAGGCTCCGGGTGGCCAGGGCGTCCCGGTGCGTCGGCCCGAGGCGGACGGAACGTTCCTGCCACACCTGTCGAAGCAGGTCGCGGGCCCGCGCCACGTCTCCCGATGCCAGAAGCGTCGCCCCCCAGTTGTGCCGCAGGCTGAGGGCCGGCGGAGTGCTCGCCTGGCCGAGCGCCTGACGGAGCTCAAAGGCCCGATCGAACTCGCGCAGGGCGTCGGGGTATCGCGCCAGATTCGAGTAGGCTTGACCGATCACGCCTCGGACCACGGCCTCGCCCTCGGCGTCGCCTGCGAAAGATCGAGCGACTTTAGCCGCCGCCGGATCGACGATCTCCGCAACCGTGACGTCGTGCCCCCGCGCCAGCCTGGGATCCACCGCCCCGAACATGTCCGAGACGAACTCGAGCGCGGACTCGGCCTGCTTTCGCGCCGTTGCTTCCGCGTCGCGGGCACGCACCGCCGCCCGCAGTCCGATCAGCGCGGCGCCGAGCCCGACGATCAGGGCCGCGGCGACCGTCGCCCCCGCGGCGACACCGACACGATGTCGTCGCAGGAACTTCTTCGCCCGGTATGCGGGACTCGGAGGCCCGGCCGACACCGGCTCGTTGCTCAGGTAGCGGAGGATCTCGGCGCTCAGCGCGCCCGCTGTCTGGTAGCGCCGGGTGCGGTCCTTCTCGAGCGCACGCATCGTGATCCAGTCCAGGTCTCCACGCAGTTCGCTCGCGAGCCGCAGCGGCTCGGTGTGACGATTGCTCGCAGCTTCTGTCGAAGCGGCCCCGAGCTCGGTGATCCTGGTGCTGGGGCGCGGCGGTTCCTTCTCACGAATGATCCGCTGGATCTCCGAGAATCCGGCTTGCCCCAGCTCCCTCCTGGAAAAGGGCAGCGAGCCGGTCAGCAGCTCGTACAGCAGGACTCCGAGGGCATAGATGTCGGTCCGGGTGTCTATGTCGAGTGCCCCCATCTCGGCTTGCTCCGGGCTCATGTACTCCGGTGTGCCGATCAGGGCTCCGAGCTCCGTGAACAGGGTGCGCTCGGTCAGGTGCTGGGCCGTCGCCTTCGCCACACCGAAGTCGATGATCTTGGGAACCGGGCGTTCGTCCTGGATGGTCACCAGCAGGTTCGAGGGTTTCAGGTCACGGTGGATGATCCCTTTCTGATGCGCATGCTGGACGCCCTCACAGACCAGCATGAACAGCTCCAGCCGCTGCCTTGTCGTGAGCCGGTGCCGGTCGCAGTACGTCGTGATGGGTTCGCCCCTTACGAGCTCCATGGCGAAGAACGGGCGTCCCTCGGGCGTCGTTCCGCCGTCGAAGACGGTGGCGATGCCCGGGTGGTCCATGAGCGCCAGCGCCTGACGCTCGGCCTCGAAGCGGGCGACGACCTGAGCCGAGTCCATCCCGACCTTGATGACCTTGAGAGCGACCTGCCGACGAACCGGTTCAGTCTGCTCCGCCAGCCACACTTCGCCCATGCCACCTTCGCCGACACGCTGCAGAAGCCGGTAGCGGTCGAAGGAGCCGGCCGAACGCGAAACCGTCCGGTCGAGCGTGCTTCGTTCCGAGAGGGTGGGGGTGGCAGGCTTTTCGGGCATCGTCAGCCCTCCTGCTGCAGTCTCACGCTACGCCTCGCTCGTCAGACAAGTCAAGATCGGGTGTCTTCGCCCGGGCATGCCGGCCAGCCCTGGCGCTCGTACGTGTACAGCTACTGGCGCGGTCTCGGGAGCCTGTACCTCGTCGACGGCCGGCGCTGGACGTCGGACGGATCGGCTCGCACGGTTGACCGTACGCGGGCCCTGCGCCAACAATCGGCTCATGGCACTCATGGAGAAGTACCGCAAGGCAATCGAGCTGACCGGGAAGCTGCCCATCCAAGGGCTGTCGATCGAGGAGAAGGCCGGGAAGCTGCACATCGTCGGAACCGCTCCCTACCAGCTCGAGAAGGACCTGGTCTGGGATGCGATCAAGGAGCAGCCGGGCTGGGAGGCGGACCTCGTCTGCGACCTCAAGGTCGAGAGCCAGGACGTGTACGGGTACTGGGTGGTGCAGGCGGGCGACTCGCTCTCCAAGGTCGCGAAGCGCTGCTACGACGACGGCAACAAGTACATGAAGATCTTCGAGGCCAACAAGGACATCCTGAAGGACCCGAACCAGATCAAGCCCGGCCAGAAGTTGAAGATCCCGAACGTCTGATGTCGCGCGACGCGACGTTCACGGGATTGACGCGGCTCGTATCGAGGACGCCGTCGAGAATCGTCGCCATCTTGAAGTAGGCGCCCACGTCCAGGACCGCTCCGTCCTCGGCGTCCGCGAGGGCCGACGCCGCGAGCGGCGCCCGCCGCGAGTGTCGCAGCTCCAGAGCCACACGGCCGTCCGTGAACACGGCGCGGTCGGCGGCGCGGTCCACGACGAGCCGGTACTCGGCTCCACCCAGGCGGCCCCACATCGCTTCCGAGGCCGGCCTCTTCACCATGCAGAATCCATCGCGATCGGCCGACCGGCAGTAAGCGCCGAGCGATCCGAAGAGGCGCGGCTTGCGAAGGTAGGGGCCGCCATGCTCCGGGCAGAAGGTGTCACAGTTCCCGCAGTCGTTGCAGAAGTCCTGGTAGCAGGCGAGCTGATGGCACTCGCGCACCTCGAAGCGGCCGCCCGCGATGGGCACTGCCCGCCCCCCCTGGACGCGGTAGTTCTCGTAGTCCCGCGCGAGCGGCGCTGCCTCGTAGACGAAGTTGGCGTCGTTCGGGCACGCCGGCAGGCACTTGTCGCAGTTGATGCAGTCGAAGAGCGCCAGGGCCCGCTCGACCCGACGCGGAGGGTCCTGCGACTCCGCCCGATAGCGGGGATCGGCGGCGGCCCGCGCGGCCACGTCGGGCGTGTTCAGGAGGGCGGCCGCCCGTACGAGGGCTTCGTAGGGCGCCTCCTTGCCCGCCCGGGCGACGGCCTCTTCGGCGTGGCCGCCAGCCCGGAGCACGAAGTCACCGACGCAGGCCGTCCCCAGGTCGCGCATGCGGGCCTCGAGGTTGACGAGGTAGCGGGGCAGCCGGCCGTAGCCGCCGGGCTTGAGCAGGTCCGTGCATACGGTGACCGGCGCCAGGCCGAGAGCGACGCAGTCCGCGAAGTTCCGGCTGTCGACGCCCGCCGAGAACGACAGCGGGACCTCGGGACGCTCCCGGCGGAAGCGCTCGACGAGGGCGAGGGCGATCACGTGGAGCGGGGGACCCGAGAGGTAGGCCACGGGTTCGCCCGGAGGCAGGAACGCGCTCCGGTTGCGCACCACGAGGGTGTTCGACAGCTTCAGTCGGAAGCCGCGGCCGAGGGCTCGCGCCCGCTCGCTCAGCCGGTCGCTCAGCTCGAGGGCCCGGGGCCAGCGAAGGTCCCGGTCGAAGTCCTCGGCGCGCGTCTCGACGTCCGTGTAGCCGAGGACGTCGTGGAGCAGGCCGTCGACCGCCTCCCGGCCCATCAGCGTCGGGTTCAGCTTGACCGTCACGTCGAGGTCGAGTCCCTCCATCAGGAACGTCGCGATCGACTCGATCTCCCGCGCGTCGCAGCCATGGAAGGTGGACAGCGTCGCCTGGCTCGAGAGCGCGGTGTGGAAGTCGAGATCGCGCAGCTCGCGCCACTCCTCGGGGATTTCTGCCCGGAGCGCGTCGACCGAGGATCGCGCATCCTTCATCCCGGCGATCCAGGAGCGCACCGCAGGCGAGCGGACGCCAGCCAGGTCGTAGCCGACGCTGACGTCGAGGACGACGTCGTCGCGCCTCGGGTCGTCGGGCCTGCCCAGGAGGCGGAGGTGACGAGCGACGTCGATCAGCATCGAGCCCTTCACGTACTCGCGCAGGCTCTCCTCGAGCCGGAGCTCCTGGCTCCATTCGACGTTGTAGCCCACCGTGGCCATGTCGATGCAAGGCCGGGAGATCCTTGGGCGGTCGTTCAGCTGGACCGTCTTCAGCTCGACGAAGCGGGCGCCGGCGAGCCAGGACAGCAGCAGGTTTTGCGCCATCTGTCCGTGGGGGCCCGCGGCAGGTCCGGCCGGATTGGCGACGCGACGCCCGTGGACCTGGATCCCGAGATCGAGGTCCTCCGAGCCACGCCAGAAGCGGCGGCACGGGAGGTCGAATACCTTCCCCTCCCGCTCGAACTCGCGGAGCATCCGCCTCAGCAGCAGCGACAGCGGCGCCGGGGTCAGCTCGGCCATGGTCCGACTCCGGTCGCGGACGCTGCAACCCCCGGGCCATCGAGCGCTGGCACATGACTTGATTAGGCCTTCGGGCATGACATCGGTTCTGGACGCCCCGTCTCTCGCCGCCCTGCAGGGACGGTCCCTGCTATTGACCCGGGACTGGCCGGCAGCCGACCTGGAGTCGCTCTTGACGCTGGCCGTCCGCTTCGAGGCCCTCGATCGAAGGGGAGAGCGCCTCACGCTGCTCCCGGGGCAGCTCGCCTACGCCCTCTTCTTCGACAACTCGACGCGCACGAAGTCGGCCTGGGCTGGCGCCGCTGCGCGCCTCGGCATGCACCCGGTGATCGTGGACGGCGGCTCGACGCAGGTCGCGCACGGCGAGACCGCGGCCGAGACGGGCGCGATGCTCGGGATGAACGCCCACGCGTTGGGAATTCGTCACGACTTGATCCTGGGGGAGGGCCAGCGCTTCATGCGCGAGCTGAAGGCCGGCCTCGACGCCTACCTCGCGGACACCGGCGATCGGCGCGCCGTGCCCGTGGTCAACCTCCAGTGCGACGTGGACCACCCGACCCAGACGCTGGCCGACCTGCTCTGGCTGCGCGAGCGGCTCGGCGCGCTGGCCGGGAAGAGGATCGCGGTCTCGTGGGCCTACTCGCCGAGCTACGCGAAGCCGCTCTCGGTTCCACAGGGTCTCGTCTCCCTGCTGACACGCTTCGGCGCCCACGTCACCCTCGCCCACCCGGACGGATATCGCCTGATGGAGGAGCCCATGGCGGCGGCCGCTGCCAACGCCGCCTCCTCGGGAGGATCGTTCCGCGTGCTGTCCGACATGGACGAAGCCTTCGCCGCGGCCGACGCCGTGTATCCGAAGTCGTGGGGTCCCTGGGACCTGATGCAGGAGCGGGTCGAGGCGAACCGGGCGGGCGACCGCTCGCGGCTGGCCGACATCGAGCGACGCGCGCTCGAGCAGAACGCCCGTCACCGCAACTGGATCTGCGACGAGCGGCGCATGGCCCTGACCCGGGACGCGCTCTACCTCCACTGCCTGCCGGCGGACGTCGGCGCCGAGGTCAGCGCCGGCGTGATGAAGCGCTTCCGGCTCGAGGTGGCGCGGCAGGCCAACAAGAAGCTGTACGTCATCATGGCGCTCCTGGCCGGGGCCAAGGTCGAGGACGTCGGAGGCCGCCTGGAGCGCCTGGGGCGCTAGGAGGAGACGATGGCTCGCCTGGACGAACGGATCGCGGCGCTGGCGGCGAGGGACCTGCCCCTGGCGGCGCGCCTGCTGCGAGAGGCGATCCGCATACCGGCGGACTTCGTCGACAGGCCGGTCGAGGAGGGGGGCGATCCGCTCTGCGGGACGAGCAACCACGAGGGGCCGCGCCTCGAGTACCTGAAGCGGGCGATCGTCGAGGTCCGCGCGGTCCGCCGGCCCGAGGACGTCGGCTTCGACGCCTACGGAAACCTGGTGTGGTCGGTCCAGGACGAAAGCGACGGGGTGCCCGCGACGGAGAAGCGCGTCGTCTACCTGGACGGCCATTGCGACACCGTGCAGGCGCTCCGCTCCCAGTGGCGCGACAAGACGAACGGCGGGATCGACTGCTACGAAGGCCTCGTCGACCTCGCCCGCGTCGATCGCGGCGCGCTGCGCGGCCTGCTGGGTCATCTGCCGCCGGACGACGAGTGGCGTCATCTGCTGTTCGGCCGCGGCTCGGCCGACCAGCTGGCGGGCGTCGTCTCGCAGCTCGTCGCCACGCGCCTGCTGACCGAGCTGGCGCCCGAGGGAGCGCTCCGAGGCGTGATCGTCCGCGCATACGCCACGGCCGCGGAGGAGGACAACGACGGTGGTGGACCGCTCCACGTGATGGGACACGTCCTGCCTGGGGCCCCGCCGGAGCTGGTGCCCGACGTGGTCATCCTCACCGAGGGCACGGGCGACTCGAGGAAGGGCGCCCTGGGGATCTACCGCGGGCAGCGCGGTCGGATGCAGATCGAGGTGACGGTCACCGGCCGCTCGTGTCACGGCTCGATGCCGTGGGAGGGGTTGAACCCGCTCGAGCACGGGGGCGCGATCGTGGCCGAGGCCGCGCGGCGTTACGAGGCTCGCGAGGGCTTCCTCGACCACGGCTTTCTCGGTCACGGCACGCGCACCGCCTCCTGGGCGCGGCTCGACACGCCCAGCGATTGCGCGGTTCCCGAGCGCCTCGTCCTGCGCTTCGATCGCCGGCTGACGCTCGGCGAGACGCCGGAGCAGGCGCTCCGCGACGTGGAGGCGCTCGAGGCCGTGCGTGCGGCGCGCTCGGCGGGGCTTCGCGTCGAGATCGCGGTCCCGCGCTACCGCGAGAAGACGTGGCGCGGGTACCAGGCGGACAACGCGCAGGTCTACCCGGGCTGGCTCACTCCCGAGGACCATCCGGCGATCCGCGCGGCCGCCGAGGCCTACCGCGCCGTCGTCACGCCCAGCGTCGTCGAGCCGGCCGGCGGCGCGCAGGCCGGGGCGCTGCGCAGGGAGCCGCGCGTGGACCGCTGGATCTTCTCGACCGACGGCGTCGGCTTTCCAGTCCCTTCCTCGAACCGCACGATCGGCGTGACCGAGAGAAAGCGCTGGGTCGCCTCGAACGGCACGAAGCATCCGGCGATGTTCGGGATTGGAGCCGGAATCGAGCAGAACACCCACCGCATCGGCGAATGCGTGGACCTGAGGGAGCTGCAGCACGCGATCGCCGTCCTGACCCGCTTCCCGAGCGTGTTCGCCGCCCTGGGCTGAGCGTAGAGCCGGCGCAAGAAATTCGCGCCGCTGGTCGTCAGCGCGCCATTCTTTCCCAGAGGCGGGCGCCGGCCTCGCGGGCTCGGGCCAGGACCGCGGCTTCGTCCGCCGTCGTGATCCGGCGATCGCGCAGCACGAAGCGCCCGGCCACCAGGGTCGAGCGGACATGGCTCCGGTCGAGGCCGAAGAGGAGGTGGCCCGGCAGGGTTTCCGAGCTCATCGGCGTGGGCGGCCGGTAATCGAGCAGGACCAGGTCGGCGGGCGCGCCCGGCGCGAGGGCGCCGAAGGCGAGGCCGAAGAGTTCGGCGGCGAGGCGGAGGCCCCCGGCCAGCATCTCCACGGTTGCCATCACCGCGTCGTCGCGTCCGGACGCGCGCATCGCCAGGAAGGCGGCGCGAGCCTCGGCCAGCATGTCCTGGTCGAGGCCGTCCGTACCCAGCGCGGCGCGTCGAAGCGCGCGTGTCGGGGCGTGGCCGACGTGGTTGTTCATGTTCGAGCGCGGGTTGTGTGCGATCCACGCGCCCGCGGCCTGCGCCTCGAGCAGCTCGGCCTCGGTCAGGTGCACGCCGTGGGCGAGGACGGCGCCCGGGCCGAGGAGCTCGTGCCTCCGGAGCCGTTCGACGAGGCCGACGCCGCAGCGCGCGCGGCAGTCGTCAACGTCGACGCGATCCTCGGCCACGTGGATGTGGATGCTCGAGCGGCACTCCCGGATCGCGCGCGCCAGGGCGTCGAGGCCGGCGTCTGACAGCGTGAAGCTGGCGTGTGCACCCATCAGGGCGCGGGTCAGGCCGCCGTGGCCGGCGGCGAGGAACGCACGGTTCTCGGAAAGCGCGGCATCGAACGAATCGCGGCCGTTGCGATCGGTCGCCTCGTAGCAGAGCACCGACCGCAGCCCGACCTCCTCCACCGCCCCCCGCACGGCCTCGAGGGAGCCGTGGATGGACGACGGGGAAGAGTGATGGTCGAAGAGGACCGTCGACCCCGACCGCGCCGCCTCCATGGCGCCGACGAGAGCCGAGAGGCGCACGGACTCCGGGTCGAGGGCGCGGTCGAGACG
Organism: Vicinamibacteria bacterium; assembly: GCA_035691285.1. Lineage (GTDB taxonomy): Bacteria > Acidobacteriota > Vicinamibacteria > Fen-336 > Fen-336 > DATFEN01. Next base: position 12,270 of record DASSJI010000246.1, on the reverse strand, counting down.
CCACCACACGCGCTCGAGGACCTCGGCGAAGGAGCGGGGCGGGGGCGTCGAGGGCGGCATGCCCCGGGCCAGGGCGCTGTAGAGGTGCGTGTGGGCGTTGACCAGGCCGGGCAGGACGAGCTGTCCGGCCGCGTCGAGCACCTCCTCGCCCGCGGCAGGCCTCAGCGAGGGGCCACGCTCGGCGATCCGCTCGCCGTCGATGCGAAGGTCGGCTCGCTCGACCCGCGGGGGATCGAGGGTCGCGACCAGCGCGTCCCTCAGCAGCACCGCGGCCTCAGCCCAGCGGCCGCTCGCGCAGGTGGGCGTCGAGAGCGGCATCCTCGGGCGGCAGCTCGACGGGCGTGCCGCCGGCGCGGAGCGCGGCGCGGACGTCCTTGAGGCCGCTGCCCGTGAGCACCGCCAGGGCCGAGGCCCGGCGGCCGATGATTCCGTCGGCGACCGCCCGCCGCAGGCCGGCCACCGAAGCGACGGCGGCGGGCTCTCCGAAGAGGCCCGAGCGTCGCCCGGTCTCGCGCTGTGCATCGAGGATCGCTTCGTCCTCGACGGCGACGAAGGCGCCGTCCGAGGCGCGCACCGCGGCGAGAGCCTTCCTCCAGTTGCGGGGATGGCCGACGCAGATGCTGTCGGCCAGGGTCTTGGCAGGTCCGGGGTGGAGCTCGCCGCTCGTCCGGAACGCGTCCACGAGGGGCCGTGCGCCGGCCGCCTGCACGCCGAGCATGCGCGGGAGCCGGGAGATGAAGCCGAGCGCCTTCATCTCGACGAGGCCCTTCCACAGGCCCGCGATCGTGCAGCCGTCGCCCACCGAGACCGCCACCCAAGCGGGGAGCTCCTCGCCGCACTGCTCGGCGATCTCGAGACCGCCGGTCTTCTTGCCCTCGACGAGCGAGGGGTTCACGGCCGCGTTGCGGTTGTACCAGCCGTGACGGACGCAGGCTCTCTGGCACAGCTCCCAGGTCGCGTCGTAGCTGCCGTGCACGCGGAGCACGCGCGCGCCCAGGACCAGGAGCTGCGCGACCTTGGGCTCCGGAGCGAACTCCGGGACGAAGATCACGCAGCGAAGGCCGGCGCTGGCCGCGGCGCCGGCCAGCGACGTGGCCGCGTTCCCGGTGGAGGCGCAGGCCACGACCCTCGCTCGGCGCCACAGGGCCCGGGCGACGCCGACGGCGCTCGCCCGGTCCTTGAACGAGGCCGTCGGGTTGCGGCTCTCGTCCTTGACGAGCAGGCGTCGGGTCCCCGTCCATGCGGCCAGGCGCGGCGCGTCGTGGATCGGCGTCCAGCCGGGCTCGAGATGCGGCCGACGCGCTCCCGGTGCCACCGGCAGCAGCTCCTCGTAACGCCACGCGCTCCGGGGCCGGCGCCGCAGCGCGGCCTGGGTCAGCGTCCGGCGCGCCCGGGCCAGGTCGAATTCCACATCCAGCACGCCCTCGGTCCCGCATTCCGGGCACGGGCCGTCCAGGCCGCGGACATAGCCTCGGCCGCAGCGCACGCAGCGCAGGCCCGCGACACATGCGGGCAGGCTCACGTGCGGCGCTCCCGGATCGCGCGGTCGATCTCCTGGGCGCGCTCCTGCTCCGCGATCCAAGAGGCGGGATCCTCCTGCGCCTGCAGCTCCGCGACCGTCTTGCCCTGCTGCTCGACCCACGTGAAGTACTTCTGGTTGTGCCAGCGGCGGCGCGTCGCGGGCGTTCCCGGGAGCAGCCAGCCTGTCCGCCGCGAGCGGAAGATCTGGATCCGGCGTCGCGCGGTCTCCGCGTCCATCGGCCCCTCCTCGCGGTCGAGGCGACGGAGCACGGATGGATAGCGGTCGAAGCCGTCCGTGGCCACGGTCACGACCGCCTGGCGCGGACCGAAGCCGTAGTGCTCGGCCGCGCGGATCGCGGCCAGCACGTTGCACACTCCGCTGATTCCGAAGACGTCCACGAACTTCGCGGCGCCCGGCACGCCTTCCGCCTCGAGCGCCGTGGCGCCCTCCTGGAGGAGCTGCAGGCCCTCCAGGCATTCGAGGTCGTCGATGCAGACCAGGAGGTCGGTGGCCCAGACGTTGTGGATCCAGGTCACGTGCTTGTCCCCGATGCCCTCGATCCGGTGCGCGCCGAAACCGACGCTGTGGAGCGTGGGGCACTGCATCGGCTCGACGGCCACCACCCGCAGGTCGCCGAAGCGCTCGCGCAGGCCCTCTCCCGCCGCGATCGTCCCGGCCGACCCCATCGCCGACACGAAGGCGGAGGCCGTGAAGCCGAGCCCTTCGACGACCTCCCGCGCCGCGGCCGCCGTGCAGTGGAAGTGGAAGCGGTAGTTCCCCATCTCCTCGAACTGGTTCAGGATCCGGTTGACCGGGTCCGCACGGAGCTCGCGGACCTTGTCGTAGATCTCCTTCACGTTCGATTCGCTGCCCGGCGTGGCGATGACGTCGGCGCCATACCCGCGGATCTTCTCGAAGCGCTCGGCGCTCATCTCCTCGGGCAGCACGACCCGCGCGCGGTAGCCCATGCGCGGGCCGACCCAGGCGCCGCCGATTCCGAAGTTGCCGGTCGAGGGGAAGACGAGGGTGTGCTCTCCGGGCCGGCACGAGCCGAGAAGCTGCTTCTCGACGAGTATCGAGTACGCGGGGCCGACCTTGTGGGAGCCGGTGGGAAAGCGGCGCCCGGAGATCGCCACGATCGGCGCGCGCACGCCGGTCAGGGCCTCGGGCAGGAGCGCGAACGGCACGGCCCCGTCCGCCTTCCACGACAGGTTCCACAGGTTCAGGGGGTCGAGAGGGCGCGAACGCGCCTGGCGTGCTTGTTGCAGCAGCGTCGGCTCGATGAGCCCAGGGTCCCGCATCTCGGCGAACGTGGGACCGAGGATCACGGCTACAGCATTCATCCGCTGCGGCTCTCTTTCAAGAATCGGGCCCGCGAGGCCATGGTGACGGTCCGTTTCAGGCTCAACGACCGGCCCTGCGCGATCGAGGCCCAACCGGGCGAATCGCTTCTCGACGCGCTGCGCGAACGTTGCGGCATCACCTCGATCAAGGACGGCTGCCAGCCCCAGGGCCAGTGCGGGGCGTGTCTCGTCCTGATCGATGGCCGCCCGCTCGTGACGTGCGCGATCGAGGCCGAGCGGGCCGAAGACCGGAACGTCCTCACCTTGGAAGGCCTGACCCGGCGCGAGCGCGAGCTGATCTCCCGGGCGCTCGTAGCCACGGGCGGCGTGCAGTGCGGCTTCTGCACCCCCGGCATCGCGCTCCGGGCCAAGCACCTGCTGGACCGGCACCCGAGCCCCACGCGCGACGAGATCGCCCGCGCCCTGGACGGCCATCTCTGTCGCTGCACCGGTTATGCGCAGATCGTGGAGGCCGTCCAGTTGATGGCCCGCTCCTGGCGCGGCGGGCCCTGGCCGGAGCCCGCGGCGATGGGCGGCGTCGGCCAGCCGCTCGCACGCTATCAGGGCCTCGACCACGCGCTCGGCCTCCGGCCCTTCGTCGCCGACCTGCGTCGTCCCGGTCTGCTCCACGGCGCGCTCGTCTTCTCCGGGCACCCGCGCGCGCTGGTCCGTCGGATCGACACGGCGGAGGCGAGGGCGTTCCCCGGCGTTCGCGCCGTGGCGACGGCGGCGGATGTCCGCGGCGAGCGCTTCTACGGCCTCCTGGAGGACGACTGGCCCGGCTTCGTCGCCGAGGGCGAGGAGGTGCGCTGCGTCGGCGACGTGCTGGCGGCGGTGGCGGCCGACGACGCCCGCAGCGCTCGGGCGGCCGCCGCGCTCGTGAGGGTGGACTACGAGCCGCGTCCGCCCGTGCTCGATCCGGAAGCGGCGCTTCAGGCCGGCTCGACCCGGATCAACCCTCGGCACGCGAACCTGCTCTCGCGCTCCGTCATCCGCCGGGGCGACGCGGCGGGCGAGCTTCGCCGCAGCGCCCACGTCGTCAGCGGAACCTGGCGGACGCAGCGTGTCGAGCACCTGTTCCTCGAGCCGGAGGCGGCGCTGGCCGAGCCGCTCCCCGACGGCCGGCTCGCGCTCTACAGCCAGGGGCAAGGCGTCTTCGACGACCGCAGGCAGGTCGCGCGCTTCCTCGGGCTTCCGGAGGAGCGCTTGCACGTCGAGCTCGTCCCGAGCGGGGGAGCCTTCGGCGGCAAGGAGGACCTGTCGGTCCAGGCGCAGACGGCGCTCCTGGCCAGCCTCGCGGGCCGGCCTGTCAAGCTCGTGCTGAGTCGGGAAGAGTCGGTCCGACTCCACCCGAAGCGGCATCCGATCCGCCTGGACTACCGCGTCGGCTGCGACGCGGCCGGCCGGCTCACGGCGGTGGTGGCGCGCCTCCTGGGCGACTCGGGCGCCTATGCGTCCGTGGGCGGGAAGGTCCTGGAACGCGCGGCCGGTCATGCCTGCGGCCCCTACCGCGTCCCTGCCGTCGACGTCGAGGCGCTGGCGGTCTACACGAACAACCCGCCGTCGGGGGCCATGCGCGGGTTCGGCGTTCCGCAGGCGACGTTCGCGATGGAGGGCTGTCTCGACCTGCTCGCCGAGAGGTTGGGAATCGACGGCTGGGAGGTGCGCCGCCGGAACGTCGTAGCGGTGGGCGACGCGGTGACGACCGGCCAGGTGCTCGAGAAGTCAGTGGGGATCCTGCGGACGCTCGAGGCAGTGAAGGACGCGTACTACGGGGCGCGCGCGGCGGGCAAGGCGGTGGGCATCGCGTGCGGCCTCAAGAACAGCGGCGTCGGCAACGGCGTCGCGGAGTGGGGCCGCTGCCGGCTCGTGGTCCAGGGGGACGGCACGGTTGCGATCTACAACGGCTACACGGACATGGGCCAGGGCCTGTTCACGGCCCTGGTGCAGTTCGCGGCGGAGGTGACGGGCCTGTCACCTGCGTTGTTCCGGCCGAGAGTGGACTCGAGCTACGCGCTCGGCTGCGGCCAGACGACCGGCTCGCGGGCGACGCTGTTCGCGGGGCGCGCGGTCGTGCAGGCCGCCCGGAAGCTGCGCGGCGACCTCGACGCCGGCCACAGCCTGGACGATCTCGCCGGCGCCGTGTACGCGGCGGACGAGGTCGTGCAGGACACGACCGCCCTCGGGACGGACGCGCCGCGGGTCAAGACCCACACCGCGTACGGTTTCGCCACGCAGGTCGTGATCCTCGACGCCGACGGCCGCGTGGAGCGCGTGGTCGCGGCCCACGACGTCGGCCGGGTCGTGAACCCCGCGCTGTGCCGCGGGCAGATCGAGGGCGGCATCCACATGGGCCTCGGCTACGCGCTGACCGAAGAGCTGCCCTGCGAGAACGGGATGCCCGTGACCTCCAGCGTGCGCGAGCTGGGGGCGCTGCGCGCGCGCGACATGCCGAGGACGGAGGTGATCCTGGTCGAGGACCCGGAGCCCGAGGGTCCCTTCGGGGCCAAGGGCGTGGGGGAGGCCGGCCTCGTGCCCACCGCGGGGGCGGTGGCGGGCGCCCTCGAGGCTTACGACGGCATGAGGCGCACGACGCTGCCCATGAAGGGCTCGCCGGCGTCCCGGGCGATGAGCGTCGGCCGCATCCACCGGCCGCGCCGCCAGTGGCACTGACGACGACCCGGTCCGGAGAGCTCGCTCACAACAGCAGGACCTCGACGCGATGGGCGTGGACGAGGCCGTCCCGCTGTGAGGACGCGAACAGCGTGAAGCGGCCGTCCTGAGAGGCCACCATCGCGAGCGCGTCGGGTTGATCCTGGGCGAACTGCGCCGCCGAGTTGTGTCGCGTGCCCCCGACCTGGAGCGGAGCGACCACCGACACGGCGCCGCCCTCGACGGGCTCGCTGAGCGCCACGCGCTCCACCCGCGGCCGTCCGTCGGGCCGGCCGATCTTCACGCCGAAGGCGAGCAGGTCGTACCGGTCCGTGATCAGCGTGGCCCCGTCCACGGCGGTGAGGCCGGCAATGGCGTCGACCACGCGGCTGAGGGCCAGGTGGCGCTCTTCGGTCGCCTCTCTCGCGAGCTCTGCGAGCTCGGTGAAGGGCGGCTCGACGGCGTAGGCGATGGGGCGGACGATCGAGTCCCGCCACGCCTCGGAGCGCGCGGGGACGACCAGCAGGGTCCCTCCCCGCCTGTGCGCGCGCATCGAGACGGCCAGGCGCAGCAGCACGTCGTCGAACGGGTCCGGCGTGTAGGCCGCTTCGGGAGCCAGGAGCGACCTCAGCAGGGCGGGCGCGTCCGGGGCCGCCAGCGCCTCGCGGCTCACCAGCTTGACCTGCTCCCCCTCGAACACCGCGACGTTCCTGAACTTCGGTGAGTCGTCGTGAACACGGTGCTTCACGACCAGGAGGCCGGGGCCCAGCACCTCGAGCACGAAGCAGGAGGTCGGGGTCGCCCGCGTCGTCCCCCAGACCTGGAGGCGCTTGCCCGCCCGCCATACGCCCAGGTGGATGCCGGGGCGCTCGACGGCCGGAGCCAGGCGCGCGAGGGCGCGTGGCCCGAGGGGCAGCGGCTCCGCGAGCAGCATCGGTCGGACCGCCCGGTCCGGGGACACGAAAGCCAGCGAGATCTCCGGAGCGTAGCCCTCCTCCCGCTGCAGGCTGGCCCAGAAGCCGGCGTCCACCAGCGCCTCGATGGTTTCCGCGTCCGGCACGGGAGCCCTGGAGGGCGAGCCTTCGGCGCCGTGCGGAAGGTGCCGCGCGAAGTGGTCGTGCAAGCGCGCGGCGTGGTGGCGCGCGGCGGGGTAATGGGGCTCGGTCATGACGGGCAGAGTATCGCTCGATCGACCCCGGCGCCGGCCGGGATGCGTGTTCTACAATCCCTGCCTCCGCGATGCCATCGTTTCTCGGCCGCAGCCTGGCCGCCAAGCTCGCCCTCGCGCTCCTCGCGGCCGGCCTCGCCGTCTACCTCCTCATCCTGCTGGACGTCCATCGCTGGACCCGGGAGATGCTCGTGGGGCACATCCGGCGCCAGGGCGATGCCGTCATCGAGGCGGCGGCGGCCCGCATCGAAGCACAGCTTCTGCGCGTCGAGGAGACGGCGCGCCGGCTGGCGCATTCGCTGCTGCAGGGCCTTCCCGCAAGGGCCGCACTCGAGCGGGAGCTGTGCGCGAACGTGGCCCTGAGCCCGACGGTGTTCGGCTCGGCCGCCGCCTTCGAGCCAGGGGCTTTCGACGTCAGGCTGCCGCGCTTCTCGCCGTACTGCTATCGCGAGGGAGATGGGCTCAAGGTGAAGGACCTGGCCCAGGGCGGCTACGGCTACGAGACACAGGACTGGTACCGGTTTCCTCGAGACCGCGGGGCGCCGCTCTGGTCGGAGCCCTACTTCGACGAGGGAGGCGGCGGGATCCTGATGGCGACGTACTCGTTGCCCGTGCGGGAGCCTGGCGGCCGCCTCCTGGGAATCGCCACCGCAGACGTCGCCCTGGAGTGGCTCCAGCAGCTCATGTCGGGGATCAAGGTGGGCGCCACGGGATACGCCTTCCTGCTGTCGCGATCGGGCGGCATCGTCACGCACCCCGACCCGCGACTCGCCATGAAGGCGAGCCTCGCCGCGGTCGCCGCCGAGCGCGGCGACCCGGGCCTCGAGCGGCTGGCGCAGGCGGTCGCCGCCGGCGGGATGGGAATGGAGCGCACGCCGGACCTGCGGACGGGGGCTCCGAGCTTCGTCGTCTTCAGGCCCCTGATGGCCGCCGGATGGAACCTCGCGGTGGTCTTTCCCGAGGCCGAGACGCTGGCCGATGTGGACGCGCTGCAGCGGAGGCTGTGGCTGACCGGCCTGGCCGGCGCGTTCTTCCTCGGCACGGCGGTGATCCTGGTCGCTCGCCGGTCGACGCGACCACTGGTCCAGCTCACGCGCGCCGCCCAGGACGTGGCCAGCGGACGCCTCGACACGCCGCTGCCGGAGGCCTCGTCGCGCGACGAGGTTGGGCGCCTGACCGCCTCCTTCGCCGAGATGCAGACGGCGCTCACGCAGTACATCGAGGCCGTGAAGGAGAGCGCCGCCGCCGAGGAGCGGCTGGAGAGCGAGCTCAGGGTCGCGCGGCAGATCCAGATGAGCCTGCTGCCGCGGCCCGCGGACCTCTCGCCGGACAAGCTCGGCTGCGAGGTGTTCGGGCTCCTGGAGCCGGCGCGTGCCGTGGGCGGCGACCTCTTCGACGTGGTGGTGCGGCGCCCCGGCGAGATCTCGTTCGTGATCGGGGACGTCTCGGACAAAGGCATCCCGGCGGCGCTGTTCATGGCCGTCACCGACATCCATTTCGAGGCCGCCGCCCGCGAGCTGCCCGACCCCGCGGCGGTGCTGGCCCGGGTCAACGACGCGCTGGTCGTCGAGAGCACCGCGAACATGTTCGTCACCCTGGCCTGCGGGGTGCTGGACACGGGCTCCGGCCGCCTCTCGCTCGCGAACGGCGGCCACACCCGGCCGGTTCTCGTTCCGGCGGCGGGGAAGCCTCGTTTCGTCGAGGGCTCCGTAGGCACCGTCCTGGGGGTCGTTTCCGGCGTCTCCTTCGAGCGCCACGATCTGAAGCTTGAGCCCGGCGACGCCCTCCTCCTCTACACCGACGGGGTGACCGAGGCCCACGACTCGCGGAGCACGATCTTTGGCGAGGAGAGGTTGATCGAGCACCTCGCCTCCCGGTCGCACAGCGATCCCCCCACCCTGGCCGAGGGCGTCCACGCCGCCGTGCGGGCCTTCGCCGGCTCGGCGCCGCAGTTCGACGACATCGCGATCCTGGTCGTCCGGCGATCCGCCTCCGCCGGCTCGGGGTCCGCCCTGGTGCTCGAGAGCCGAACTGAGGAGCTGGTGCGGGGCCGCGAGTGGATGGAGAACTGGTGCTCGTCCCGGGGCGTCGACGCCGAGACGATCCAGGATCTCGACCTCGCCCTGGACGAGGTGGTCGCGAACATCATCCACCATGGGTACGGGTCGCACACGAGCGGACCGATCGCCCTGCGTCTCGCTCTGGAGGGAGAGGTCGTGCGCCTCGAGGTCTCGGACCGGACCCCCGCTTTCAATCCCCTCGAGGCCGGGCCGCCCCGATCGGGCTCGGCCGACGGAAGCGGAGGCCTGGGCGTTCACATCGTCCGCCAGGTGATGGATCGTGTGGAATACACGCGCCAGAACGGGGAGAATCGCCTCGTCCTGGAGCGCAAGCGCGCGCGACCGGGCGCCGGAAGCGCCTCATAGCAGGAAGGAGTCCATCATCATGCCTCTCAGCATCCAGGTCCGCCAGACCACGGTCGTGACCCTCGTGGGCCGGCTCGACACGGACACATCGCCGCGGGCCGAGCAGGCGCTCGCACCGATCCTGGCGACGTCTCCGAAGCACGTCGTGTTCGATCTCGCGGGCCTCGACTTCATCAGCAGCGCCGGGCTGCGCGTGCTCCTGGGCGCCCGCAAGGCCCTCACCGGTGCGGGCTCCGAGTGCCTGCTCGTGAACATGAAGCCCCAGATCGAGCGCGTCCTGGAGGTGATTCGCTCCCTGCCCGGGATGAAGATCTTCGCGAGCGCGAGCGAGGCCGACGACTATCTGGCCCGCATCCAGGAGAGGGTGCTGGAGGGCGAGTAGGCGGGGGCTGCGAGGTGCGGTGAGCGAGCTGAGCAGCAAGCTGGGACTCGTCCTGATCGTGACCCTGCTCGGCTCGCCGGGCGTCGGGGTGCTGGTCGCCGGCGTGTACAAGACCAAGGCCCAGTGGGACTTCCTCTCCCGCGCCGCGTCGACGCGTGGCCGGGTGGTCTCGGTGCAGCACCTCTACGGGAACGACGAGTCCGATTTCTACGGTGTGACGGTGGAGTATTCGGTCCCGGATGGCCCACCGCGGCGATTCACGATCGAGACCAACGCCGCGGCCAGCTTCCCTGAGGGACGAGCCGTCGAGGTGGCCTATCGCGCCGACAGGCCCGGGGAGGGGCGGATCAAGGACTTCGGATTGCTCTGGAGGGACAATGTCCTTTTCTGTGTCGTAGGGTTCGCCTGGGCCGGATTCGCCGGTTTCTTCCTGTTCGCCGCCCTCTGGGGCGGCCGCAAGTGAGGCAGTCGCCCGATCTACCGCGGCGCGTCGGCGAGCATCTGCATGACCTTGAAGCCGGGGAAGAAGTAGCGGTATCAGGCTGTGTGGCTTCCCGAAGAGATCCTTGGTCTCCATTGTCCCTCCTCGTCATTGAGAGCTCCCGCCGTCCTGCTCATGACGGGCGAAACCTGGTCAAGGGAGGCCTCCCTGCGCGAGCCAGTCAGCGTCGCGCAGGGAGAGGAACGCTCCTGGACTCCTGGCCCAGGTTGACGATGCAGCGGAGCGTCGTCCAGCTCTGCGCCCTCGGCCGTGGCGTGCGGCAGGACCGCAGGTCCCGGCGCTCGCCTCGACGACCTTCAGCCCGCCCGCTACTGGCCACGCACCATGTTCAGGAACGCCCTGATCTTGGGCGCCTCGGGCGCATCCGGGGCGAGCTCCAGGTAGCGCTCGAAGGCCCGGGCGGCGCGGTTCACGTCCCGCAGCTCGTAGAACACGACGCCGATGTCCCGCCACGGCGCGGCGAGGGTGGGATCGAGCTGGACGGCCGCGGCGTACTCCTCGAGGACGCGCTCGGCGTTCTGCGCCCCGCCCTGGGCCCACAGCACGCGGCCGAGGTTGTAGTGAGCGTTCGCGTCGTTCGGGTTGCGATCGAGCATGCCGGCAAGGCTGCGCTGCGCCCGTCCGTATTCCTGGCTCTGGAGGTTCGCCATGGCGTTCTGCTGCGACAGGCGCTCGACGGCCTTCTGGTACTCCTCCTCGCCGGTGCGGAGCTTCCCGCGCGGGACCTCGCCGCGATACTCGGCGTTGATCTCCTTCGTCAGGTTCTTGATGCGCGCGGCGTGGGTCGAGTGGTCAGAGAAGAAGAAGTTGCTGACCTTGCTCTGGTCCTTGGTGTACTTGCCGAACACGCGCCACACCTCTGGCGCCTCCATGTAGTCGTAGCCGGCCTCGACCATGTAGTAGAGGCCGAGCATGTCCGCCTCGTCCTCGAGCTTGCGGCCGTGACCGTTGACCGAGGCCTGGTAGGCGAGGTTGGTGCCGAGCCCCGTCACCAGCCCGGCTGCAGCACTGTCGGTCTGTGTCCCCACCAGCAAGCCGGCCAGCGCGCTGCCGAGGCCGAACAGCGACTGCTTCTTCTGCTGGGACTTGAAGCCCCGATAGCCGTGGCGGTGCGTGGCGTGCCCGATCTCGTGGCCGAGCACGGCCGCGAGCTGGGCCTCGTTCTCCAGGGCGGCGAGCAGGCCCGAGTGGACGACGACGGTGCCGTCGGGCATCGCGAAGGCGTTCAGAGTCGGGTCGTCGACGAGCGTGAACGTGAACCGGAACTGCTGCGGGTCGACCCACTTCGGCACCAGGCTCCTGCCCACGCGGTCGACGTAGGCCTGCAGCTCGGGGTCCTTGACCGTCTTGAGCTGGGTCTTGACCTGTGCGATCTCCTGGTCCACCGCTGCCATGAACTGGGCCTCCTCGCCCACGAAGCCGGCCGGCAGCACCTGGCCCTCCTTGAGCTCGATCGAGCGGTCGTCCTGCCGGATGCCCTTGCCCTTGAAGCGCATGCCGGGCTTGAGGCCCGGAGGCACCGTGCCCTTGGTGAGCCGGATCTCGTCGCCGTCCACGAAGAAGCGCACGTGGTTGACGCCGTCGACGATGCCTTCGATGTCCTCCTCCCGGAAGCGTGCGTCCTTCACGCGGACCTTTCGGGCCACCTGGCCCGTCCCCTCCCCGCGCGTCTCCACCTCGACCTCCCAGCCGATGCGGAGGTCCTTCGCGGTGATGTCCTTGTGGTTCGGCCGGTCGATCACGGTCTCGGGGGCGAGGCGGACCGTCTCGCCATCGACGACGATCGCGGATGGCGAAGCCTCCCAGATGTATCCCTTCAGCCTCTCCGCCTCCGAGTTCGCGGCGGCGAGCATGGAGACGGCGAGCACGACGACACTGGTCTTACTCATGGCGGCGCTCCTCTCTCACTCGTTCCGTTCACTGGTTCGCCGCGGCGGGCGCGCCTGTTCGAGCGATCGCGGGAGCGGAAGGCGCAGGTCGCCCCGGCTTCGAGCCGTCCGGTCACCGTCACCGGTGGACCGGGGGCAAGTCGTTGCTCCGGCCGGTACGTGGCACGGGGAGGCCCGTGCCGGACCTCGCGTCGGGTGGCGGGGGTGACTGGCCCTACTTGAAGACGCCGATGGCCCGCAGGACGGCGATCAGGATCGCCGCGCCGACCACCGCCATGACCCAGCTCATGACGGGCGGGCCGCCGATTCCGAGCTGGACGGACAGCCAGCCGCCGAGGCCCGCGCCGACGATCCCCACGATGACGTTGGCGATGATGCCCATCTGG
>DASSJI010000245.1:0-4141 GCA_035691285.1 Vicinamibacteria bacterium | reverse complement strand
GCGACCGCCAAGCGCCGCGTGTCGGTGTTCGTGGTGCCCGGCACGGTGCGTCTCGAGCGAAGCTACGCCGGCGTGGCGCGCGGGAACGCGGTGCGGCTGCTGCGCGTTGCCGGCACGACCGTGGGTGTCGTGGGTGAGCATCCCGACGACATCGCCACGTTCGAGCGCGCGCTCATCCAGACCCGCGCCGCCGCCGAAACGCCTGCGGCGCCCGAGGTTTGACGGCTCCGACGGCCTGCCGCTAGAATTGCCTTTCGTCCTCGGTGGGGCTGTGGCGCAGTTGGGAGCGCGCGTGAATGGCATTCACGAGGTCAGGGGTTCGAACCCCCTCAGCTCCACCAAATCCTGACGGCAATGCTCCGGCGCGTCAGGCCGCGGCGGTCGACTCAACAGGAGGAGCCGGCGCACGCCGTCCTCGTGCGCCCCGCGCCAGCGTCGTCGACCCCGCTAACGCAGCGGGTTGATGCGCTCGATCCCGGGAAAGCGGCTGAAGTCCGCGTCCGTCGAGCAGATCGACGCGCCCCGCTCGAGCGCGAGGGCGGCGAGGTGGGCGTCGGAGGTGAGGTTGCCGGCCGTGCCGCTCTCCCCGAGCAGCTTGCGCAGGATCGTCCAATGGCCCTCGCCTGGGCCAACGGCCAGGACGTAGGGCTGTGCCAGCCACTCGTCCACGAAGGCCATCGCGCGCTCCGGCGACAGCGGCCGGCTCAGGATTCCGGCGCGCGTGGTGAGTCGCAGGAATGCCAGGATCACGATCCACGCGAGACCCAGGGGCGTCGTTCCGGACAGCGCCTGCTCCAGCCACTTTCGCGCCGGGCGGTGGTGAGGTGAGTCGGCGTTGACGGCGTAGACGAGGACGTTGGCGTCGATGAGGATCACTTCCGCATCTCGAGCTTGCGGGCGATGGCGTCGTCCTCGAGGGACGCGGCGAGCCGCAAGGCCTTGTCCAGGTCGACGCCGGGCAGAACCTCCCCGAGCGAGACCGGGCGCAGGCGATAGCGGCGCGGTGCGGGCGTCCGGCGTGCGGCGAGCCCGGCGCGCAGCGCCTCGTTGACGACGCGCTTCAGGGGGCGGCCGCTGCGGCGCGCCTCGGCCCGCAGGGCGAGCGCCAGGTCCTTGTCCAGCGTCAGGGTGGTGCGCACGAAGGCATCATAGCATCAGCCTGATAGCACCAGAGAATCAAGTTGACGCCGACGAGATCGCCGGCATGGCGCCCCCAATCGCGGGCCCGGTCTCGGGTGGTATGATCGGTCCACGCGTCCACCGCGATGCGCTCGCAGCCTGCGGAAGAGTTTGGCGCGGTGACAGCCACAGCACGATGACCCCTCCCCGTGGTGCCTGGACGGCCGCCCTCGGGCTGGCTCTCGTGCCGTTCTTGTCGCAAGTCGGTAGAGGAAGTCCTCCACCGGACGTCATCGTCCTCGTGGCCGGCGGCCTCGTGCCGCTCTCGACATCGGACGTTGCGACGCCCCAGCTCGAACGCCTCGCCGCTCGAGGCCGGCGGTTCGATCAGGCGTTCTCGGCCTATCCGTCGGCGACGTTCGCGCGGGCCGCCATCCTGTCCGGGAAGCGCCCGAGCGCCTGGGGCTTCCAGCCGCGGCGCCTCGCCGACTCGACCACGTTGCCCGCCGCGTTCGCCCGGGGCGGCTACGAGACCGTTCGCGTGGGCTCGTTGCTGGGCGGCGCCGAGGAGGGCGTGGTGCCGTGGAGCGCGGTGCGACCGGCCGCAGGCATCGAGGCAGCGATGCAGCAGGTGGAGCAGGCTCTGGCCCGCTCGACGCGCCCTCTGTTCCTCGTAGCGGGCCTCGATCAGCCGACCCTGCCGGCCCCGGTCCTCACGAGGTTCCCGGTGGAGGCCCAACGCCCCGAGCCGGCTGTACTCGCGGCCCGGCCCCGGGTCGCAATTGCCGCCGGCATGCTGGCGCGGCCGGGCGGGGTCACGCAGCCAGTCCCACGCCCCGAGGGCCAGAGGAAGCAGCTGCTGGCGGAAGGGCGGGCTCGGCTGGCGCTGCTCGACGCAAGCCTGAAGAGCCTTCTCGACCACCTCGACAACACGGAGCGCTGGCGGCGAACGGTCGTAGTGCTCGTGGGCGACTGGGTAGCTTCCGCCGGCGAGCATGGGCTGCTCGAGCGGGCCGACACGCTCTTCGACGCGACGCTCCGCGTACCCCTGCTGGTCGCGGCTCCAGGACTCGCGAGGCCGGGGGCCGCCACGAGCTCACTGGCGGAGGCCCTGGACCTCTTCCCCACGCTGCTGGCTCTGGCGGGTCTGCCGGCCCAGACCGGCGTCGCGGGTGCGAGCCTCCGACCGCTCCTCGAAGATCCGGGACGGACGCTGCATCGGTCGGTGCTCTCCGAGGCGAAGCGCGAGGTCGCACCTCTCGGCCGGAGCGTGCGCACGGCGCGCTACCGCTATACCGAGTGGCCTGATGGAAGCCAGGAGCTCTACGACCACGGGTCGGATCCCGGCGAATGGCGCAACCTCGCCCTAGAGCCCGGCCATCGGGCCGTCGTCGTCGAACTGCAGGCACAGCTCAAAGAGGGGGTATCGGCCGCCGGCCCGGCAACCCCGAGGGGTCCGGCCCCACGACCCCGCCGCAACGTGCTCCTGATCGTCTCGGACGACATGAGCGTGCGCCTCGGCGCATACGGCTACCCGGTGCTGACCCCGAACATCGATCGGCTCGCCCGCCGCGGACGGCGTTTCGAGTACGCCTACGCTCCGGTCTCGGTGTGCAGCCCTTCGAGGACTTCGCTGCTCACGGGCCTGGGACCCGAGCGGCACGGCGTGTGGTCCAACAGCCAGCCGGTTCGGGAGCGGCTCGGCGGCGCGGTCCCCCTCAACGAGGCCTTTTCCGCGAGCGGCTACTACACGGCGCGCGTGGGCAAGGTCTTTCACCAGCGCTGGGATGAACAGTTCGCCTGGGACCTGGCGGTCCAGGGCGGCGAGGAAGAGGCGGCGACCGCGCCCGAGTCGCGCCGCGACGCGCGGCGGGCACGTCGCGCCGAGGGTCGCGAGCGCGCCAGGCTCGAGGAGCAGGACGAGTTCGAGGCCGACGACCTCTCGAAGCTCTGGTTCGTCGACCCCGGTGGCGACGAGGAGCAGCCCGACGCCGCCCGGGCCGCCCGTGTCGCTCGCCTGCTCGAGGAGCCAAGAGGACGCCCGTTCTTCATCGCCCTCGGTCTCGCAAAACCCCACTTGCGCTGGGTGTTCCCGAAGCGATATCTCGACCTGTACCCCCTGGACCGCATCGCCCTGACGGCCGAACCGGCCGACGACGCGCGCGACATCCCGGCCATCGCCGTGGGCCGTTCAGAGCGAAACCCGCCCGGGCTGCTGGGCATTCCGGTGACGGCCTTCCCGGAAGACGCGCGACGGCGGGCGATCGCCGCCCACAACGCCTGTGTCTCCTTCGTGGACGCCCAGGTGGGCCGCGTGCTGGACGTTCTCGACCGGCGCGGCCTGTGGGAGGCGACCACGGTCGTGCTGTTGGGCGATCACGGCTTCCATCTCGGCGAGCATGGCGGCATCTGGGGCAAGGACACGCTCTTCGAGGAGTCCCTCCGCGTGCCCCTCATCGTCGCCAGCCCCGAGGTCGCACAGCCCGGGGTTCCTGCCCGCGGCCTGGTCGAGCTCGTCGACGTCTTCCCCACCCTGATCGAGCTCGCGGGCCTGCCCGATCCGCCACAGCGCCTGGACGGACGCAGCCTGGTGCCGATGCTGAAAGACCCTTCGTATCCCGGCCGGTCGGCCGCGTACTCCTGGCGCCGCACGGCGGTCGGCCCCGCCGGGCGCAGCATTCGCACCGATCGCTACCGCTACACGGAATGGCCGGACGGCTCGGTGGAGCTGTACGACCTGCACGGAGTCGGCATCGAAGGCCAGAACCTCGCAGGCGTCGCGGCGCACGCGACGACGAGGGATCGGCTGCGGGCGCTGCTCCGCGAGAAGCCGTAGCGAGGCTCACGACGGCCCCCGATGCGAACGCGGCGATGAGGAAATGGCAGGGCCTCGGGCTTCCGGCACTGCTAACCGTGGCCCCGCTGCTCTTCGCCGGCCTGACCGGGCCGCGGATGCGCTCGACCCTTCGTGCGACCGGCGATCATGCGGCGATCGAGCTGTACACCAGGGAGGCGGCAGCGG
>DASSJI010000244.1:0-3746 GCA_035691285.1 Vicinamibacteria bacterium | reverse complement strand
TTCCCCTCGCTCCCTGCAAGAGCAGGAGGCGTGCCCGCCCGGGCGGCGCTCCTAAGCCTTGGAAGGAGCTCGGGTTGGCGCGCGCGTTTCGACGACCGGCGCCACCTCGTCGCCCAGGTCGTGGGCGCTTTCGCCCATCGTATGGGCGCCACGCGGCGCGGCCGCCTAGGCGTCGGTGACCGGCTCCGGCGCGCCGCGACGGGCGCTGTAGACGGCGAAGACGGCGAGCGCGGTCCAGATGAAGGCGAAGGCCACGGTCCGCGAGAGGTCGAACGTCTCGCCGTAGACGAGCACCGCGAGCAGGAACTGGAGGGTGGGCGAGATGTACTGCAGGAAGCCCATCGTCGTGAGCGGCAGCCGGCGCGCGGCGCCCGCGAAGCACAGCAGCGGAATCGCGGTGACGGGGCCGGCCAGGAGCAGAAGGACGTCCAGGCCAGGACGGCCGACCAGGAACGACGAATGCCCGGTCAGGATGGCCCAGGCGAGATAGCCGCCGCAGAAGGGCAGGAGCAGGGTCGTCTCGATGGCCAGGCCCGCCAGCGCTCCCACCGGCGCGAGCTTCCGCATCAGGCCGTAGAGGCCGAAGGACGTGGCGAGCGTCAGCGCGATCCAGGGGGGCTGGCCGACGCGGAGCGTGAGCCAGCCGACGCCGACTGCGGCGCAGGCCACCGCGACGCGAACCGTTCGATCGAGGCGCTCGCCGAGGATGGCCACGCCGAGCAGCACGTTGACCAGCGGGGTGATGTAGTAGCCGAGGCTCGCCTCGAGCACGCGCCCGTGGACCACGGCCCAGATGTAGACGAGCCAGTTGACCGCGATCGCCAGTGTCGACGTGGCCAGGATCGCCAGCGTGCGTCGCCGCCGGACGGCGGCGAGCAGCGCCGTCAATTGCCCCTGCTGCCAGACGAGCGGGAGCACGAACACGACCGCCCAGACCACCCGATGGCAGAGCACCTCGAGCACGGGCACGGCGCGCAGCGCCTTGAGGTAGAGCGGCATGAAGCCCCACAGGCCGTAAGCGGCCACGCCGTAGCCCAGGCCGCGGGCCGAAGGTCGCCCCATCGCCAGCTCAGGGCTCGAGGGAGAACGAGAGCAGGAGCGTCGTCTGCAGCGAGGTGCCGTGACGGTGGGACCACTTCTCGCAATCGTTGTCGTCCGAGAGCAGGTAGACACGAGTCCGGCCGTCCGCATCGCGCGTGACGTCCACTCCCTCGAAGTTGTCGACTGCGAGCGGCGGCTCGAGGCGCGCGACCTCGGTGCCCTCGAGGCCGGTCCGCCGCTCCATGGCCTCGCGAGGGACCCGCCGGAGCCGCGCCGCGATCATCGGGTAGCGGCGCTCGAGGACGAGCACGTCGCCGCCCGGGAGGGCGGCCAGGGCCGTCGGGCGGAAGGGCTCGCGAGGCGCGTCCTCGGCGACGTACAGCGGGAAGGGGAAGCCCTCCCACGCGCCGGACGTGCCGATCCAGGCTCGCGTGTTCGAGGAGCCGGACACGGAGGCCTCGGAGACGAGCAGCAGCCGGTCGCCGTCCAGGAAGAGCGCGCCCTCGAAGCCCTGGTTGGCCTTCAGCCAGCCTCCCGTCTGAGGCCCCTCCAGCAGCGACGGCGCGGTCCGCAGCGGCGCTTCGCCCGCGGGGTATCGCCACAGGCGGTGGCGGCCCTCGAATCCAACGACGTAGGTGCCATCGGCTCCGATGGCCAGGCTTTCCGCGTCTTCCTCCCCGGCGCGAAGCGGCTTGCCGCCCGGACCCACGAGCGGCACGAGCTCGGCGTCCCCCACCCCGGCGAGGTCGCCGTGGGCGTCGTAGCGGAGCGTTCCTGTGAGCGTCGCTCCGCAGTCGGAGATGGCCACGAAGCGTCCGCGCGGGTCCAGGACGCGAACGTCGGACAGCCCGCCGAAGCCCGGAGCGTCCGACCGAAGCGCGAGCCCTCCGCGATAGCGGAGGCCTCCGACGCGGATCTCGGTCGGATCGGCGGCATTGAGCGGGACGCTGGTGACCCTCAGCGCCAGCGGGGGCGGCGCGGGAACCGAGTAGGCGCTCACGAACGTGACGGCGGCGATGGAGACCGGAGCTGCGAGTCGCATTGGTTCGAGTGGTATCGTCCCTCATCTCCCCAGGGCGTTGCGACCCCTGTGTGCGACGGGCCTGAGGAGCCAACCGACGATCGTGGTCATGGGAACCGCTTACCAGGGTGCGGCGCGGGGGGGACGTACGCGGCGAGCCGCGAGCGTCGGCGTCGCCGAGCACGGGAGCGCCGCGGTGCTCGTCACGGTCGCGCCCGGTGGCGAACTCCTCGATCGCCGGCGCGTCGAGCTCATCGATCCGGGTCTGCCTTCCTATCCGCATCACCACGAAGGGTCGTGGGCGGTGGGCCGTTACCTGAACAGCCCGGGAGCGCGGGCGCTCGCGCTCCCGGACGTCGTGGCCCTCGTCGAGCGCGTGCGCGCGTCCGCCGCGAGCCGCTCTCGTCAGGTCCTCGACTCGCTGGCCGCAGCGATGTCCATGCCGATAGCGGACATCGCGCTCCGCGCTTGCCCCAGGCTTCCGCCCACGACCGAGGAGCGGATCGCCGACCATCGCGCGCAGACCCTCGCTGACTCCGTCATGTATCGCGAGGCCCTGGCAACGGCAGCCGAGGCGCGCGGCTGGTCCGTGCATTGGTACGACCGCGAGGGCGTGTTCCGTGACGCGGCGGCGGCGCTCGGCCGCGAGGACGTCGACGCGTTCCTCTCCGCGATGGGCCGATCGGTCGGACCACCTTGGCAGGCGCGACACAAGCTTGCGGCCGCGGCCGCGGTCGCGGCCATGGGGAGGTTGTGATGAGCGTGGAGCGCCTCGTCGCGGTCAGCTCGTCCTGGCCGGCCTCTTCGCCAGGATCTTCTCGATCTCGTCCATCAGACGGTTCATGCGCCGGATGCTGAAGTCCAGGGGCTCGCGCGTCGTCATGTCGACGCCTGCATCCTTCAGCAGCTCGATCGGGTACTTCGAGCCCCCCGCCGCCAGGAACGCCCGATAGCGGCGCACGGCGAGGGGGTCGCCCGCCAGCACCTTTTCCGCCAGCGTCGACGAGGCCGTGTGCGACGTGGCGTACTGGAAGACGTAGAAGTTGTTGTAGAAGTGCGGGATCCAGGCCCATTCGTGAGCGATGACGTCGTCCACCTGACACACGCCCTGATCGTGGCCGTAGTAGCGGCGCACGATGCCGAGGTAGAGCTTGTCGAGGGCTTCGCCCGTGATCGGCTCGCCGCGCTCCGCCATCTCGTGAGCCTTCAGCTCGAACTCCGCGAAGGCCGTCTGGCGGAAGAGAGTGCCCTTGATGCCTTCGACCGCCTCCCCCAGGATCGACAAGCGCGTGGCATCGTCCTTGGTGTCCTTCAGCATCGAATCGACCAGCAGCGCTTCGTTGAAGGTCGAGGCGACCTCGGCCACGAAGATCGGGTAGTTGGCGGTCGGGTAGGGCTGCGTGGCGTTCGAGTAGTAGCTTTGCATCGTGTGGCCCAGCTCGTGGGCCAGCGTCGAGACGTCGGTGTAGCGGCCGCCATAGTTGAGCAGCATGTAGGGGTGGACGTCGTAGGCGCCGCCATTGGAGTAGGCGCCCGAGCTCTTGCCCACGTTCGGCATGAGGTCCAGCCAACGCTCGTCGAAGGCCCGGTTCACCACCGCCACGTAGTCGGAGCCCAGGGGAGCGAAGGCCTTCGTGACCAGGGCGCGAGCCTCTTCCACCGAATAGGTGCGATCGACGCCGGG
>DASSJI010000243.1:0-4107 GCA_035691285.1 Vicinamibacteria bacterium | reverse complement strand
CGGCGTGGACGCCGAGGGCGAGATGTACGTGGTCGACCATCGCGGCGCCGTCTACAAAGTCGTGCCGGCGCTCTGACCCGAGGCGTGAGCTGGCTCACCGCCAGGTGCGGGTGAGCACGCTCACCGCGCTGCGGCTCGTCGAGGACTAGCCTCGAAGGCGAGCGGGATGAACCCGCTCCCTTTATGAGCTGTCAGGAGACGAGAATGTCCTCAGGTATTCGTTGGCTGGCCTCGGCCGGCCTCGCTATCGTCACGTTCCTCGCCGCCGGATGCGGCTCCAGCACGGCTTCCGTGGCTGGCCCCTCCGGCGGAACCGCTCCGCGCACCGCCACTATCGTCGGGCAGGTGAGCGGCGCTTCGGCGTCCTCCGCCTCGGTCCAGGCCGCGTCCGGCCGCGGCGGCATCCGCGTCACCGTGGTCGGCACGCCGATCTCGGCCACGACCGACTCGTCCGGCCGCTTCACGCTCTCGGACATCCCGACGGGCGACGGAAGCGTGGCCCTCCGCTTCGAGGGCCGCGGCATCAACGCCACTCTCGAGATCTCGGGCCTCACGCCCGGACAGACGCTGCAGATCAGCGTGCAGCTCTCGGGCAACCACGCCACACTCGACGGCCACGACGACGATGACAACGAGGGCGAGGACGACGACCAGGGCGAGGTCGAGTTCAAGGGACACATCGAGTCCATCGGCGACTCGAGCCTCGTCGTCGACGGCCGCACGGTGCTCGTCGACGCGTCCACGCGCATCAAGGACGGCGACACGGAGATCACGCTCGCCGACCTGGTCGTCGGAGCCCTGGTGGAGGTGGAGGGCTTCGTCCAGTCGGACGGGTCGGTGCTCGCGAAGAAGATCAAGGTCGAGGACGACGGCGACGGCGACGACGAGGACGAAGACGATGATGATGACGACGAGGACGACCATGACGACGACGAGGACGACGATTGACAAGCCCTCGTCGGGGCGTTAGGGTGTCTTCGATGCTGATGCGGGCCCTCGGTTGCGGCTGTTGTCGTCCCGGTGGGCCCGTGTGCGCGGGGCCCGGGTAGCGTCGGCCCGGCACCGCGTTCCCGAGCGGCCCATCGGAAGCCCCGATGGGCCGTTTTTCTTTTTGGAGGCGCTTCGGTCCATGAACGCCGTCATCCGGCCGCGTCCCGGCGCGGACATCCCCGCTCATCCGCTCCTCGCCCGCGTGGGCGGGACGCCTCTCGTCGAGCTGAGGCGGATCCCGCCGGCGGGCGTGCGCGTCCTGGCGAAGCTCGAGGCGGCGAACCCCGGCGGCAGCGTCAAGGACCGGGCCGGCCGGGCGATCGTGGAGGAAGCGCTGGGAACGGGCGCGCTCGCGGGCCGCCGGCTCCTCGACGCGTCCTCGGGCAACACCGGGATCGCTTATGCGATGCTCGGAGCCGCCCTCGACTTCGGCGTGACGCTCTGCATCCCGCGCTCGGCCAGCGCCGAGCGCAAGCGGATCCTGCGCGCCTACGGCGCCGAGGTGATCGAGACCGACCCGCTCGAGGGCTCCGACGGCGCGATCCGGCGCGCCCGCGAGCTGGCGCAGGAACGGGAGCGCTACTTCTACGCGGACCAGTACTCGAACCCTGCAAACCCCTCCGTCCACGAGCGGACGACCGGCCCCGAGATCCTGCGCCAGCTCGGCGCGACGCGTCTCGACCTGTTCGTCGCGGGTCTCGGCACGGGCGGGACGTTCGTGGGCGTCTCGCGCTTTCTGGAGCGGAGGAGCCCCGCGACGCGGCGCGTGAGCGTCGAGCCCGACGGACCCTTCCATGGCCTGGAGGGCCTGAAGCACATGGCGAGCGCCATCGTTCCCGCCGTGTTCGACCCCTCGCTCGCCCACCTGCGTCTCGGCGTCTCGACGGAGGAGGCGCAGGACATGACGCGCCGCCTGGCGAGGGAGGAAGGCCTCCTGGCCGGCGTCTCGTCGGGAGCGGCGCTCGTCGGCGCCCTGCGCGCCGCACGCGAGACCGGCGCGCGCACCGTCGTGACCGTCTTCCCGGACGGCGGAGAGCGCTACCTCTCCGACCGCTTCTGGGAGGCCGAGTGAGCGCAGCCGTGCGCTTCGCTTCGGGCGCGCTCGCCGAGATCCGGCGCGAGGCGGCGCGCGCGTACCCGTTCGAGGGCTGCGGAGCCCTGCTGGGGAGCGACGGCCGGGTGCTCGAGGCCACCGCGATACCCAACGTCGAAGGAGAGCGGCCGCGCACGCGCTTCTCGGTCTCCCCAGCGGACTACCTGGCCGTCGAGGCCGACGCCGACGCGCGCGGCCTGCGACTGCTCGGCTTCTGGCACAGCCACCCCGATCACACCGCCCGGCCGTCGGCGACCGATCGCGAGCATGCCTGGCCGGGCCTGCTGACGGTCGTGGTCGCCGTGGCGAACGGCCGGCCCGAAGAGGTCACCGCCTGGCAGGTGCGCGACGGGGAGCCCTTCGAGGCCGTCGAGGTCGCTTCGGACCCCTGAAAGGAGATCGCATGCCGGTCATCGTCAAGCTCCCCACCCCGCTGCGGCGGTATGCCGGCGAGCGCGCCGAGGTCGGCGTCGACGCCGAGACCGTGGGCGGCGCCCTCGACGGGCTCGTGGCGGCGTGCCCGGACCTCGCTCCCCACCTGTTCACCGCCGAGCGCTCCCTGCGCAACTTCGTCAACGTGTTCGTCAACGGCGAGGACGCGAGGGCGCTGGGAGGCCTTTCCGCTTCCCTCAAGGACGGGGACCGTGTGACGATCGTTCCCGCGATCGCGGGGGGAGCCGTGGCCACGACGCCGGAAACCGACGCGCCGGAGCTGAGCCGCGAGGAGATCGCGCGCTACGCGCGGCACCTGATCATGCCCGAGGTCACGATCGAGGGGCAGCGGCGGCTGAAGGCCGGCAAGGCGCTCCTGGTCGGCGCCGGAGGGCTCGGCTCGCCGGCGGCGCTCTACCTCGCGGCCGCCGGCGTGGGCCGGCTGGGCATCGTGGACTTCGACGTCGTGGACGAGAGCAACCTGCAGCGCCAGATCCTCCACGACACGTCGTGGGTCGGACGGCCGAAACTGGAGAGCGCGAGGGCGCGGCTCCACGCGCTCAACCCCCACATCGCGATCGAGACCGTCGCGGCCCCCCTGACGTCGGACAACGCGCTCGAGGTGATGGCCGGCTACGACGTGATCGTGGACGGTACCGACAACTTCGAGACGCGCTACCTGACGAACGACGCCTGCTATCTGCTGCGCAAGCCGAACGTGTACGGATCGATCTTCCGCTTCGAGGGGCAGGCCAGCGTGTTCTGGCCCGAGCGCGGGCCCTGCTACCGCTGCCTCTACCCGGAGCCTCCCCCACCCGGGCTCGTGCCGAGCTGCGCCGAGGGCGGCGTGCTGGGGATCCTCCCCGGGGTGATCGGCGCGATCCAGGCCACCGAGGCCATCAAGATCCTGCTCGGCATCGGCGAGCCCCTCGTCGGGCGCCTGCTCCTGTACGACGCCCTCTCGATGGGCTTCACCGAGCTGCGGCTTCGCCGGAATCCGGCCTGCCCGCTGTGCGGCGAGAAGCCGACGATCACCGAGCTCCAGGACTACCCGGCTTTCTGCGGCCTCGGGCGCGGCGAAGCACCCGCCGAGGGCGTGGAGGAGATCACGGCGTCGGAGCTGAAGAGCCGGCTCGACGCCGGCGAGGACCTCGAGGTGGTCGACGTGCGCGACCCGCACGAGCACGCCATCTGCCGGATCGAGGGCGCTCGGCTCATCCCGCTGGGCTCCCTCGGGGAGCGGCTCCACGAGCTCGATTCCGCCCGCACGTACGTGATGCACTGCAAGTCGGGCGCGCGCTCCGCGAAGGCCATCGGCCAGCTCCGCAAGGCCGGCTTCCGCAAGCTGCTCAACCTGAAGGGCGGGATCCTGGCGTGGTCGCGCGAGGTCGATCCGACCGTTCCGACCTATTGAGCGCCCAGCCTAGAATGGAGCCCTGAGCGACTGCCTGCGCGACGACGAGCTGGCCGAGCTCGTCGACGGAGCGCTGGAACCGGAGGCTCGCTCCCGGCTCCAGGCGCACGCGGTGTCGTGCGCGTCCTGCCGGGCGCTGCTGGCTGCCGCGGTGCGATCGCCCGACGCCGAGGCGCCG
>DASSJI010000242.1:0-10400 GCA_035691285.1 Vicinamibacteria bacterium | reverse complement strand
GACCCCTTCCTCGATCACTTCCGCGACTCGTGGGTCGTCGCAGGGATGACCCGCAGAGCGACCGCGGGATCCGCGCATCCGAACCTCGCCGGCGCCCTGCTGGCCGCGGGACTCGTGACCGCGGCGGCCCTGCTCGCGTGGCGAGCGGAACGCCGGCGTTCGTCGTGGAGGATCACGGCGGCGGGAATCCTCCCTCTGGCGGGTCTCCTGAGCCTCGGCCTCCTCTCCACCTACTCGCGCGGCGGGCTGCTCGCCGCCGGCGTCGGGCTGCTGACGCTCGCGGGCGGGCTGGCTCTGCGGCGCCCCGCGCTGGCCGCGTCGCCGCTCGGCGCGCTGGTCGCGGTGGGCGCAGCCGCCGCGCTCGCCGCGTCGACCGACCCGGTGCTGGGGCTGCGGCTGACCGCCCCGACGCACACCTGGTATGACGCGCGCTACGAGACGCTGTCCGCTCCCGCCGCGCTGGGCCCTGGAACGGCGGGGCACGCCGCGGTCCGCGTGACCAACACGGGACAGCGGACGTGGAGCCGAGCGAGCGGCATCCGTATCGGCTACCGCCTGCTCGATCGGACCGGCGCGCCTGTGGCCGTGGCGTTCGGTCCCGGCCTGCCCCACGATCTCCGCTCGGGCGAGAGCGCGGTCTTCGAGATGAGGGTCGAGGCTCCGCCGGACCGTAGGAGCCACGTGCTCGTGTGGGACATGGCGCAGCCCGGCGTCGACTGGTTCAGTCGTCTGGGAGCGCGCCCGGGCGTGGTGAGCGTCTCGGAAGGCGGGCCGGCGGCGGCGGGCGCCGGCCAGACGCCGCCGATCTGGCGGCCGAGTCGGATGGAGATCTGGCCTCTCGCCCTGGCGATGTGGCGGGAGCATCCCGTGCTGGGCGTCGGCCCCGACAACTTCCGCAAGCTCGCGGGCCGCTATGCCGGACGAACGGCCGAGTGGGACCCACGCACCCACGCGAACAACACCGGCCTCGAGGTGGCCGCGACCGTCGGGGCGGTGGGGTTTTTCGCCCTGCTCGGCGTCTTCCTCGGCACCTTCGCCGCGTGCGGGCGCGCCCTGCGTCGAGCCGACCCGCACGCCACGCTTGCCGCCGCGTGCCTGGCCCTGGCCGCGACCACGCTCGCCCACGGCCTCGTCGACCACGTCCTGGCCTTCACGGGCCACTACCTGCTGCTGGCGTTCACGGCCGGCGCGGCCTCGGCGCTCGCGATGGAGGAACCGCCCGTCGCATGACGCCCGCGGGATCGCGTCTCGCCTCGACGCTTCGCGCCTTCGGTGCGGGCGCGCTGTTCGGAGCGGCGCTCAGCGTGGCGGAAGTGTTCACCGGCACGCTCTCGGGCGGCCGGCTCCCCTTCGCCTGGTGGGCGTTCCTGATGGCCTACTACGTTCCCCTGCTCGCGGCGCTGGGCGCGCTCCTTCTCGCGCGGCCCTTCTCGGGCGGAGGTTCCTCGACGGGAGGGCTGGATCTCCGGTCTCTGGCCGTGGTCGTGCAGGCGTCTTACACGATCGTCGTGGCGAACCACGAGTACCTGCGCCAGCAGCCCTTCGCGAGCCCGGAGCGGCTGGCCACCGTGATCCTCGCTGGGACGCTGGGGCTCCTGGAAGCGCGGCGGCCCGGCCTGCCGTCCGGTCTCGGACTCCTGCTGGTCCGGCCCTTCCTGTTCACGGCAGCCGCCTGGCTTGCGACCAGCGCCGTCCGGACCGGCGTGCCGATCGCCGACGCCTTGTCGTTCGTGCTGCTCGCCCACCTCGTGACGGCCGCCGGCTTCGGCCTCTGGTGGCGGGCGCTGGGCCCGGAGGGCTGGCGCGGATGGGTTCGGCGAGGCCTCGCGGCGACGGCCGCGGGAGTGTGTGCCTGGGGGATGCTGGCCCCCGGCCGGGGGTTGTCGCCGGGCCGACCCCGGACCGGGGCCGCCCCGGCGGGCCTCGGCGGTCGCGCCGAGCGGCCGAACATCGTGCTGATCGTGCTCGACACCGTCGGCGCGTCGCGGCTGTCCGGCTACGGATACCCGCGCCCGACCTCGCCGAATCTCGACGCGTTCGCGCGCCGCTCCGTTCTCTACATAAACTGTCTCGCCCCGGCGGGCTGGACGATCCCCTCCCATGCCTCCCTGTTCACCGGCCTCTATCCCTTCCAGCACGGGTGCGACTTCGCGGCCACCGATTCGGGGTGCCGGCTCATGGCTCTCGATCAAGGCCATCGCACGCTAGCCGAGGTCCTGGCCACGATGGGCTACGCGAGCGCCGCCATCGCCGGCAACGGGCCCGCGTTCACCGCCCGCGTTGGCCTCGAACGCGGCTTCGACCACGTCGACGCCCGACCGGCCCGGACGGGAGACCTCGCCTTCCTGCCGCTGCTGCGCCGGCTCGAAGGCCGGCTGCCCCCGTGGATTCTGCGCGAATGGCGGGAGCGCTGGCTGCCCCAGGGCTGGCGCTCCGCCGAAGAGATCGGCCGCGAGGCGCTGCGCTGGCTCGAGCGGCGCCGGCCCCAGGACCGTCCCTACTTCCTGTTCCTCAACTTCATGGACACCCACGTCCCGTTTCGCTGGCACGAGGGCTTCAGCGACCGCTGGGCCGGACGCGCGGAGAGCCTGCCGCTGGCCGGCCTGCCTTCGAGCCGCCAGGGCAAGCCGCTGACGCGAGAGGAGTACGAGCACGTGCGGGCGCTCTACGACGCCTCGCTGGCCTATCTGGACCACCACGTCGGCCGCCTGCTCGAGGCCCTCGCGCGGCGCCCGGACTGGGACCGCACCTGGGTCTTCGTGACCGGCGACCACGGCGACTCGCTGGCGGAGGGCCGCGTGTTCGCCCACGGCTGCTCCGAGCTGACCCAGCAGGTGCTCCACGTGCCTCTGATCGTCCGCTACCCCGCAGGCGCTGGGTCCGAGCCGGGAACCCGCGACGAGAGTCCCGTGCAGCTCGTCGACATCGTCCCGACGCTCTATGCCGCGCTGGGCCTGCCCGCTCCCCCCGGAAGCGCGCGGCTCGGGCAGCGCCGGACCGCGATGATGGCCGGCGGGACCTGCCTGCCGCGGCGGCCCGGAGCGCCCTGCCCTGCCTACGAGGTCCTCGTCGAAGGAGGATGGAAGTACGTGCGACCGCCGGAAGGACCGCCGCAGCTCTTCGACCTCAAGGCGGATCGGGAGGAGACGCGGGACCTGGCCCTCGAGAGGCCCCTGGAACGTCAGGCCGCGGAGGAGTCGCTCGCGCGCTTCAAGGCGGCGCTGGGCGGGGCGAGGGCGCGCTCTCCTCGAGAAGCCGGCCCGGAAACGCTCGAGGGCCTCGAGGCGCTCGGTTACATCCAGTGACCGTGCCCGCCGCGCCTTGACCCCCTTCTCGACCTGATGGTAGCGTGCCGTCCACGATCCGGAGCCCAGCGGTGACCACTCCCATTCCATCCCCGGCCGCGCGGCGGTTCCGGCGAAGCGCGACGGTCGAGGAGGCGCCGCTGCAGGGAGAGCTGATGCTCTTCGATCCCGCGACCTCCCGGTTCTTCGTCCTCAACCGGACGATGACGTTCGTATGGCGTCGCTGCGACGGCGAGCACACCGTGGACCGCATGTTGGACGAACTGGAGGCCGAGTTCGCAGGCGTGGAGAAGACGGCCGCGGAAGCCGACCTGCAGCGCGCTCTCGATGAGCTCGCCGCGCTGGGATTGGTGGTTGACGGCGCCTGAGCGTCGCCATACCATTTGTCGCCAGCTTACCGAGGAGGATGCCTGTGACCCGGGAGACCGCACCCAACGTGGTGGAAACGTCGACGGCTCCGGAGCGTCCGCGCTACGAACCGCCCCGCATTCAGGTCATGACCGAGCGCGAGATCCTGAGCACGTTCCAGATCACGCAGTCGATGGTGACCTGGTGGACGACGGCCTGCTGCTGAAGCCGTCCCGGCGGGCCGAGCACGGCGTCTAGGCCGTGCCTCCACTCCCGTAGCCCGCGGCCCCGCGGCGTTCCTTGTCCTTGTCGAATTCTTCCCGCCTCGCCGTTCCCGGACTCGATCTCGATGCGGTCGTGCGCCGCATCGCGGCCCAGCCCCCGGCGCGGAGCCGGCGCGCGCTCCACGGCCTGGCGGGCGTGCGGCTCACGGTCGACAGCGACGACGCGGGCCTCCACGAGGAGCTTCAAGCGGTGTTGGGGCGCGTCGAGCCCGGCCTCGGACCCCGCGCCATCGCCCTGCGCGCCGTCGTGCGCGCCACCGAGGACGCGGCCTTCGGCCATCTCCGGCTGCAGACCGACGACCCGGAGCTGCTGAGCCCTGCCGATTTCCTCCTCGGCTTCTCCTCGCCCGACTTCCCGTTCGAGCGCCTCGAAGGCTCCGGTTCCTGGACGTCCGTGGCGTTCCGCGGCGAGCAGAGCCCGCAGTTCGGTCTGCGCGGCGACGACTGCCTGTTCGCGCTCGCCGCGGGCTGGCGCAAGGCCGTGGCGCTCTTCCTGCTCTGGCGCCTGATGCGGGCGCGCCGCGACGCGCTCTTCTTCCACGCCGCATCGGTCGGCGTGCGCGGTCGAGGAGTCCTCGTCGTGGGGCCGAAGGGCGCCGGCAAGTCGACCCTCGCCCTCGCTCTCGCGAGCCGCGGCCACGACCTGCTGGGGGACGAGCAGGCCTGCTACGTGCCGGCGCGCGGCGAGCTCATCCCCTTCCGCCGCCCGGTGGGCGTCAAGCCCGGCCCGCGCGCCCGCGCCGTGGACGAGGCGCTCAGGGCGATCGACCGCATCCCCGAGCGGGACGGGATGATGCGCGTGGAGCTGCCCGACCTGCTGCGCGGCCCCGGCCCGGCGCCCGTGCCGCTCCGGGCGGTTCTCTTCCTCCGCGGGTTCGCGCCCCGCGCGCGCTTCGAGCGCCTGTCCCCCGGGCGCGAGGAGCTGGCCCGGCTCCAGCCCGTGGGCGCCTGCCTGGTCAACGCTCCCGCCACCGAGCGCGTCTTCGCGATGGCGCGCCTGCTCTCGCGGACGGCGGTGTACGCGCTCTGGCCGGGCGACCCCGACGAGACCGCGGAATGCGTGGAGCGGGAGGCCGTGGCCTCGTGAGCCTCACGGTCGCGGAGCGCGCGCACCGCATCGGCACCTTCCGCTGGGTCGAGGTGCGCCTCATGGAGATCGCGGCCGCCTGGACGCCGACGACCCCGGAGATGGAGGTCAAGGTCATGTTCGGGCGGCACATCTGGGACTTCGCGCAGCACGCGGACGCGCTGGGCCGGCGGATGTTCGAGCTGCGGCGCCCGGCTCAGGAGTCCGTGCCTCCCGCCCAGGCGTACGTGCGGCTGCTCGACGAGATCCGGGAGCTCGAGGGGACCGTGGAGCGGCTCGCCGCGCTCTACGACGGCCTCCTGCCCGGCATCGAGCGCCGCTACGAGCGCTACCGGTCCGAGGTGGACGCCGTCCTCGACGCGCCGTCCCTCGTCGTCGTCGAGCGCATCCTCGCCGACGCCCGCCGCCAGCGCGACGAGGCTCGGGCGCTGCGCCGCGAGATCGCTCTGCCGGGCGCGACGGCCGAGCCGCTCGCGGCGCGGGAGCGCGGCCTCGAGCTGATCGCCCCTCCGGCGTGAAGGCGATCGGGCACTTCGAGCTGGCCGGCCTGAGGCTGCGGGCCTCACCCGCCCGCGACGCCTGCTTCGAGGTCGTGCTGCGCGACGCCGAGATGCACGAGTACGACCCCGGCGACGCGCGCGCCCTGCGCGAGACCGTCCACCGGCACATGAGCAACGAGATCACCAGCCTGGACATCGCCGCGCAGTGCCTGGCCGAGTTCCCCGACGCGCCGTGGGAGCTGCGCGTCGAGCTCGCCCGGCAGTGCTGGGACGAGTCCCGCCACGTCGAGGCGCTCCACCGGCGGCTCGTGGCGCTGGGCGGCCGCAAGGGCGAGTTCCCGATCTCCACGTTCGAGTGGAGCGTGACCTGCGCCCTGGAGACGCTGCCCGCGCGCCTCGCCACGCAGAACCGGACCTTCGAGGCCGGCGCCATGGACGTGGTCGGGGGCCTCGCCCCGGCCGTAAGGGACATCGGCGACCCGGAGACGGCCGCGGTCCTCGAAGGCATCCTCGCCGACGAGATCCACCACGTCCGCTTCGCCAACCGCTGGATCAAGTCCTTCGTGGATGGCGACCGGAGGGCGCTGCTCCAGGTAGCCGCGGCCGTCCGATTCCTGGCGCAGGCCAACGCGGCGCTGCAGTCGGAGCCCGGGCAGCCGAACGCCGTGGGACGCCCGATCGCGGATCCGAGCGAGCGGGTGCCGGCGGTCAACGTCGAGGACCGGCGCCTCGCCGAGTTCAGCGAGGACGAGATCCACGAGATCCTGCGCCAGGCCGGGTTCCGCTCGCTCCTGCCCGGACGCCCGGAAGGCAAGCGCCCTTAGCTCCCGACGAGGTCAGCGCTCCCCCTCCCATTTCATCTCCCGCGCCTTCAGAAGGGGGTGCGACACGAGCAGGTGCCAGACCACGGCCTGGAGCGCCTCCGCGTGGGGCGTGACGGCCTCGGCGCGCACGGTGGGGACGACCACGCAGGCGTCGGCCAGCCGGGCGGTGTGGCCGCCGTCGCGGCCCACGATACCCCCGATGGCGGCGCCCCGTTCCCGCGCGTAGTCCAGCGCGCGCACGAGGTTCGGGCTGATGTTGCGCTCCAGGTCGCCGCCGCCTACGGAGAAGACGAGCACCATGTCGTCCGGTCCGAGGCGGCTGACCCGCAGCCACTCGGCGAACACGCCCTCCCAGCCGTCGTCGTTCACGCGCGCGGTCAGCTCGGCGACGTTGTCGGTGGGGGCGTAGGCCTCGATCCCGCAGATCTTCCGGAAGTCGCCCACGGCGTGGGAGGCGTTCGCCGCGCTGCCGCCGACGCCGAGAACGAACAACCGCCCCCGGCGGTCGCGGAGGTCGCGAAGCGCGACGACGAGACGATCGATGGCGGCAGAGTCGATCCGATCGAGCGCCAGCTTGGTGTCCTCCAGATAGGCCTGCGTGTAGGACATCGTCCGCGCCTCCTCCCGAAGGAATGCGTTGGTCTCGCGCAGTGCGGCCGGCGAGCCGATCTCATGGAACCGCCGCGACACTTCGTGGCCCGCCAGCCGGCCCTGCTCGACCAGGGCTCGATACAGGTCAGCCAGATCGCAGGGCTCGCCATCGAGGATCGCGTCGAGGGCTGCACGCCGCAGCAGCGTGACTCCGTAGTCGATGTGTGCCATCTCCGGCGACCGGGCAGCCTTGTCGTACCGGACGAGCCGGCCGGCCTCGAACACGACGTTGCTCGCGTCCCAGCGGCCCTCGTTGCGCAGCACGGTCATCACGCCGAGCGCCGCCGAGCCCGAAAAGCGCGCGAGCACGCCGTGCAGATCGACGTCCGCGTAAGTGTCGCCGTACATCACCCAGAACAGGTCGCCCAGGAGGGGCAGGGCGCGCTTGAGGGCGCCGCCCGTGCCCAGCAGGCGCTCGCCGTCGCGGGAACAGGCCAGCTCGAGACAGTGAGCAGAGGAGCCCAGATGGCGCTCGATCGGATCGCCGTGGTGCCCGAGGCACACGACGACACGGCGCACGCCCTTGCGCCGGAGCAGTGCGAGCTGATGGTCGATGAAGGGCCGGCCGCCCACCTCGAGGAGCGACTTCGGGAGGGCGGCTGTCAGCGGAAGCAGCCGCGTGGCGAGGCCGCCCGCCAGCAGCGCCACGGGCACCTCGGAGACCGTGGGGTTCATTGGATGACCACCCGCGTGCCTTCGTGGTCGAACCGGAAGCGGACCTCACGCAGCCCCTGCCGGGCCATGGCCCGCCGGAGGCGCGCCTTGTCCTCGGCGTAGAAGAGCAGGAACCCTCCGCCGCCGGCGCCGAGCAGCTTGCCCCCCAGGGCTCCGCTCTCCAGGGCGAGGGCGTGCGCGGCGTCGATGTCCGGGTTCGACATCACGGATCCGCGCTTCTTCTTGTGATTCCACTGCAGGCTCATCAGCTCGGCGAAGCCCCGAAGGTCCCCGGCCTCCAGCGCTTCCCGGCTCCGCAGCCCCACGTCCTTGGCGACGTGGAGCTCCTCGACCATCCGCGCGTCGCCGGCTCGCGTCCTGTCGTCCTGCTCCTTCAGGATGGCCGATGCCGAGCGGCTGTATCCGGTGAAGAAGAGCAGCAGGTTCTCCTCCAGGTCGTAGAGGATCTCGGGCGCCACGGCCACAGGCTCCACCTCCACGCGCCCGCTGCGCTCGAAGCGCAGCCCGACGAGGCCGCCGAAGGACGCCACGTACTGGTCCTGCTTCCCGATCGGCTCGCCGAGCCGCTCGAGCTCGATGTGGCAGGCCTGTTCGGCCAGCTCGCGCGGGTGCAGCACGTGCTTCTCGTGGGTGTGGAGCGCCTTGAGCAGGGCGGTCGTGAAGCTGCCGGACGACCCGAGCCCGGTGCCCGCCGGGATGTCGGCCATGCTGGCGATCTCGAGGTACTTCCCGTCCAGCTCCAGGAGCGTGAGCGCCTCGCGCACGATGGGATGCTGCACCTCGGCGGCGCTCCCCACGCGCTCCTGCCTGGAATACTTGACGATCAGCTCCGGGACGAAGGTGTCGTGCACGGCGATGTAGACGTACTTGTCGATGGCGGCCGCGATCAGGAAGCCCTCGTGCTCCCGGTAGTACGAGGGGAGGTCGGTTCCTCCGCCGCCCAACGAGATCCGCAGCGGGCTGCGCGCGATGATCACCGGGCGCGTCCCGCGTAGATCGCCTCGACGATCTCGAGCGCGGCCAGGGCGTCGTCCAACGTTCCGAGCGGCGGCCGGCGCGCGAGGATGGCGGCGCGGAAGTCGTCGAACTCGAGCTGCCAGGACTCGTCCGGCGCCGGGTACTCCCAGGTGCGGGTCTCTGGAGGGCCCATCCCGGGGAGCATGCGATGCAGGGCGAGCCGCTCCGTCCCGTAGCTCCCGCCCAGGCCCTCCACCTCCAGCTTGCCGTCCCTGCCGAAGAGCTCGAACGAGAACAGGTTCTTCCACTCGGTGCAGCTCGCGTGCAGCCAGGCCGTCTTCCCGTCGGCGGTGCGCAGGGAGAGGAACGCGTTGTCCTCCACCGGCATGTCCCAGAAGTACGTGGCGACGTGGCCGGAGGCGATGGCGAAGTCCCCGGCGAACCAGCGCGCGAGGTCGATCAGGTGCACGCCCTGGTCGATGAGCTGCCCGCCTCCGGCCACTTGCGGGTCCGCGCGCCATTCGCGCTCGTAGCCGCGTCGCCCGCCGTGGCCGTAGCGACCGCGCAGGTAGAGCAGCGGACCGATCGCGCCCTGGTCGAAGAGGGCCCGCGCCTGGCGCAGCGCCGGGTGGAAGCGGTGGTTGAAGCCCACCTTCACCGTGACCCGGGCGGCGCGGGCCGCCTCCAGGACGGGCCTGAGCTCCGCCGGGCTGCGGGCCCCGGGCTTCTCGACGAGCACGTGCTTGCCGGCGCGCACGGCGGCCAGCGTGATGGGCGCCAGGGCGTCGTGGCTGGTGGACACGATCACCGCGTCCACGTCGTCG
The DNA here is from genome assembly GCA_035691285.1 of Vicinamibacteria bacterium. GTDB lineage: Bacteria > Acidobacteriota > Vicinamibacteria > Fen-336 > Fen-336 > DATFEN01. Next base: position 945 of record DASSJI010000242.1, on the reverse strand, counting down.
CGATCGACCACGCGCTCCCAGGTCCGGGTCTCCGCGCAGCCCGGGTGCGCGGCGGCCAGCCGCGCGGCGGCGGTCTCGTCCCGGTCGGCCACCGCGATCAGCCGGCCTCCCTCGAGCGCGCCCGCGCGCTTGCGCCCGACGCGCCCGCAGCCGACGATCGCGACTCCGAGCGGGCCCCCGGCCGAGGCCTTCCCTGCCGCCGCGCTCATTCGCGCCAACCGCGGTCCGCGGGCACGACGCGCCGGAGCGTGTAGACGTCGCTTGCCGAGAGCCGCTCGCGCTCCCGGGCCACGGCGGCCCAGTCGTCCCAGACCGCGCTCAGGAGGCGGCCGGTGATGCCATCGCTGGCCGCGGAGGCCAGGAACGCCGCCAGCTCCGCGCCGCGGGCGAGGGGCGTGCCGCCCTCGAGGCGCTGCGCGAGGGCCTGGCCGTAGAACGCGTGCCCGACCTTCTCGGGCCCCGCGGCCAGGACCTCGTCGAGCAGGCGCGTGTTGAGGGGACCGGGCGCCATGGCGTTGACGTCCACGCCGGCGTCCTTGAGCTCCTCGGCCAGAGTCTCCGTGAGGCGCACCACGCCGGCCTTCGCGGCGGCGTAGGCGCTGATGCGCGGCAAGGGCGCGGTCGCCCCGCCGCCCGAGAGGTTGACGATCTTGCCGTAGCGGCGCGCGCGCATGCCCGGGATCACGGCCCGGCACATGAGGGCCGTGCCCAGCAGGTTGATCCGCACCGCCTCCGCCCACTCGCCCCAGTCCACGTCCTCGAGCCGGCCCATCGGCCCGTAGACGCCGGCGTTGTTCACCAGGATGGTGACGGGCCCGAGCATCGCCTCCGCGCGGGCGACCAGGGCGGGGCCGGCGGCGGGGTCGGCGGCGTCGGCGGCCATCCACTCCACGCTTCGGCCCGCGGGCTTGTCCCGCTCCAGCGCTTCCGCGGCCTCGCGAAGCC
>DASSJI010000241.1:0-5285 GCA_035691285.1 Vicinamibacteria bacterium | reverse complement strand
CATCTGCGCCACGACCTGCGCCTCGCGCTGAAAACGCTGCTCGGCGTCGGGCGTGAGCAGGCTCGGCGGGATCAGCTTGATCGCCACGTCGCGGTTCAGCAGCGGGTCCCGGGCCCGGTACACGACGCCCATCCCGCCACGCCCGAGCTCGGCCACGATCTCGTATCGGTTGGACAGCTTGCGTCCGATCATGTTGGTGGTGCTAACTGCGGAGGCGCAGCTCCTCGTAGGCCACGGCCGGGTTGCCGAAGGACACGAAGAGCCCTTCCACCTCGGGCCGGGCGAACCGGTAGACCTGCTCGTGGAAGAGCGGCAGCAGCAGCGCTTCCTGAGCCAGCAGCTCCTCCAGCTCGCGGTAGATCTGGTGCCGGGCGGCCGGGGCGGCCTCGGCCCGCCCGCGCTCGATCAGGCGGTCCGCGGCCGGAGAGCCGCACATCCGGCCGAGGATGCCTCCTGCCGAGTGCAGCAGATACGCGAAGCTGTCGGGATCGGGGAAATCGGCGCCCCACCGGCCGATGCAGACGTCGGCCGCGCCGCGGCTCGTCCGGTCGATCCACTCGTCCATCGTGGGCTTCTCGGCCTGGATCCTGAATCCCTGGCGGCCAAAGGCCGCGGTCAGCTCGCGGGCCAGCGCGGCGTACCCCGCGAAGTACACCGGATGGAGCGCGCCCGTCAGCTCGACGGCCGGCGATGCCCCAGGCACGGAGGGCAGCATCGCTCCGCCCTGCTGCGGCGGAGCCGGATCGTAGCCCAGCAGGCCCGGGGGGATGAGGCTGTGAGCGGGTATGGCCGTCCGCCCGACCGTCTGGCGGACGATGCGTGGAACGTCGACCGCTTGGACGATCCGCCGGCGCGCCGCGCGATCCGCGAGGCGCCCGCGGGAGTTGAACATGACGTAGTACGTGCTGAGCCGCGGCGACTCGCGATAGCCCGAGGCGAACTCGGGCTGTCGCAGGAGCGCCTCGACGTCGCCGGGGAACAGGTCCTGGGCCAGCGAGAAGCGGCCCGCGCGCAGTCCCTCGATCATCTCCTCGGGGGTCACTCCGAAGCTGAAGACGAGGCTCTCGCTGCGCGGATACCCCTCGCGCCAGTAGGCCCTGTTCCTCTCCACGCGGAGCTGGCGCCCGGCGTCGAAGGCCACGACCCGGAACGGCCCGGTGCCGACGCAGCCCTCGATGCCCTTCGCGCCGGAGGGATCGGCTCCCTCGGGCACGATCGCGACCGCCGGATAGGAGACGAGCGCGGGGAAGAACGCCACGGGCTCCTCGAGGTCGATCGAGAACTCGAGGGCCGAGTGGATCCGGAAGCCGGCGAGGTCGGAGGCCTTGCCCTCGAGAAGGGCCTTGGCTCCCTTGACGGGGCCGAGCATCCAACCATAGCTGCTGTCGCCCCCGTGCAGCAGCCGCTCGAACGAGTAGCGCACGTCCCGCGCGCTCAAGCGGCGGCCGTCGTGAAAGCGAACGTCGTCGCGGAGCAGGAAGCGATAGCGCCGTCCGTCGTCCTCGACGCGCCACTCCGAGGCGAGCCCGGGCACGACGCGGGCGGCTTCCGGGTCCACGCGCGTCAGGCTTTCATAGACGACCGGCATCACCTCCGTCTGCTCGAAGGTGTTGGACAGGGCCGGATCGAGCGAGCCGACGACGCCCGCGATGGGAATCTGCAGCGTGCCCCTGGCCACGCGGCGGGCTTCCGGCTCGGGAGCGGCGGCCTCGGCCATGCCCAGGCTGGTGTAGTTCACGAACGGCGCGCGACCGCGCAGCTCGAGCCCGCGCACCTTGGGTCCGGCGACCCGGTAGTCGATGTCGTGAAACAGCGGGATCAGGGCCGCGGCGTCCTGCAGCAATCCCTCGAACCTTCGGTAGAGCGCCTCGCGCGCGGCCGGCCGCCTCTCCGAGCGGGCCTCTTCCAGGACCGCGTCGGCCTCGGACGAGGTGTAGTAATACCGCCAGCGCCCGCTCTCCGAGTGGAACAGCGAATGCGTCATGTTGTCCGAGTCGTCGTAGTCGGGAACCCAGCGCCCGATCTTCATGTCGATGGCCTCGGGACGCGCGTCGGCGGCCAGGAAGGACTCCATGTCCGGCGTCACGACCTCCACCGTAGCGCCCAGCTCGGACCAGGCTTCGAAGAGAGCGTCGGTCAGGGCCCGGTAGCGATCCTGCAGCAGCGGATGGACCGAGGCTCTCAAGCGGATCGGCTCGGTCAGGCTCGCCGAGCGCAGCAGATCCTGGGCCTGCGCGCGGTCGAGCGCGACGCGCCTAGTCCCCGGGTCGTGGCCGAGCATGCCAGGAGGGATGAGGCACACGGCCGGCTCGGCGAAGCGGCCCAGGGTGCGCCAGACGAGGTCGCGCGTCCGCAGGATCCCCGCGAGGGCCCGCCGGACTTCGGGCTGCTGTGCGAGGGGCCCCGTCCGCGAGTTGAAGAGCACGAAGTACGTATCCTTCTTGGAAGTCTCGGCGAGGCCGGCGCGGAAGCGGGCCTCGCGCAGGATCTCTTCGAGATCCTGCGGCAGCAGGTCGCGGGCCAGATCCAGCTCGCCTGAGCGGAAGGCGGCGGCCATCGCCGAGGCGCGCATCCCCGGGCGGAACTCGATCGCATCGATGAGCGGCGGGGCGCCCTTCCAGTAGTCCGCGTTCCGCTCGAGCACGATCCGGTCGGGCGCAACCGAGGCGATCTGGAACGGCCCCGTCCCCAGGCTGGGTCCGCCTGCCGTGGGCTGCCGGATCCCCGTGCGGACGTCGCTCAACAGCGCGGGGTAGATCGGGAGTCGCTCGGAGAGGCGGACCTCGATCTGGAGGTCCGAACGGACGACGAGCCCTGGAAGATCGCCGCCGCCTCGCAGGAACTCCGGGACACCCTGGATGGCCGCATAGGCCGCGGGCATCTCCTCTGGCATCTCGCGGATGGCCTTCTCGAAGGACGCCTTGACGTCCCGGGCCGCGAAGGGCCTGCCTCCCTGGAAGCGGACGTCGGGCCGGAGCGTGAGCAGGAAGGTGCGTCCGTCGTCCTCCGCGTCCCATCGCTCGCAGAGGAAGGCCTCGAGGTTGCCCCTCTCGTCCGTCGTCAGGAGCGTCTCGAAGACGTTGCCGGCGATCTCGGTCGGCTCCATCGTCAAGTTCGCGGGCGGCTCGACCGACGGCACGGGGTTGGCCAGGCCCACGATGAGCCGCCCGCCGCGCTGGACCTCCGCCTCCGCGGCTCGCTCGCTCGAGGCCCCGCCCAGGCCTGCCGCTTCCTCGAGGTATGCGTTGGCCTTCTCGTGCTCGCCCCGGAGGTTGGCGATCGTCGCTCCGAGGGCGAGCAGCTCCTTGAGGCCCCGGGCTCCTCCCGCGACTCGAGCCGTCTGCAGGCCCAGCGCGGTGAGGCGCGCCGCCTCCTCGGCCTGACGGGCCTGCCAGGCGGTCTCGGCGGCCAGCAGGAGCGTGGCCGCTGCCCTGTCGGGGCGCTTCTCCCGCTCGAACACGCGGACGGCGGCGGCGGCCTCGCGCAGCGCCCCCTCGGTGTCGCCGGACTGCCGGTGGGCCCGGGCCAGGATCGCGCGCGCGTCTCCTTCGAGGGAGCGATCGCCCTCCCATTCCGCGTCCAGGAAGTCGAGGACGGTCCTGGCCGAGCGCACCGCCTCCTCGGCGCTGAACGCGGCCAGCGACGCCTGTGCCAGGCGCATCCCGTACTCGACCGTCTTCTCGGGCACGTCGCCCTGGTGGAAGTGGTGGACAAGCTGCGGAAGCACGCGCTCCAGGTGAGCCGAGTGGCGCGCCTCGAGGATCTCGGCGCAGCGCCTGTGGAACGATCGCCGCTTGCGGGGGGAGAGGCTCGCGTAGAGCACGTCCCGGACGACTCCGCTCGAGAAGCTCAGCAGCTCGCCGCGAGACGCGCGCTCCTCTTCGACGAGGCCCTGCTGCACGAGCCGGTCGATGGCGTCGTCCACGTCCAGCCCCTTGGCCAGCGCCTCGACGTCCTTGGAGTCGAAGGTCCGTCCGATCACCGACGCCATGCAGAGGATCTCGCGCTGGTCTTCCGGCAGGCGCTCGATGCGGCGCTCCACGACCTCCTGGATCGTCGCGGGCATCGCCTCCCCGGAGAGGCCCGTCTCCCCCGACAGGCTCCATTGCCCGGTGTCGTCCCGGGAGATGCCGCCCGAGTCGAGGAGCGAGCGGACCAGCTCCTTCGTGAAGAAAGGGTTCCCCTCGGTGCCCTCGTAGAGCCTCTCGGCGAGGCTGTCGGGGACGCCGGCTCCGCCGACCAGCGTCTCCAGGAAGGTCCGGTGGTCGGACGGCGAGAACGGCCCGAGCGTGAGCGACGCGAAACGACGGTCGCCACGGAAACCATCCAGGGCCTTGAGCAGCGGGTGGCGCCTGTCGACCTCCGTGGAGCGGTAGGTGCCGAGCATGAGCGTGGGCGTGGGTCCGAGGCGCGTGACGATGTAGGGCAGCGCCTCGATCGTGACCTCCGCGCCGTGGAGATCCTCGAGGATCAGGACGAGGGGCTTGCCGCCGGCAATCCGCGTCAGCGTCCGAGCCAGGAGCTCGAAGATCTGGGTCCGGCTGTCGGGGGCCGAGGTCCCGCCCCGCGCCAGCTTGGACTCGCCGCTCGCGGCCGAGCGGATCTCCCCGATCTCGCTCAGCATCGGGAACAGCGCCAGCAGGTCGTCGGCGATATCCGAGAAGTCGACCCCCGAGGAGCTGCCCGTCTCCTTGACGCGGAAATACTCCTGGATCACCTCGCAGAATCCCTGATAGGGGAAGGCTCGGCCCTGCTCCACGCTGCGCCCGTGCAGCACGCGGATGTGGCGCGCCTTGGCGAGGTTCGCCAGCTCCTCCAGGAGCCGCGTCTTCCCGATCCCGGGCTCCCCCGACACCACGACGAACTGGCACTCTCCGGCAACTGCGGCGTTCAGGCGCTGCTGCAGCTCGGCGGATTCCTTCCCTCGCCCGACGAAGGGCGCGAGGTTGGGCCGTATCGCGAGGAAGCTCCGCGTCATGCCCGTGACCGACCGCTCGCGATCGCTGTCGCGCAAGTGCGAGCGGTAACGCTTGAGCGCCTCCGCCACCTCGCCTGCGTGCTGGGGGCGCTGGCCCGGCTCCTTCTTGAGGCACGACATGACGACGGCGTCGAACTCCTCGTCCACCGCCGCTCCCAGCTCCCGCGGCGACTGCGGGAACTCGTGGACGATCCGGTAGAGGACCGCCTGGGACTCCCCGCTGAAGGGCGGCTGCCCCACCAGGCACTCGTAGAGCACCGTGCCCAGCGCGTAGATGTCCGCTCGCCCGTCCACCGGCTTCGCCGAA
>DASSJI010000240.1:0-4980 GCA_035691285.1 Vicinamibacteria bacterium | reverse complement strand
CACCCTTTGATGAGGGAATCGCTGCTCGGCCAGTTCTCCAACCTATGGATCGACAACCTGAACGGCGACAAGTACCGGACTGGCAAGATCATCCCGAAGGGGCTGCCTGGAGAGGGAACCACGGACCAGAGCATCTTCACTACCGAGCAGGATCCTCGCGGCATCCAGGTCGGGACAGCTATCTCGACCTTTATGAAGCGAAAGGGTCGACACGGGCGGCAGAATGATGCGGCAGTGCTCGCCTACCGCGACTTCTGGGGCCGCGCTGCTGCCAAGCGCCGCGCACTCCTGGACTCCCTTGAAATGGAGGCTTGGCCGAGGGCCAAGCGAGAAGAAGCGGCGAAGCGGCCCGAGGGCCCGCGCCGGTACGAGAAGTCACGGCCTTCACTGCCGGATTCCTTCCGCTTCGCGCCGGAAGTGGCCGCATCGGGGTTCGAGAGCTGGCCGGCACTGGAAGAGCTGTTTGTCGAGAGCTTCCAGGGTGTGAATCCAGCGCGGGGGCTCGACGGCAGCTTGGTCGATACCGACCGGGACGCGCTCGAGGCGCGCATGCGCGAGTATTTCTCTTCAGTGTCGTTCGCTGAGTTCCGCGTCCGTCATCCGAACCTCGTTGAGAAACGGGCGGAGTACGAGCCCGAAGTCGTTCGGGAGAATCTTAAGAGGGTTACAGCCTTCAAGAACAGCTTGCTCCTTCCCTACCACCTCTTTCCTTTGGATGCGCGTTTTCTCTATTACGAGACCGAAGGAAAGCTGCTAACGCGTCGCAGCCCACAGCTGTACGAGCACCTCGACGCCGGGGGCTTTCTGGTCGCCGTTCCCCAGTCACGGCGAGCCTCGGAGGTCCGTCCACTCTTTTGCTCGACGTTATTCGATTATCACCTTCACGACCGGGGCTCGTTTGGGTTCCCGGTGTGGCTTCGACCCTCGGCCTTCCCACGGGATCTCTTCTCGGAAGAAGAGCCTGAGAAGGCGGTGGCTAATTTATCACCTACGGCCTGGGCAGCCCTGAAGGAGACTTGGTCGCTGGAAGGCGATTTGACCGGAAAGGCAGCGCGCAAGCTCACGCTGCAGCTCTTCCATCTCGCGCTCGCTCTCGGGCAGTCGCCTGCCTACCATGCCGATCATGAGGAGGCGCTTCTTCACGATTGGCTCCACCTGCCGATTCCTCGCGACCGCGGAATGCTCGAGCAAGCCACCGGTCTCGGCGCTACGGTCTCGACGCTGCTCGACCCGCTGAAGGATCCAGCACGCGAGATCCGGGAGATCCTCGGTGAGGACGCGAAGCGCCTCGGGGTTCTCTCCGCCCACCAGGGTGACAAGGTCTCAGAGAGCGACTTGTTGGTAGAGTACTCGTTCTACGGCGCTGCTGCTGGCGCTTGGCGGGAGCGCGCGCCAAGGAGCCCCGAGATCCTGAACCCGGCGTGGGGCAGCAGCACAGGCGATCTCTGGATCAACCCCAGGGTCTACTTCCGTCATGTCCCTGCCGAGGTGTGGGAGTTCGAACTGGGCGGCTATCCGGTTCTCAAGAAATGGCTCGGCTACCGGGAGGCCAAGCGGCGAGGCGAGAAGCCGCTGACACTGGCGGAAGCCCGGCATCTTCGCGGCATGGTGCAGCGTTTGGCCGCGCTGCTCGCTCTCGGGCAGCAGCTCGACACCGCGTACGCTGCGGTGATCGAGGATTGCTTCACCAGCCGCGACCTCGGCCTCGCCTGAGCGCGTGGCGAAGCGATTCACCGCCGCGCGGCGAGCGCAGTCCCGGGCCGACGGCCTGCGGTCTGGGCCAAGCACGTTCGTCCTACTTCGACTCCTACGGAATCAGCTTCCGGCTCCTGAGCTTCTCGGCGACCTTGCGACAGGCGTCGATCACATCGGCGACGAGCCCCTTCTCCACTGCGTCGGGCGGAAACCGTGATGCCGTAACGCCGCCAGGCACAGGGCGTGGGCAGCGCCGTACGCGAGATCGAACCTGCTCTCCAACGAGTTCGCGTCGTTTCCCGCATCCCTCAAGCGCGCCATGCCTGAGCGGACGAGACCGGCGACCTCCTTCGCGTCTGGGGGTTCCTTCGCGAGGACGTTTCCCGGACCGGCCAGGCGCTCAAGCGACGAGCGGGAGGTCATTCTCGGATCCGATCACCCAGAGCTTCGGTCCAGCGAGTACCCTGGTTGCGAATGCACTCTCGCCGCGCGCGCGCTTCGAGAATTCGGCCACGCTGTAGACGGTTGGATTGACGCGCCGGCCGAGGTCGCGCGACACGCGCTCGAGCGCGCCGAAGATGTCGCCGTACGTCAGGCTGTCGCTGACCACCAGGAGATCGATGTCGCTCCCCGCATGGTCCTCGCCCTTGGCCACGGATCCGTAGACGAACGCGGCGCGGATGGCTCTTGAAATCGGCTTGAGGGCATCGCGCAGCGGTTCCGCGAGGCCGACCGTCTTCAAGACGATGCTGCGCAGTTCCGAGAAGAGCGGAGATGCGGGGTTTGCTTGGTAGTGCCTCTGAGGGCCGATCCGCCGCGCGACGATGAGCCCGCTGTCTTCGAGGCGCGCAAGCTCGCGCTGGGCGGCCCCAGAGCCGGTGCCAGCTCCCCGGATCAGCTCCGTTGCATAGAAGCTCCGCCCGGGCTGGCCGAAGAACACGCGCAGGACGCGCTGCTGCGTCTTGGTGAACAGAGCGTCCGCCAAGCTCCTTCGAGTCGTGCGTCGAGAACGCCTCATACCCAATATGGGCACAATCGTGCCCGATCTGGGCATGGGTCGTCAACGCCCGGCCGGGTCAGCGCCGAGCGCCCAGCTCGGCGATCCGCTCCCGGGCCGGGGCGAAGCCGGGATCGAGGCGCAACGCCTGCTCGAAGAAGGGCCGGGCCTCGGCGGCGCGACCCTGCCGCTGCAGGATCAGCCCCAGGTTGTATGCGTACCTGGCGCTCGCGCCGTCGAGGCGCACCGCCTCGCGGAACGCCTTCTCCGCTTCGGCGGCCTCGGCATGGGCTCCGAGCACCATGCCGAGGGAGTTCCAGTACGAGGCCGCCGACGGCTGGAGCTCCACTCCGGTGCGCAGGCGCCTGATCGCTTCGTCGGGCACGCCCATGTCGCGGAGCAGCTCGCCGAGCTCGACGTGGATCCGCGCGTCCTTCGGCGCCAGCGCAAGGGCCGCCTCGTACGCCTTCCTCGCCCCCGGGACGTCCCCGAGGGTCTTGAGCGTCCGGGCCTCGCGGAAGCGCAGCCCGGCATCGCCAGGGAGCGCCTGCTGGCCCTCGCGGAGCGCGGCCAGCGCGCCCCGCGCGTCCCGGAGGCGTGCGCGGCAGTCCGCGAGGCCCTCCCAGGCCGCTGCGTGGGAGGGCTGCCGCTCGACCGCGGCCCGGAAGTGCGGCGCGGCCTCGGACGGCCGGCCGGACGCCAGCAAGGCGCGCGCCAGGTAGTAGTGCACCTCGAAGCTCTCGACTCCGCGGGCCAGCACGGCGCGCAGCCGGCGCGCGCTCTCCTCGTGCTGCCCGGCGTGGGACGCCAGCAGCCCTTCGCGGATCAGGCTGTTGACGATGCGGAACTCCTCGATCTTGTCCTTCGGGTCGGCGCCCGGGGTGCGCGTCGTCGCCGCGCCGCCGCCGCCCACGTAGCCGAGCGCCCCGAGCTTCTCGATCAGCTCGGTCGAGACGGTCTGGGCCGGGCCTCCGCGTGCCTGTGCCCGCTCGAGGTCGAGGAAGCGGCCCAGCGCGCCGCGCATGGCCTCCGCCCGCCGCGGCTCGCGATCGACGAGGTTGGTCCGCTCGCCGGGGTCGCTCTCCAGGTCGTACAGCTCCGGCCGCGGCGCCTGGATGTACTTGAAGCGCCCCTCGCGCACCACCCGCAGATCGCTCCAGCCGAAGTGGAGCAGCGGAACCAACGTCTCGGCGTAGGCCGCGGGCTCCGTGGGCGCGGGGCCGCCACGGAGCGCGGCGGCGAGGCTGCGGCCGGCGATCGTGCCGGGCGGCGCGGCGAGCCCGGCCAGCTCGAGGACGGTGGGGAAGACGTCCACGAGCATCGCGGTCGTGGCCAGGCGCAGGCCGGGGCCGATCGTCGGTCCCCGCACGATCAGCGGGACGCGCAGTGTGGTCTGGTAGGCGAAGAACCCGTGCAGCGCCTCGTCGTGCTCGCCCAGCCCTTCGCCGTGATCCGACGCGACGAGGAGCAGCGTCTCCTTGCCGATTCCGAGCCGCGAGAGCGCCGCATCCAGGCGCCCGATCAGCTCGTCGGACCAGGCGACCTCGCCGTCGTAGGGGCGGCCCGCGTAGCGCGAGGCGAACGGTTCGGGGGGCTCGTAGGGGTCGTGGGGATCGTAGAGGTGGATCCAGGCGAACAGGCGGCGCGCGTGGTTCGCCTCGAGCCAGGCCGTGGCCTCGGCCAGCGTCACGTCCCCGCGCTTCTGCACGGTGTTCAGGAACTGGGCGTCACCCCGGGCGCCCTCGAAGTGGTCCGAATAGGTGTCGAAGCCGCGGTCGAGGCCCGACTCCGACGCGAGCACGACGGACGATACGAAAGCGGCCGTTGCGAAGCCCGCCTTCTTGAAGGCTTCTGCGAGCAGCGGCGTGTCGGGCACGACTGCCGGCGACACGTTGTCGCGGATGCCGTGCTCGAACGGCAGCCGGCCCGTGAAGAGCGAGACGTGCGACGGCCGCGTCAGCGGGGCATGGGCCGTGGCCTGGACGGCCAGCGCGCCCTCCGACGCGATCCGGTCCAGGTTGGGCGTCTTCACGTCGCTGCCGTAGCAGCCGAGGCGGTCGGCGCGCAGCGTGTCGATCGTGACGAGCACCACGTGGCGCGCCGCCCGGGGGGAATCCGGCGCCCGCTGGCAGGCGCAGGCGGCGAGCGCCGCCGCCGCGGCCCAGAGCCGCGCCCTCACCACCGCGTCTCGAGCCGGCGGGCGCGGCGGTTCTCGTGGCGGGCGGATCGCGCCGACAAGACCTCGTCCGGTTGCTCGAGAACGTGCAGCGTGACCTGTTCGCTCTCGG
>DASSJI010000239.1:0-9290 GCA_035691285.1 Vicinamibacteria bacterium | reverse complement strand
TCGGGGTTGTCGCGCAGCGCCTGCATCCGCCAGCTCGTCTCGGACCACAGCCGCTGCAGCGTGCTGCGCGGCTCCGCCAGCAGCGTCACGTCCGCGCAGCGGACGCGGACCACGTCGTCCTCGCTCGGTGCGCCGATCGGCAGCGCGTCGAGGCCGTGGCGCGCGAGGAAGCGCGGGTCCGCGAGCTGGAGCGCCAGCTCTTCCACGCGGAGCGGCTCACCACGCTGGGCCAGCTCGCCGCCGGGATCGCCCACGAGATCAACAACCCGCTCGAGGGGATGGCGAACTACCTGACCCTCGCCCAGGAGGACCTCGCGCGCGGGGACGCCGCCGCCGCCGGGCCGCGCCTCCAGGGCGTGCGCCAGGGCCTGGAGCGCGCCGCGGCCACCGTCCGGCAGGTGCTCGCCCACGCCGATCCGGGCACCGCGCCCCGCGCCCCGGTGGACGTCAACCGCATCCTGGAGGAGACCCTGGACTTCATCCGCTCGCGGCGGGAGTTCGGGCGGATCGAGTTCGGCGCCGATCTCCACGGTGGCGCGCTCCTCACCCTGGGCAGCGCGACGATGCTGGGCCAGGTGGCGTCCAACCTCGTCATCAACGCCTGCGAGGCGCAGCCGCAGGGCGGCGAGGTGAGGGTGCGCTCGAGCCTCGACGCGGGACGCGTCGTCGTCGAGGTGGCCGACCGTGGTCCCGGCGTGCCCGAGGCGGATCGCCAGCGCATCTTCGAGCCGTTCTTCTCCACCAAGCACTCGACGGGCCTCGGGCTCTCGGTGTGCCACGCCATCGCGCGCCAGCACGAGGGCGAGATCAAGGTCCTGCCACGCGAGGGCGGCGGCGCCGTGTTCCGCCTCACCCTTCCGTGTCTCGAGGGAGGCCACGGATGAGCTCCGAACCGAAGCCGCGCGCCAAGGTCCTCGTCGTCGAGGACGAGGCCTACGTCCGCGACTCGCTCCTGGAGCTGCTCCGCTCCCGAGGCTTCTCCGTGTCCGGCGCCTCGGGCGTCGAGGAGGCGCTCAAGGCGCTCGAGCGCTCGCCCGTCGACGTCGTCCTCACCGACCTGAAGATGCCGGGGCTGACGGGGCTGGACCTGATTCGCCGGCTGCAGGAGGCCTCGCCGGAGGTGCCGGTGGTCGTGCTGACGGGCCACGGCAGCGTCGCCGCGGCCGTCGAGTGCCTGCGCGCCGGGGCCAGCGACTTCGTGCTCAAGCCGGCCGACCCCGGAGCGCTCGAGGTCGTCCTCGAGCGGGCGCTCCAGGCGCGGGCGCTCCGGCGTGAGGTCCGCTACCTGCGAGGCGCGCTCGCGTCGGAGGAGCGGCCGGTCGGCGAGAGCCCGGCCTGGGCGCGGGTGATCCGCATGGTGGAGGCGGCGGCGCCCACGGGCTCGACGGTGCTGCTGCGCGGCGAGAGCGGCACCGGCAAAGAGCTGCTCGCACGCCTGATGCACCGCCTGAGCCCGCGGGCCGCCGGCCCCTACGTGCGCGTCAACTGCGCCGCCGTGCCGATGGAGCTGTGGGAGAGCGAGTTCTTCGGCCATCGCAAGGGCTCCTTCACCGGCGCCGCCGCGGACCGCGAGGGCCGCTTCCACCTGGCGGACGGCGGCACGCTGTTCCTGGACGAGGTCGGGGCGATGCCCCTCCCGGCCCAGGCCAAGCTGCTGCGCGCCATCCAGGACGGGGAGTTCGACCGGGTCGGCGACGAGCAGCCGACGCGCGTCGACGTCCGCATCGTGGCCGCCACCAACAGCGACCTCGAGGCCGACATCAAGGCCGGCCGGCTGCGCCAGGACCTCTACTACCGCCTGGCCGTGCTCCAGATCCAGGTGCCGCCCCTGCGCGAGCGGCCCGAGGACATCCCGCTGCTCGCCGCGCGCTTCGCCGCGGAGGTGGCCCGTCGCCTCGGCCGTCCGGCCCCGGAGCTGAGCCCCGAGGCCGCGGCGCGGCTCCAGGCCTACCCCTGGCCCGGCAACGTCCGCGAGCTGCAGAACGTCATCGAGCGCGCGCTGATCCTCAACCCCGGCGAGGGCCTCGACCAGCTCGACATCGCGCCCGAGGCGGCGGTGCCCGCCCCGAGGGGCGGCTCGGAGCCCGCTGGTGACCTGAACCTGCGCGCGACCCTCAACCGCCACGAGCGGGAGCTGCTGCTCGAGGCGCAGCGCCGGTCCGGCGGCGTGCGCAAGGAGACCGCCCGGCTCCTGGGAATCGACCCCCGCAACCTCGCCTACTACCTTCACAAGCACGGCCTCGATCCGAACGCCGGGCGCGACTGAAGCGGGCCTAGGGCTCGACGACGACGCCGTCCTTCATCACGAACGACACGCGCTGGGTGGCCGTGATGTCGCGCAGCGGATCGTCGCGCATCGCCACGAGGTCGGCGCGGGCGCCGGGCGCGATCGTGCCCAGGACGCCCTCCTGTCCCAGCATGGCCGCGGCGGTGAGCGTGCCGGCGCGCAGCGCCTGCCACGGCGTCATGCCGAGGTCCACGTAGCGCCTGAACTCCTCGGCCTGGTTGAGCTTGTCCCAGTCGAAGCCGCCGGCGTCGGTGCCCACGACGATCCGCACCCCGGCCTTGAGGGCGCGCCGGAAGGAATCCTGGGCGGCGTCGCGCAGCTCGCCCCAGATCGGGTTCGTCGCGCTGCGCGGCCCGGCGACGAAGTCCGAGACCGTCAGCGTCGGGCACCAGTAGGTGCCGCGCCGGACGAGCTCTCCGAGCGTCGCGTCGTCCAGGACGTCTCCGTGCTCGATCGAGTCGACGCCGGCCGCGAGGGCGATCGCGTGGCCCACGGGCGTCATCGAGTGGGCGGCCACCTTGCGCCGCGTGCGGTGGGCCTGGTCCACGATCGCCTTCATCTCCTCGGGGGTGAAGTTGGGAAGGCTGCGGATCCGCCCCTCCCCGTCGCGGTAGTAGGAGCGGTCGGCGTAGACCTTGATCCAGTCGGCGCCATGGGCGATCTGGTCGCGCACGGCGCGCCGGCAGTCCTCGGACCCGTCGCACATCTCGACGCCCTTCGGCACCTGGAGCTCCCAGGCGTAGCCCGCGAGGCCGTAGGCGCCGGTCGGGGCGAGGGCCTTGGTCGCGACGAACAGGCGCGGCCCGGCCACGATCCCGCGCTCGACGGCCCGCTTCACGTCCACGTCGGCGAAGCCCGCGCCCTCGTTCCCGATGTCGCGGAGCGTCGTGAAGCCGTGGCGCAGCGCGATGCGCAGCGCCTTCGTGGCGCGCAGCGCGCGGTAGGGGAGCGACTCCTTGAGGAGCTGGGCGTCGTAGTCGTCGGCGGTGGCGTCGCCCTGGAGCATCACGTGGGTATGGCCGTCGATTAAGCCGGGCATCACCGTGGAGCTCGAGAGGTCGATGGTCGTGGCCCCGGCCGGGACCGCCTTCGCGACCTCCTTGATGCGGCCGTCCTCGACGACGACGACGACGTTCTCGAGCACGCGCTCGGCCGCGACGTCGAGCAGGCGTCCGGCCTTGATCGCGGTGGGTGCGGCGAGGAGGAGCAGGCTGAGCAGGGCTGGGTTCATGGCAGCGAGTCTAGAACAGCGGCGCTCCGGGCGTAAGATCGACCGTGGTCGAGCGCTGGCTCTCGGAGAGCTGGCCGCCGCACCGCGCGTCTGCTAGCTTACGAGCCCGTTCTGGAACGAGCCGCGAGATGAGCGCCCTGGACGACGCGATCGCCGCCCTGTACGCCCGCCCGCTCGCCGAGTTCACGCCCGCCCGCGACGCGCTCGCCGCCGAGCTCCGGAAGAACGGCGCGCGGGAGGACGCCGCGCGCGTGAAGGCCCTCCCCAAGCCGGCCGTCTCGCCCTGGGCGGTGAACCAGCTCCACCATCACGCCCGCGAGCAGGTCGCCGCGTTCTTCGAAGCCGTCGCACGCCTGCGCGAGGCGCAGCGCGTCGGCAGCGCCGACGAGTTCCGCTCCGTGCAGGCCGAAAGGCGCGAGGCGCTGCAGGCCCTCGTCCGCGAGGCGGAGCAGCGGCTGAGCCAGCACGGCCACGCCGTCGTGCCCGCGACGCTGCACCGCATCGAGCGCACCCTCGAGGCGCTGGCCGCGACCGGCTGGCCCGGCGGCGTGGCGGGCCGCCTGGTCGAGGACCTCGACCCGCCGGGCTTCGACGCGTTCGCGGGGCTGCTCCCTGCCGAGAGCCCTCCGCCGCGATCCGCAGCTCCGCGCGCGCCCGCGACGGACGCCCGGGCGGAGGCCAAGGCGCGGCGTGAAGCCGTGGAGCGCGCCGAAGAGGAGCTGGGCGCGGCGCAGGCCGGCCTGCGCGAGGCGAAGAAGAGGTCCGCGCAGGCCGCCGCGGGCGCCGACCGCGCGCGGCGCGAACAGCAGGTCGCTCAGGAGGAGCTTCAGCGTGCTTCGCTTCGGGCCCGGGAAGCGACCGAGGGTGCGGAGCGCGCGTCCTTCGAGGCGCGGCGGGCCGCCACCGCACTCTCGGAGGCCGAGCGACGGGTCGAGGCGGCCCGCACCGCCCTCGACCGCCTGCGCCGGCTGCCCTGATTCACGGCCGCGCGACGCCGCCGGTTAGACTGGGCGCTTGGCGCGCTTCAAGCTCGTCCTCGAGTACGCGGGCACCCGCTACCGGGGCTGGCAGATCCAGCAGAACGCCCGCTCCGTCCAGGGCGAGCTGGCCGAGGTCGTCCGCAAGCTCTCGGGCCGCGAGGACTTCGAGCTCATGGGCGCCGGCCGCACCGACGCGGGCGTCCATGCCCTCGGCCAGGCGGCACACCTCGACCTCAACATCCGCCTGACGCCCGAGGCGCTGCGCTTCGCGCTGAACGACAACCTGCCGGCCGACATCCACGTGCTGGCGGTCGAGCGGGTGGCGCGCGGCTTCCACGCGCGCCACGATGCCGTCGCGCGCAGCTACCTCTACCAGATCGCTCGGCGGCGCACGGCCCTGGCCAAGCCCTTCGTCTGGTGGATCAAGGACCCGCTGGCGCTCCACGCCATGCGTGAGGCTGCGGCGGAGCTCGTGGGCCTCCACGACTTCCGCTCCTTCACGGACGTGGACCCGGAGAAGGCCTCGACACGCGTGCAGGTCGATCGTCTCGAGCTCGGCGAGGAGGGCGCCCTGGTCCTGATCCGGGTCGAGGCGTCCCACTTCGTCTGGAAGATGGTCCGGCGCATCGTGGGCGTCCTCGCCGAGGTCGGACGAGGCAAGCTGCGCGCCCGCGACGTCCGCGCGTTCCTCGAGGCCGGCTCGGAAGTGCCCGCGCGCCTCACTGCGCCGCCCTCGGGGCTCTTCCTCGAGCGCGTCTTCTACGACGGCGAGCCCCGCGGGCCCCGCCCGCTCGCGGGCGTCGTCCGCCTCGAACTGGAGGACCGTTGATCCCGCTACCGAGCCCGCTCGAGGGCGTCGTCTTCGATCTCGACGGCACGCTCGTCGACAACATGGCGTTCCATGTCGAGGCTTTCGCCCGCTTCGCCGAGCGCCACGGCCTCGCCCCTCTCGACCTGGCGATGCGAGGGCGTCTCGACGGCAAGCGCAACCGCGACATCTTCCCGATCCTGTTCGGCCGGCCGATCGACGCCGAGGCGTTCCGGCGCCACGAGGAGGAGAAGGAGGGGCTCTACCGCGAGCTGAGCAGGGGCGGCCTGCGGCCACTGCGCGGGCTGCTTCCGCTCCTCGACGCCCTCGAGGCGCGGGACGTGGCGGCGGGCGTCGCGACCTCCGCCCCCGCCCCCAATGTGCTCCACACCCTCGCCGAGCTGGGCCTCGCCGCGCGGCTCCGCGTCGTCGTCCGCAGCGACGAGGTGGCCCACGGCAAGCCGGCGCCCGACGTGTTCCTCGAGACCGCGCGGCGCCTGGGCGTTCCGCCGGCGGCGTGCCTGGCCTTCGAGGACGCCCCCATGGGGGTCGTCGCCGCCCGCGCCGCGGGGATGACGTGCGTCGCGATCACGACCAGCTTCACGGCCGAGGCTTTCGCGGCCCACGGCGCGACGCCCGACGCCTGCGTGCCGGACTTCGAGCCGGTGCTCCGGGCCCTCGCCAGCGCTACGGGCTCGACGCCGTCCAGCGCAGGAGAGCATCGATCGCGCTGACCGCGATCGGGTGATAGCCGGGGCGGGCCCTGGCGTAGACGTCTCGGGCCAGCGGGCGGGTCTCCGGGCTCGCCTCCATCGCCGTGTAGAGCTGCTCGAGGAACTTGAGTCGCCCGACGCGCGTCAGGAACGCCTCGAGCGCCGGATAGGCCGGCGCGTAGCCGGAGCGCGCGGCATGCTCGAGCCAGGCCGCCAGGACCTCGGCGTTGCCGGAGCGGGTCAGGTCGAAGCGGCGATCGAGTGCATCCATCTGAGCGGGAGTCATCGCCTTGGGCAGCTCGCCGAGGAACAGCCGCCACTGGGCCGTGACCCAGCCCTTTCCGACGCCGTCGAGGGTGCCCTTGGTCGCGAACGCCGCCGCCGCCGCCCGCGCCTCGTCGTAGGAGCGCGAGCTCGGCACGGCGATGTTCGGCGGGATCCCGGCTCCGTAGACCCACTCTTCGACGCGCAGCTCCGACCAGGCCCGGGCGTCGCCACGGAAGAGCTCGCGCTTCAGGTCCTCGAGGAAGCGAGCCGTGGTGACGCTCGTGAAGGCGTTCCCCTCGAAGTAGGAGCGCAGGAAGGCGTCGAAGCGCCCGCGGCCGAAGCGCCGCTCCAGCAGCCGGAGCAGGTTGGCGCCCTTCTCGTATGCGATGTCGGTGCCGATCTCGTCGGGGTTCCGCCCCGCGACGTCGAACACGAGCGCGGTATCCCCGGGCCGCTCGCGCAGCGCCTCGACCCGGCGCCGCAGCGCCTGTTGTCCGAGCAGCGCCTCCATCGCGGCGACGTCCCGCCCGTAAAGGACCTCGACGATGCGGTTCTCGAGGTAGGTCGTGAAGCCCTCGTTGAGCCAGAAGTCCGCCCAGGTCGCGTTCGTGACGAGGTTCCCCGACCAGGAGTGAGCCAGCTCGTGGGCCATGACGCCGACCAGGCTGCGGTCGCCCGCGATGATGGTGGGCGTCGCGAAGGTGATCCGGGGGTTCTCCATGCCTCCGAAGGGGAAGCTCGGAGGCAGCACGATCGTGTCCCAGCGGCCCCAGCGGTACGGGCCGAAGAGGCGCTCGGCGATCTCGAGCATCCGCTCCACGTCCCGGAACTCGCTCGCGGCCCGCTCCAGCACGTCGGGCTCGGCGTAGACCCCGGTGCGGGGGCCGAGGCTGCGGTAGCCGATCTCGCCCGCCGCCAGCGCGAGCAGGTACGGCGGGATCGACTGGGTCATGCGGAACCGGAAGACCCCCTTCTCCGGCTCGTGAGCCAGGTGCTCCGCGCTCATGACGACGCGCAGCCCCGCCGGCACTCGCACCGTGGCGTTGTAGGTGACGCGCGCGCCGGGGCTGTCGGCGCAGGGAATCCAGCTCCGCGCGTGGATCGCCTGCGACTGCGTGAGCAGGAAGGGCTTGCCGCTCGTGGTCTGGCGGGGGCCGAGCCATTGGAGCGCCGAGGCGTCGGGGCTCGTCGCGTACTCGATGCGCACCTTGGCAGGACGCGAGCTCCCGAGCTGGATGCGCAGACGCTGTCCGAGGTGCTCGACCGGCGCCTCGAGCTCGAAGCGCAGCTCGCGTCCCGAGGCGGGATCGCTCACGCGCGCGATCTCGAGCCCCCGGGTGTCGAGGTCGAGGTGGCCAGGCGCGGCGCCGTCGGCATAGGCGAGGGTGAGCTCGCTCGTGGCGCGGATGCGGCGGGCCTCGAAGTCGAGGACGAGGTCGAGGGAGAGGTGGGTCGGGCGGACCTCCTCGACGTTCGCGAGAGAATGGACGTCCCGCGCCAGGAGCGGCGCCGCCGCGAGCAGCAGGAGCAGGACGGCGTTCAACGCGCGGTGCCGCCGACGGTGATCTCGGAGACGAGGAGCGTGGGGAGGCCCACGCCGACCGGCACGCTCTGGCCGGCCTTGCCACAGGTGCCGACGCCCTCGTCGAGCTGGAGGTCGTGGCCGATGCGCTGGACCTTGGTGAGGATGTCGGGACCGTCGCCGATCAGCGTGGCGCCCACCACCGGCGGGCCGAGGCGGCCGTCCTCGATCAGGTAGGCCTCGCTGGCGGAGAATACGAACTTGCCGCTCGTGATGTCCACTTGGCCGCCGCCGAAGTGCTTGGCGTAGAGGCCGCGCTTGACGGAGCGCAGGATGTCCGCGGGATCGTCCCGGCCCGCGAGCATGAAGGTGTTCGTCATGCGCGGCATCGGGATGTGGGCGTAGCTCTGGCGCCGCCCGTTGCCGGTGGGCGCCATCCTCATGAGCCCGCTGTTGAGCCGGTCCTGCAGGTAGCCGCGCAGGATGCCGTCCTCGATGAGGATCGTGCGACCGGGCCGCTGGCCCTCGTCGTCCACGTTCAGGCTGCCCCGGCGGTCGCGGATGGAGCCGTCGTCCACCACGGTGACGCCGGGCGACGCCACCCGCTGGCCCATGCGCCCGGCGAACGCCGAGGTGCCCTTGCGGTTGAAGTCGCCCTCGAGGCCGTGGCCGACGGCCTCGTGGAGCAGGATCCCGGGCCAGCCGGGAGCGAGGACCACGGGCATCGGCCCGGCCGGCGCGGGCCGGGCGGCGAGCATGGTCACGGCCATGCGCGCGGCCTCGCGGGCGAAGTACTCCGGCGGCTTCTCGGCGAAGAACTCCGGGCCGACCCGGCCCCCGCCGCCGCTCGATCCCTCCCGCCGCACCCCGTTCTCCACCGCGATGGCGGACACGCGGATCGAGAAGAGCGGCTGCACGTCCTCGACCAGCACGCCCATCGAGTTCGCGATGCGCAGCTTCTTGGTCTCGTCGGCGAGGGAGACGATCACCTTCTCGATGCGCGGGTCGTAGGCGCGGGCCGCGCGGTCGGCCCGCTCCACGAGGGCCACGCGCTCGACCACGTCGAGGTCCGAGACGGTGCCCGCGCCGTAGCGCCGCTCGACGGGAGCCGGGGCGACCCGCTCGGGCGGCAGCTCGCGCGTGCCCTCCGCGATGTACGCGGCGGTCTCGGCCGCCCGCTTCATCGCCTCCCAGGAGAGGTCGTCGGTGTAGGCGTAGCCGGTCTTCTCTCCCGAAACAACCCGCACCCCGAGGCCGCAGCTGACTCCGGCCGAGGCGGTCCTGAGGATCCCCTCCTCCAGCAGCAGCGACGAGGTGCGATGGTGCTGGAAGTAGAGGTCGGCGAAGCCGCCGCCGCGGCGCAGGGCCAGACCCAGGAGCCGTTCCATCTCCGGGACGGACACGTCGTCGGGGGTGCGCGCCCGCTCGTCCGACGCCATGCCTTCACTATAGCAGCGGGAGAGCGGACCGCGCCGCGAGGCT
>DASSJI010000238.1:0-13603 GCA_035691285.1 Vicinamibacteria bacterium | reverse complement strand
GGGCGGCGGAGGACGCGCCGCTGCGCGTCTTCGACCTTCACCAGGGACGACCGGTGCGGGCCTTCGCCCGGACCGGAGGCTCGCCGCTCTGCGTCGCGATCGCGCCCGACGGCCGCCAGGCGGTCGTCGGCTCGAGCGATCGCACCGTCCGCGTCTTCGACCTCGCCGGGGGGCAGTGCGCACGAACCCTCGAGGGCCACGAGGACGCGGTGCTCGCGGTGGCCGTCGGCCCGACCCGGATCGTCTCCGGCGGCCGCGACGGCACCGTCCGGGTGTGGGACGCGGGCACGGGGCGAGCGGTCGCCGTCCACCGAGGCCACACGAGCCGCGTCAACGCCGTCGCGTTGGACGAGGAGCGGCAGAGGCTCGCCTCCGGCTCCGAGGACCGCAGCGTCCGGCTCTGGCCATGGGACGCCGAAGGGCCGCCGACCGTGTGGCTGGGGCCGACCCAGGCCGTGACGTGCCTGGCGTTCGAGACGCGCGGCCGCTTCCTCGTCGCGGGCAGCCAGGACCGCGGCCTGCGCTTCTACGACCTGTCGGCCGGGTCCCTGCACGCCGTCGTCCGCCTCGACGCCGCGGTCACGGCCGTCGCGCCTTCAGGGCTCGAGCTGGTGCTCGGCCACGGCTCCACGGTCTCGCGGCTCGCGGTGCCGGAGCAGGCGCGCCTGCCGGCGCCGGCCCTCTCACGCCCGACCTCGTCCATCGAGGCGCAGCAGCGTCAGGGCGAGTTCGAGACACGGCTCGCCGAGGCGCGGGCGCACCTCGAGGCGGCCGATCTCGACAGGGCCCTGGACGCGGCTCGAGCCGCGCGCGCGATCCCCGGCTTCGGCCGCGCGCCGGCGGCGCTCGCGGTATGGGCGAGCCTCGCGGACCGCCTGCCGCGCGGGGCCCTGGCCGGCGCCTGGGAGGATCGCGTGCTCGCGCGCCACGACGACCAGGTCCTGGCGCTGGTCGCGTCCAGGGAGCTCGTGGCCTCGGGAGGAACGGATCGGACGCTTCGCCTCGTCCCGCCGGACGGCGGCGAGCCGCGCGTCCTCCTCGGGCACGAGGGGCCGGTGTCGGCGCTCGCGGCCTTCCCCGTGGGACATCGTCTCGTCAGCGGGAGCTGGGATGGGACGCTCCGACTCTGGAACGCCGTGGAGGGGAAGGCGCACGGCGAGTGTCGCGGCCATGGCGGCTACGTCGTCGCCCTGGCCGTGGCGCCCGACGGCCGGCGCGTCGCGAGCGGAAGCCTGGACCAGACGCTCCGGCTCTGGCGCGCCGACGGCTCGCCGGAGAAGACGCTCCAGGGACACCGAGGGCCCGTGTCCGCGGTGGCCTTCAGCCCCGACGGCCGCGTCGTCGTCAGCGGGAGCTGGGACGGGACGCTGCGGCTCTGGGACGCCGAGTCCGGCGCCCCGATCGCCGCGCTGGGCGGCCACCGCGGCAACGTCACCGCGGTGGCGGTGGCGCCGACAGGGCTGCTCTTCGCGTCGGGCGGTGCCGATGCGACCCTGCGCCTCTGGGACGCCAGTGCGCGGCGCGAGACGGCGGTCCTCGAAGGCCACGCCGCCGAGGTCACCACGGTGGCCTTCACGGGCGACGGCCGCTTCCTCGTCTCGGCGAGCCGCGACGGCACCGCGCGCCTCTGGGCCGTGTCCCGGCGCGAGGTGGTGCGCGCGCTCTCCCACCCCGCGCCGCTCCTGGCCGCCGCCCTCGTGCCCGGCGATCACCGTCTCGTGACGGGCGGCACGGAGCGCGCCGTGCGCTCCTGGCATCTCGATTGGGAGCCCGAGCGGCCGGAGCCGCGGCTGCGACTCAAGCCGCAGACGATCCGAGCGCAGGCGCCCCAGCCCGCCACTGCGACGCCGACGCTGCGGACGGCCCGCGCGCCGGGCTCGGCTCCGGTCGAGCCGGATTGGAACGACATCGCCAGGGGAGCATCCCGGACGCTGCTTCGGCCTCCGGCGTCGGTCCGGGAGCCGCTGCCCTGGAAGCGCATCGCCCAGGGCGTCGCGGCTCTGGCCGTCGTCGCGGCGAGCGTCCTGGCCTGGCGAGGGACGCGCCCAAGCCTCCACGTCGTCGAGCCCGTCGCGGAGTCGCTGCGCGCCGAGCCGGACCTGATCCGCATCGACGCCTTTCGCGGCCAGTGCGGCGGCGGCGCGGTGGCGGACCTCCTCGAGCGCGTCCGGGCGCCCGAGGTCAGCGCTCCGGACATCGCCTGCCTCGCGGCGACGCAGGATCCGGGAGTCGTGAGCGCCTACTTCCAGACGATGAGCCTCGAGGACGCGGACGCGCTCCGGGTGAAGCGCCTCCATCGCAACGCGGTGTCGCTGATGGCGGGCCTGGGCGCGCCGGCCGCCGAGAGCCTGTGCTCGCACCTCGCCGACGCGCGGGACGACGTGCGCGCCGTCGCGTCGCTGGCGCTCTCGGTCCAGGGCACTCCGGAGGCCCGCGCCTGCCTGGAGCGCGAGATGAGGTCGGGGCCGTCGGGGACCGCTCGGGCGGCGGCCGTGTCCACGCTGCCGCAGCTCCTCGCCCGAGGCCAGGTCGGCGTCGTCGAGGGCTTTGCTCTCGTCCAGGACCGGCTCGAGGACCCCGATCCGCAGGTGAAGGCGGCCGCGCTCGGCACGCTGTGGATCTTCGACGCCGGCCACGCCCAGCCGCTGGCCGAGGCGGCCCGCAACGCCGCCGACGAAGACGTCCGCCGGGCGGCCGACGCGGCCCTGAGGGCCATCGCCGCCGCCCGCACGGGCGAGGCGCTGGGCGGCGTGCCGTAGGGCCGCAGCAACGGGCGGCGACGCCGGCTGCCTACGCCTTCACCGTCGCGCCCTCGTGCCCGTGCTCGTGGGCTCCCTCGCGGGCCTTGCCCAGCTCCTCGACGCAGCGCACGGCCAGCGCCGTCCAGCCGGTCTGGTGCGAGGCGCCCACGCCGCGGCCCGTGTCGGCGTGGAAGTACTCGTGGAAGAGCACGAGGTCGCGCCAGTGCGGATCCGTCGCGAAGCGCAGGTCCTCGCCGTGGCACGCCCGGCGCCCGGAGGCGTCCCGCAGGAAGAGGCCCGCGAGCCGCCGGTTGATCTCGTCGGCCACCTCGCCGAGCGTCATCATCCTGCCGGACCCCGTCGGGCATTCGACCTTGAGCGCGTCGCCGTAGAAGTGGTGATAGCGCTCGAGCGCCTCCACCAGCAGGAAGTTCACCGGGAACCAGATCGGTCCGCGCCAGTTCGAGTTGCCGCCGAACAGGCCGGTGTTGGACTCCCCGGGAACGTAGTCCACCCGGTGCTCCTGGCCGTCCGCGCGGAACACGTACGGGTGCGCCTCGTGGAAGCGCGACAGGGCGCGGATCCCGAAGGGCGACAGGAACTCCTTTTCGTCGAGCAGGTAGCGCAGCACGCGAACGAGCCGCTCTTTCGAGGGGATCGCCAGCAGCCGATGCCCGTGACCGGCGGCGCCGCTGCACGGCTCGCCCAGATAGGCGATGTGGCGGGCGAGGTCCTTGCGGTTGTCGAGGAACCAGCGCAGCCGCTTCCTGAAGCCCGGCATGCGGTCGATGACGTCGTCCTCGAGGATCTCGGCGGCGAAGAGCGGGATCAGGCCGACCATGGAGCGGACGCGCAGCGGGATCGACCGCCCCGCGACGTGGAGCTGGTCGTAGTAAAACCCGTCCTGCTCGTCCCAGAGCCCGGTGCCGCCCAGGCGGTTCATGGCGTCGGTGATCGCGACGAAGTGCTCGAAGAACTTCGAAGCCAGGTCCTCGCAGGCCGGGTCGTCCTGCGCGAGCTCCAAGGCCATCGAGAGCATGGTGGCGCAGTAGAACGCCATCCAGGCGGTGCCGTCCGCCTGCTCGAGGTGGCCGCCCGTGGGCAGCGGCCGCGAGCGGTCGAAGACGCCGATGTTGTCGAGGCCCAGGAAGCCGCCCGAGAAGATGTTCTTGCCCTCCTCGTCCTTGCGGTTCACCCACCAGGTGAAGTTGAGCAGGAGCTTCTGGAAGCAGCGCGACAGGAACAAGCGATCGCGCTGGCCCCGCGGGCCCGTCATCTTGTAGACGCGCCACACGGCCCAGGCGTGGACCGGCGGGTTCACGTCGCCGAAGGCGAACTCGTAGGCCGGGAGCTGGCCGTTCGGGTGCATGTACCACTCGCGCAGGAAGAGCACGAGCTGCTCCTTCGCGAAGTGCGGGTCGACCTGGGCGAACGGGATCATGTGGAAGGCCAGGTCCCACGCTGCGTACCAGGGGTACTCCCACTTGTCCGGCATCGAGATCACGTCGCGGTTGTGGACGTGGCGCCACTCGGCGTTGCGCCCCGCCGCTCGCTCGACCGGCGGCGACGGCTGGGCCGGGTCGCCGTTCAGCCACTCGTCGACGACGTAGTAGTAGAACTGCTTGGACCACAGGAGGCCCGCGTAGCCCTGCCTGGCCACGCGGCGCTCGTCCTCGCCGAGATGCGCGAGCCGTGTCTCGTAGAACTCGTCCGCCTCGCGCATGCGCGACTCGAAGATCCAGTTGAAGGCGTGGCCGAAGGGCGCCTTGGGCGACTCGTCCTCGGCGAAGAGCCGGAGCTGCAGGGAGAGCTTGCCCTCGGCCGGCACGTCGAGGACGTAGTGGGCCGCCGCCTTCGTCCCGACCTGCCCGGGGTTGACCGCGTCCTGCCGGCCGCGAACGAGGTAGTCGTGGAACGCGTCCTTGACGTAAGGCGAGCTGTTCGCCGATTCGAACAGGCGCTCGTTGTTCGTCTCGTTCTCGGTGAAGAGCAGCTCGGGCTCCCGGCCCCCCGGGCCCGCTCCGGCGACGAGGCGCATGCGTCCGAGCGTCGCGTGCTCGGCGAGCACGCTGCCGTCTCCGAGCCGCGACAGCCGCGGCCGGGGCGCGTACTCTTCCCCCGCTCTGCCCCAGCTCCAGGTGTTGCGGAACCAGAGCTGCGGCAGCACATGGAGCCGTGCCGCCTCCCTGCCGCGGTTCGCGATCGTGAGGCGGATCAAGACGTCGTTCGGCGAGGCCTTGGCGTACTCGGCGAACACGTCGAAGTAGCGGCCGTCGTCGAACACGCCCGTGTCGACGAGCTCGAACTCGGGCGCGTCCTTGCCGCGGCGCCGGTTCTCCCCGGCGATCCAGGCGTACGGGTACTCCGCCTGCGGGTACTTGTAGAGCGCCTTCATGTACGAATGCGTCGGCGTGGAGTCCAGGTAGAAGTACTGCTCTTTGACGTCCTCTCCGTGGTTGCCCTCGGGGCCGGTCAGGCCGAAGAGGCGCTCCTTGAGGATCGGGTCCTTCCCGTTCCACAGCGCCAGACCGAAGGCGAGGCGGCACTCGCGGTCCGTGATCCCGAGCAGCCCGTCCTCGCCCCAGCGGTAGGCGCGGCTCCGCGCGTGGTCGTGCGGAAGGTAGCTCCAGCAGTCGCCGTGGGCGGAGTAGTCCTCCCGGACCGTGCCCCATTGCCGCTCGGACAGGTAGGGCCCCCAGCGTTTCCAGTTCTTCTCGCGCCTCGCGTCCTCGTCGAGGCGCACCTTCTCCGCCGCAACGGGCGCGACGCTGACGTCCCTGGGGCTCCCGGGCGGAGCGCCGCCGCCTTCGTTACGATCGCGGTCGGACATCCGGACCTCCCACTTCCCGTACGTCTTTATGGTCGTGGCCATTATGCTCTCCGCCCAGCCCCGCCGGAGCCCGCTTGGGGAGCGGCCCGGTCGCGCGGAACGACGGGGACAGGCAATGGGATGCGGTCATGACCGCCCGATCGCGACGCGAGGCGCCGCTATTCCCGCGCCGAGCCTGGGAATAGCGCGCCCGTGGTGCTACGTTACGCCTTCCTGGAACAGGAGCAAGCCTCGATGAGCGGGATGAACTTGAGCCTCAAGGGCCAGCGCGCGCTCGTGACCGGCGCCAACTCCGGGATCGGGGCCGGCGTGGCCCGAGCGCTGGCGGGCGCCGGGGCAGCGGTGGTCGTGAACTACGTCGCCAACGACGAGGTCGCGAGCGCCGTCGTCAAGGAGATCAACGCCGGCGGCGGGCGGGCCATGGCGATCCGGGCCGACGTCGCCAGGGAGGACCAGGTCCAGGCGATGTTCCGCCAGATGATCGACGCCTGGGGCTCCATCGACATCCTCGTCAACAACGCGGGCCTGCAGAAGGACGCCGCGTTCCACGACATGAGCTTGAAGGACTGGCAGTTCGTGCTCGACGTGAACCTGACCGGCCAGTTCCTGTGCGCCCGCGAGGCAGTGCGCGAGTTCCTGCGCCGCGGCCCGCAGCCGGAGCTATCGTCGGCCCTCGGCAAGATCATCTGCATGTCCTCGGTCCACGACCGCATCCCGTGGGCGGGCCACGTCAATTACGCGGCTTCGAAGGGCGGCGTGATGCTCTTGATGCAGAGCCTCGCCCAGGAATACGCGCCGAAGAAGATCCGCGTGAACAGCATCTGCCCCGGAGCGATCAAGACTCCGATCAACCGACCCGCGTGGGAGACGCCCGAGGCGCTGCAGGCCCTGTACAAGCTGATCCCGTACAAGCGGATCGGCGAGGTCGAGGACATCGGCAAGGCCGCCGTCTTCCTCGCCTCCGACGCCTCCGACTACATCACCGGCGCCAATATCTACGTGGACGGCGGGATGTGCCTGTACCCGGGGTTCGAAGAGGGGGGATAGGTCAGCGCGCTCGTCGACGCGGACGGGCTCGCGCAGGGCTCAGCGAAGCGGATGCCGCCAGCAGCAGCCGCTCCGCCAGCTCGAGCGCGTCCACGGGCCAGTAGGTCCGCCCGCGCACGCGCCGGGCCCGCTCCGGGTGAGGCC
The DNA here is from genome assembly GCA_035691285.1 of Vicinamibacteria bacterium. Lineage (GTDB taxonomy): Bacteria > Acidobacteriota > Vicinamibacteria > Fen-336 > Fen-336 > DATFEN01. The sequence continues at coordinate 6,841 of DASSJI010000238.1, read as the reverse complement.
GGCAGCTCAGGATCGCCTGGCGCCACTGGGCCGGCACCGCCTCGCGCCCGTGGACGGCGCCGAGCAGCGCGCCCGCGATCGCGGCGTTCGTGTCGGTGTCGCCGCCGCGGGACACGGTGCGGCGGACGCCTTCCTCGAGAGTGGCGGCGTGGAGCAGCTCGTAGAAGGCGTTCTGCAGCGCGATCCGTACCCAGCCCTGGGAGTCCCCGTCGCAGCGTGGGGGCTCGTGGCGGGCGGCCTCGAGCGACTCGACCACCTCCGGACGGGCCGACGCCCGCGCCCAATCGAGCCCCGCCGCGACGACGGCCGGCGCGCCCGCGCCTGCATGGATCGCGTGTGCGGCGGCCACCACGTAGGCCGCCACGGCGTCGCGGCACACTGGATGCGGGTGCGTCAGCGCGCTGTCTTCGCGCGCCAGCTCCGCCAGCCGGGCAGCCGGTAGCGCGTGCCCGAAGATGGCCAGCGGGCTCACCCGCATCAGCGACCCGTTGGCCTGGCTGTCGCCCAGCAGGTAGCCGCTCAGCGCTGCGCGCGTCGTGGTGCCGATGTCGAAGGGCTCCGAGCGCGCCCAGCGGCGATAGGCGTCCACCACTCGGGCGCCGTCGAAGCGGCCGTGGGCGACGAGAGAGCGCGCCAGCGCCAGGGCCATCTCCGAGTCGTCTGTCGGCTGTCCCGCGAGGGTGTCGAAGACGCCGCCGTCCTCGAGGCGGCCAGGGCCCTCGGGGTAGCTGCGGGCGATCTCGGCGGCGCTCTGGAACTCGACCAGGGAGCCGAGGCTGTCACCCGCGAGCTGCCCCAGCAGGCAGCCCTGGGCGCGGCAGAGCAGTCCGGGATCGCCGATCGACTGGCCTCGACGCAGCCGAATGGGCGCCTCCTCGTCTCCCCACTCCTCGTGCTGCGCGCTCTGCCAGTCTCGGCTCGCGAGGTCGCGGGCCACGGCGGAGCTTCCGGCGAACGCCTTCGCCACGACGCCCCAGCCGTCCGCCGCGTAGGCGATCTCACGGCCGGCCTCGTCGACGACCAACCCGCCCGCGCCACGCACCAGCGCGTGTCCCGCCGCCAGGTCCCAGGACTTCGGTCCGAGCAGCGACGTGGCCGCGGCGGCCTCGCCCGACGCGACGAGGGACAGGCGATGAGCGATGCTCGGCACCGTCCGGTAGCGGGCCGGCTCGGAGCACCGCAGGTTCATGGTCGGGTCGCGATCGCCGCCGCTCGAGACGAGCACGACGTCGGCGGCCCCCAGGGCCTCGGGCGGGCGAGCGGCCGCCGGCACGCCGTTGCGCCGCAGCGGGCCGCAGCCCTCGGCCCACGCGAACAGGTCGCCGCGGTCGTCCGGATACGCGAACGCGTAGACGACGCCGAGCACCGGCCGCCCGTCGCGCACGAGTCCGATGGAGACCGCGCTGCCGCGGCGGCCGAGCAGGTAGTCGCGCGTGCCGTCGTTGGGATCGACGAGCCACACGGGCGCGCCGGCGACAGGCGCCGAGCGTCCGGTCTCCTCGCCCAGGTAGCCCCAGCCGGGGAAGGCCTGCGCCAGCGCTTCGCGGATCGCGATCTCCGCCTCGGTGTCGGCCTCGGCCTTGTCCGCGTGGCCGCGCGGCCCGCCTGCGCGGTGGAGGTCGGCGCGCAGCGTCTCGCCGGCGCGGAGGGCCGCGGCCGTCGCGACCCCGAGCGCTGCCTTCAGCTCCGGCATGCCGTCCTCATCGACCGGACTCTCCCCCGTCGGCCTCCTGTCGAGGTCGGAAGGCGTCGCACTCGCGCACCGGCTGAGGCGGATAGCGCTCGAGGATCGGGCAGTGGATGAAGACGGACCCTCGGTCGCTCGTCACGTACCGCGGCGGCGCTGCGCAGGCGTGACAGAGGCTGTCGGGATGCGGAAGGGGCGGCCTCGGGGCGCTCAGGACTCGGAACGGCCGGGCGGACGCAGCTCCTGACGATGCCGATCCCGCCGGGAGAGCACCTCGGCGCCGCTGCGCAGCGCCCCGCAGTCTTCTTCCTGGAGGCCGTAGGCGCGCCCGATCTCGTCGACGTTGCTCTGGTCCGGCGTCGACGACGTCCCCCCGGGGGTCTCCTCCCCGACGTACTCGTTCGCGAGGATGCGGTCGTCCGGATCGCCGACGCGGATCGTCTCGCCCTCGCGCGGGATCTCGGCGCGCGGCCGGACCGCGGGCAGGACGCCGGTGCGCAGGGCTTCGGCCGCGACCGCCGTCGGCGATACCGCGTGGCGTCCGGCCTCATCGACCGGACGCGTCCGCAGCGCCCGCGCTCGACCGTCACCCCGCTTTCGCGTCTGCTTCGCCGCCATCGCCATGCTCGCACCCCTAAGGTGTCCCGCCTTCGACCTCGTCGTCAAGCTTTTTCGGTGCGCCGAGCCGGGCCGGAACGGAATTAGAATGAAGGTTTGAGCGAGGCGGTCACCAGGGGTATCCGCGTGCGGGCGCAGTCCTTCTACGTCCCGGAGCGGAGCCGACCCCAGGAGAGCTACTACTTCTTCGCGTACACGATCCGCATCTCGAACGAGGGCCGCGAGGGCGCGCAGCTCCTGACGCGGCACTGGATCATCTCCGGCCCCGACGGGCAGATCGGCGAGGTGCGCGGGGACGGCGTCGTGGGCGAGCAGCCGAGCCTCGCGCCCGGCGAGTCCTTCGAGTACACGAGCTTCTGCCCGCTGCAGACCCCGCTCGGGTCGATGCACGGGACGTACCAGATGGTGCGCCCGAGCGGAGAGCGCTTCGACGCGGAGATCGCGCCCTTCACCCTCGCGGTCCCGTCGCAGCTGAACTGAGCCGTGTCCTCCGGCCTTCGCGCCGAGACCTTCCGGTTCCTGCGGGAGCTCGCCCGCAACAACCGCAAGGGCTGGATGGACGAGCACCGGGATCGGTACGAGACCGCGGTGGTGGCCCCGCTGCGGGAGCTCGTCGGGGCCCTCGCGCCCTCGGTTCGGGCGCTCGACTCCGGCTTCGACACGCGGCCGCGCTTCGGCACGACGCTCTCGCGGATCAACCGCGACATCCGCTTCGCGAAGGACAAGACCCCCTACCGCACGCGCCTCTACGTGCAGTTCTCCGGGCCCGCGGGCAGCGGTCAGCTCTTCCTGGGCGTGGGGAGCCGCGAGCTGACGGCGGGCTTCCGCAGCTACGGGATGAAGCGCGACTCGGTTCTCCGGCGCCTCGGGGAGCAGCGCGCCAGGGACAACCCGGGCTGGCTCCGCCGCCAGGCCCGGCGCCTCGGTCGCCGCTACGAGAGCTACTGGTACTTCACGACGGGCGGACGCTGGACGCGATGCGAAGGGTTCCCTTCTCGACCCGGCGACTGGGAGCGCCTGTGCGGCCTCGTCGTCCGTCGCCGCTTCACGTCGAGGCAGGCCGTCTCCGGCCGCTTCACGCGCGACCTGGAGCGCGTGTTCGCGGACCTCTTCCCCCTGTACGCCTTCACGTCGCTGGCGGAGTGAGCCTACTCCGCGCGCAGCGCCTCGATGGGGTCGAGGCCGGCCGCGCGCCGCGCTGGGGCGACGCCGGCCAGCAGGCCGGTGGCCACGCTCACCGCGAGGCCGGCCAGCACGAAGCGCATCGGTGTCTCCACCGGAAGGCCGGGCACCGCGAGCCGTAGCAGCGCCCCGAGCCCGAGGCCGGACGCGATCCCCAGGGCCCCGCCCAGGGTGGCGAGGGCTGCTGCCTCGGCCAGGAAGACCGCCTGCACCTGGCCGGCGCTGGCGCCCAGCGCGCGCAGCAGGCCGATCTCGCCCGTGCGCTCGCCGACCGCGATCCACATCATGGTCAGTATCCCGGTGGCTCCGACGAGGAGCGAGATCGAGGCGATGGCCCCCACCGCCATCGTGATCACGCCCATCACCTTGCCGAACACGTCGAGCATCGCCTCCTGGGTGGTCACGCTGAAGTCCTCGTCGCCGTGCCTCGTGGTCAGCAGCCGCTTGACCTCGGCCTCCACACGGGGCGTCTCGCCGACGTTCGCGTAGATGAGGTCGATCTCGAACAGCTCGTCCTGGTTGAAGAGCCGGAGCGCGCTCGCCACGGGCACGATCGCGATGTCGTCGATGTCGAAGCCCATCATCTGGCCCTTGGGCTCCATCACCCCGACCACGCGGAAGCGGCCGTCGGCGATGCGCACCATCTCGCCGAGCGGGCTCCGCTCGCCGAACAGCTCCCGCGCCAGCTTCGGCCCGAGCACGGCGAAGGCGCCGCCCCGGCGCGGGTCGCCCTTGGGCCAGAACGAGCCCTGGCGCGCGCCGAACTTCCAGAGCGCGGGCAGATCGGGCGTGGCGCCGAGCACCGAGACGCTGCGCCCGCGCTCGCCGGCCTCGACCCGCGCGAGGCCCATCGTGACCGGGACCACGGTCTCGACGCCCTGGATGCGCGTGAGGGCCTCGGCGTCGTCGATGGTGAGCTTGCGGGTGGTGCCGCCGAGCACCCCGGGGATCCCCAGCGTCTTCGACTTCCCCGGGTTGACGGCCATGATGTTGGTGCCGAACTGCGTGAACTGGGACAGCACGTAGACACGCGTGCCTTCCCCGATCGAGGTGAGCAGGATGACGGACGCGACGCCGATCGCGATCCCCAGCATGGAGAGGAACGAGCGCAGGCGGTGCGCGCGCAGGGCGCCCAGCGCGAGCCACAGCAGGTCGGGCACGGCTCAGCGGCCCGCCAGGGCGCTCACCGGATCGAGCCGCGTGGCGCGGCGCGCCGGCAGCACGCCGAACACCGCTCCCACCCCCACCGAGAGCGAGAACGCCGCCGCCACGGCCCACAGCGGGGGCGACGCCGGCAGCGCGGGGTAGATCGCGACCAGCAGCAGGACGGCCGCCCAGCCGAGCCCGACGCCGAGGAGCCCCCCCGCCGAGGAGATCAAGATCGCCTCGGCGAGGAACGCGGCCAGGATGTGCCGGCGCTCCGCGCCGAGCGCCTTGAGCAGGCCCACCTCGCGCGTGCGCTCGGAGACCGAGACAAGCATCACGTTCATGATCCCCACACCGGCCACCGCGAGGGAGACCGCGGCGATCCCGCTCAGCGCCATGGTGAGGGCGCCCAGGATCGAGCTGAAGGCGGAGACCACGGCGTCCTGGGTGATGACGGTGACGTCCTCCTCCCCGTGCCGCTCCGTCAGCAGCCGCAGCACCGCCGTCTTGGCGCGCTCCAGGTCGGCGTGGCTGCGGGCCTGGAGCACAAGCCGGAACAGGCCCGAGCGGTTGAGCATCTTCATGGCAGTGGCGACCGGCACGACCACGACGTCGTCCATGTCGATCCCGAGCTGCTGACCGCGGGGCTCGAGGACGCCGATCACGCGCATGCGCCAGTCGCCCACCCGCACCACCTGGCCCACGGAGGCGCGGGCGGGAAACAGCTCGCGGGCGAGCCTGGCGCCGAGCACGGCGACCGGGGCTCCGCGGTCCCACGGCAGCGGCGGCAGGAAGCGTCCCTGGGCGACGGCCAGGCGGCGCACCTCGAGCGCCTCGTGGGTGGCGCCGAAGAGCGCCACCTGCCGCCGTCGCTCGCCGAAGGCCACCGTCTCGGTGCCGACGACCATGGGCGCGACCTTGTCCACCTCCGGCACGCCCCGGGAGACGGCGACGGCGTCCTCCAGCGTGAGGTCTTGGGGCACGCCGCCGAACCCCGGCATTGCGCCGGTGGTCTCGGTCCTGCCGGGAAGCACGACGACCATGTTCGTGCCCACCGCGGCGAACTGGCCGAGCACGTAGCGGCGCGCGCCCTCGCCGAGCGCCGTGAGCGTGACGACCGCGGCGACGCCGATCGCCACGCCGAGAAGGCTGAGCGCGGTGCGCAGGCGGTGTCCGCGCAGGGCGCGGCCCGCGAAGCCCAGGACGTCGAGCGTTCTCACGCGCCGTTCTCCGCGGCGGCCAGCCTCTCGACCGCTTCGTGGATCCGGCTGCCGGGCCCGCGGTACACCACGCGCCCGTCCGTCAACACGAGGATGCGACGCGCGCGGCGCGCCACCGCCGGGTCGTGGGTCACGACGATCAGCGTCAAGCCCGAGGCGTTCATCTGCTCCAGCAGCTCCAGCACGTGCCGGCCCGAGGCGGTGTCGAGGTTGCCGGTGGGCTCGTCGGCGAGCAGCACCTTGGGCGAAAGCACGGTCGCCCGTGCGAGCGCGACGCGCTGGCGCTCTCCGCCCGAGAGCTGGTCGGGGCGGTGCGCGACGCGCGCCTCGAGGCCCACGGCGCGCAGGCGCTCGAGGGCGCGATTCCGCCGCTCGGCCGGATCGACGCCGGCGAAGAGCATCGGCAGCTCGACGTTCTCCCGCGCGGTCAGGCGCGGCACGAGGTGGAAGAACTGGAACACGAAGCCGACGGTGTGGCGGCGCACCAGGCTCAGCTCCGCGTCGTCGAGCTCCGAGACGTCCCGGCCGTCGAGCTCGTAGCGGCCGCGGTCGGGCCGGTCCAGGCAGCCGATCACGTGCAGCAGCGTCGACTTGCCCGAGCCCGAGGGCCCCATGATCGCGACGTGCTCCCCGCTCGCGATCTCCTCCGTCACATCCACGAGGGCGTGGACGAACTCGCCGCCCACGTCGTAGCTGCGCGAGATTCCGGCCAGGCGGATCACGACCTTGCCGCTCAGCTTCCGGGGACGCCCGTCGCTCGGGCGCGCGCGCCCGCCTTGACCTCGGGACGGTCCAGCGACACGACGACCTGCTCGCCCGCCCGCAGCCCGCCCTTGACCTCGGTCAGGTCCCAGTTGCGCAGGCCGATCTCGAGCGTGCGTTCCGCCAGCCGGCCGCCCTCCAGCACCAGCGCCTTGCCGCCTTCGAGCAGCGACGCCGTGGGCACCCGCAGCACGTCGTCGCGAGCGCTCAGGATCACCTCTGCGTC